>CP017950.1:1800000-2157199 GCA_002838205.1 Tenericutes bacterium MZ-XQ | reverse complement strand
CACTGTATTGATATCTTATCATAAATCAAACCATATGAACTAAAAACTTATCCACAATTTTTGTGGAAAACTTCTTACTATTTCATTAAGTTATTTTCCTGAATGTGGATAAAATATGAAAGATAATACCTTTATAAAGAGAATTAATAGATTTATCCAGTTATCCACAATGTGTGTAAAATGTTTGTAAGTTATCCACAGTGTATAGATTGATTTATACACATCGATCAAACAGAAAATTGAAACAAATTAAATAAGAAATCAAAAAGTTTTTTTATTGTTGACAAACACAAATACTTTTTATATAATAAAAAAGCATGGTTTCGCAAGAAAGGTGGTTTTATTTGTGAAAAGAACATATCAACCAAGTAAGCAAAAACGTCAAAAGACTCATGGATTTAGAGCGAGAATGGCAACTGCTGGTGGTCGTCGCGTACTTGCACGTCGCAGATTGAAAGGCCGCGCAGAATTAACTGTATAAATTGAATTATTTTAAAACACTAGGACTACTCGATTAAAATAATAACTATATGTTATTTTTGAGTAGTCTTTTCTTTTAAAATATATAAAAAATGGAAAAAAAATATCGCATTAAGAAATATAGCGAAATCGATGCGATCTATAAGAAAAGAAAATCGAAAAATAACGATTATTTTGGTGTATATCAAGATCAAGACCAAGAAGCTAACAACTTTAGGTTCGCAATGTCTATTGGTAAGAAATATGGCAATGCTGTTGAAAGAAATCTAGCAAAAAGAAGAATTCGGATGATTGTCAGCGAATTTAAAGATGCTTTTAGAAAAGATGCACTCATTTTAATAGTTATTAAACCAAAAGCAAAAAGACTCTCATTTCAAGAAATGAGAGAGGAGCTTAAATCGCTCTTAAAAAAATCAAAATTATTGGAGAACGAAAATGCAAAAACATTATAAGAAATTATTTTTTATCGCAATGATGTTCATGTTCGTCATCACACTGGCATCATGCGGCGGATCTGATGAAGTTGGGCATATCGTCGTAAACAATCCTTACGGAACAAATGGAGAAAAACTTGTTTTTGACTATGAAGATAGAAACTCTATTGTTTTTAAAGGAGAAGGTGGGTTATCTTATTGGGCATTAACTGAATCAGGAATTGCACCTGAAGCGCCAGTTGTCTATGAAGGATTACTTCCATCAAATGTATCACCAGATGAAATAGGCATTGAAGGTGGCGTTCAAACATTTACATTTACAACAAATGATATTGAAGCGTCATTTAATATATATATTAAACCTGAGACAGTTGTTGAAGATAACGAGATTGTTATGGTGGCGTTCAGATTCCCAACTGTAGATGGAATTTTATACAATATGGGTGAGACTTTCGATGTTAAAGATATCGAAGCATACGCAGTTGAAAAAGACGGAGATATTGTTAAAGTTCACGAAGAACTAGATGAAGAAGCTTTTGCTGCTTTATTTTCAGATAACAATTATGATCCTCTTGGAGAAGATGGATTTAAGAATCAAATCAGTTATGAAGTTTCATTTACTTACGAAGGGTATACAGAAAACTTTGAAGTTTATGTTGCAGGTGGTGAAAAGCCAATCACAACTGAAGATGCTGGATTCTTTGATTATGTATTAGTGATACCAGTTGCATTCATCATGCAGTTTTTCGCATCAATTTTAGGGAATTCATTTGCATTAGGTATTTTATTTACAACTATTGTTGTAAGAACACTTGCTTGGCCAATTTATGCTAAGAGCAATGACATGACAATGAAAATGAATGTTGCACAACCAGATATGCAACGTGTTCAGCAAAAATATGCAACAAGAAAAGATCCTCAATCACAACAAATGATGCAAATGGAAATGATGCAGGTATATAAGAAACACGGAATCAACGTTTTAGGATGTTTAATGCCGTTTTTGCAAATGCCAATCTTCATCGCTATGTATGGGGTAGTTAGACGTATATCACTTGAAGGTGGTATGTATGCTGATTCTGTATCAAATACAAACTTCTTAGGCATCAATTTAGCAAACACAAATGATGGTATTACAGCGTTAATTTTAGCAGCTATTGTTGGGGCAACAATGTTTACATTACAAAAAATATCAATGAAAAAACCAAGTTATGCTAAAAACACATATAAACATAATGCAAATCCACAGGCACAACAAACAGAAAAGACAATGAAGTTTGTTAGTTACTTTATGGTAATTATGATGATGTTCATTTCTTATCAAAGTAATGCCCTAGCACTTTATTGGATTTTTGGTAATATTTATTCATTAGGTCAAACACTATTTAACAGAAAATTAAATGAGAAGAAACACGCTAAGTTACAAGAAAAACAATTGTTGGGGTGAGTTTATGTTAAAGAGAATTGAAATTGAAGCAAAAACATTACAAGAAGCAGAAAAAATGGCTGTTGAAGCCTTAAAGATACAACTAGATAAAATCAAATTAACAGTATTAAAAGAAAAAAAGGGATTATTAGGTATAGGGTCCTCAGCAACTTATGAAGCAACTCCAAATGTTAATTTAGCACTTGAAGGAAAAATGTATTTAGAAAACATCCTTCAAACGATGGAAATCGGTTCTAGAATGGAAGTAAGAACTTTGAACGATGGTGAAGAAATTCACTATAGCATTGATAGTGATGAAAATGCATTGTTAATCGGTAGAGAAGGTAGAACATTACTTTCTATACAATATATGCTTAGAAACTATTTGAACACGTTTGTTGACGGACATTTAATTGTCGCACTTGATATCGGACATTATCACGAAAACAGAAAGCGTCAACTAGAAATTCTAGCAACTAAAACAGCTAAAGAAGTTGCACAAACTAAGATTGCTGTTAAGTTGGATCCGATGAATTCATTTGATAGACGTATCATCCACACGAAATTAAGCGAGTGGAGAGACGTCGTTACTGAATCTGAGGGCGAAGGCGAAGATCGTGCGTTAGTAATTAAGCCTAAAAAATAGTAATTAAAAGAGTTTTATGCGTGCATAAGACTCTTTTTCTTTTAAGGTTGTGATATAATATGAACAACTATACTCAGGTGATAAAATATGATAAGAATCTTCCACTCAAAACTCAATAAAAATAAAAAATATAAGAAGAAAAACATTGTTTTTTCTTCCCTAAAATTGATAGTTTTACTTCTCCTAGGTGCAGGCATTTTTACTTTTGGTAAGGCTGTTACTAAAGATTTGTTAGTTAGAGCTGAGATCAACGATTTTAAAGATCGCGCTATTTTTGAATACGAGGAAAATTACGAGTATCAATCCAATGTGTTTCAGACACGTAGATACTATAAAGTTCCACGTGAAACATCGTATGAATTAAATGATTCCAGATCAGTTTTTTATGACGAGTCTAGGAAGTACTTAGGACAAACTGGAGATATATTTATGTCACAAGACTCACCATTCCCGGATCAATTTCTCATACATCAATTTATATCGTATTATTTTGGCGGACACGCAGCAATAAAAAACGAAAACAACCAATTCATAGAAGCGGTCGGTTTTCCGGATAGCGATGAAACATTATGGGATATCATCTCTCATGATGGATCATTACCTCACGATTATAGCGTAACTGTAAACAAAACCAGTAATAATTATTTTCTTAACCCACGATATCGCGCTGAAGGTAGTGAGTTTTATGAATATTTCGGATCTTACTATAGAAAAGATTTTATTGGTATGAGGGTGAAAGATGTTAGTGAATCACAAATTAATGGAGCTGTAGCTTATGCAGATGATAAAGTAGATAAAAATTTGTATAATTTCTTATTCTTTTTAGATATGGAATATAAATATTATTGTACTGATTTGGTATCTAGAGCATATCAAGATGTGATGGTTCCTGAAGATAAACAAACAAATTATTCAAAAGCACTGAATGATGACGGTTTTATCACATCAGTAAATGATATTATTTTAAGTGAACAAACATATATAAGTTTTTATGTAGAGATTATAGATGATATTGTGCATATATATTATCTGGAAGATGTGGAGGGATAAATATGGAATGGATTGAATATGTTATTTTAGGCATAGTCGCTTTTATCATGATTTTAATGGTTTATATTTCAATCAAATTAAATCAGCATAAACCAGGTCAGCATATATCTGTTGAAAAAGATATTCAAGGATACTTTAACGAGAAACTACAAAAAGAATTCGGTGGTTTTAAAGCAGATGTAGCAACTCTAGTTGGACATTCAAACCAGCAAAGTCAAAAGGATTTAAATGAGTTTAAAGACTACATGATGAGTAAAATTGATAAGCAATTTATTCAAATCAATGAGAAGGTAGAACAGCGGTTAGGGCAAGGTTTTGAAAAGACCACAGAAACCTTTACAAACGTCATTGAAAGACTCGCAAAAATCGATGAAGCTCAAAAGAAAATTGAAGTCTTATCAGAGGAAGTTGTTAGCCTTAATGGGCTCTTAACTGATAAGAAAACCAGGGGTATATTTGGAGAGGTTCAACTCTATCAATTACTCACTGCTGTTATGGGTGAAAATAAACAATTATATGAGAAACAAATAACTTTGACAAATGGTTTTATGGCAGATGCAATGGTACATGCACCAGAGCCGCTCGGAGACATTGTCATTGACTCTAAGTTTCCGCTAGATAACTACAAAAGAATGATGGATAAAGGGTTAGGCAAACAAGATCGATTAAATGCTGAAAAAGAGTTTAAAAAAGATGTTAAAAACCACATTAATGCAATCAAAGATAAATACATTATACCTACAGAGACATCTGATCAAGCAATTATGTTTATTCCTGCAGAGGCTATATTTGCAGAACTCACATCATATCATGAAGATATCATGGATTATGCTCAAAAACATCAAGTTTGGATTGCGTCGCCAACCACGCTTTTATCAACACTTACCATGATTCAAACGATTGTTAAAAATATGGAAAGAGATGAGCAAACATCGATTATTCTAGAGGAGTTAAGAAAACTAGGGGAAGAGTTCAAGAGATATGATGAACGTTGGGAAAAACTCAATAGAGCAATCATAAGCGTCTCTAAACAAGCAGATCTTGTGGATAAAACCAGTAAGAAAATTAGTCAAAAATTCAGTAATATTAAGGATGCTAAATTTGATTTAATCGAAGAAGATAATGAAGATGCAGATGAAATTGAGACCATTCTTGATGAAAGTGAAGAAGAATGACATAAGTTTATATTATATAATAATATAAAAAGAATTTAATAGATAAATCTATAGATTGACAAAATCATCATTACCATATATAATGATATAGAAATCAATGAAGAGACAAGTAACCTTAGATCTATTTTTACTAGAGAGTTGGAAAAGGTGGAAACCAACATCAATAACTAAGGTGAATAACACTCTGAGAGATAGAAGAAATCACATCAGTGAAAGTAGAACTATCCGCATACCTGCGTTATAGGATTTAGAGGGCTAGAATTTTTTCTAGAACTAAGGTGGTACCGCGTAATCATACGTCCTTAGAGTTTATCTAAGGATGTTTTTTAATTAAAAGAGGTGGAAATATGGAAACAACAGTAAAACAGATTTTTAGAAACAAAGCATCTTACAGCAATCAGAAAGTGACATTAAATGGATGGGTTAGAAACAATCGTGCTCAAAAGGAGTTTGGTTTTTTAAACTTTCATGATGGCACATTTTTTGAAGGCATTCAAGTCGTATATGAAGATCAAAAACTTGAAAATTTTAAAGAAGTTCAAAAAATAAGAGTTGGAAGTAGCGTTAAAGTAGAAGGCATATTGGTATTAACACCTGAAATGAAACAACCTTTTGAAATTAAAGCTACTCAGATAGAATTATTGGGTGATTCACCAGAAAACTATCCAATTCAGCCAAAAAGACATTCTAGAGAGTTCTTAAGAGAGGTTGCTCACTTAAGAACAAGAACGAATCTTTTTCATGCTGTTTTTAGATTAAGAAGTGTTGCAGCATTTGCAATCCATGACTTTTTCCAAAAAGAAGGGTTTATATACACGCATACACCAATTATTACAGGTAATGATGGCGAAGGCGCTGGGCAAATGTTTAATGTCACTACTTTTGATTTAGAACATGTACCTAAAGATGAAGATGGACAAATTGATTTTAAAAAAGATTTTTTCGGTAAACGTACTAACCTTACAGTAACTGGACAACTGGAAGCTGAAGCATATGCATTAGCGTTTAAAAACGTATATACATTTGGACCTACATTTAGAGCTGAAAATTCAAACACACAAAGACACGCATCAGAATTTTGGATGATTGAACCCGAAATGGCGTTTGCTGATTTAGAAAAAGATATGGAAGTTGCAGAAAAAATGGTGAAGTACATCATTAATTATGTATATGAACATCTTCCTGAGGAAATGGAATTTTTTAATAAATTTGTAGAACCAGGACTAAAAGAAAAACTTCAAAATGTTTTAGACAAACCATTCGCAAAAGTCACTCATAAGGAAGCTATCGATATTCTTCTAAATGCGAATGTTAAATTTGAGAATCTTCCTAAACATGGACAAGACATTAATACTGAACATGAAAAATATTTAACTGAGAAACATTTTAAATCACCGGTGTTTGTTACGGATTGGCCAAAAGACATCAAAGCATTCTACATGCGCTTAAATGATGATCAAAAAACAGTTGCTGCAATGGATTTACTTGTACCAGGTTCAGGAGAACTTATTGGTGGTTCACAAAGAGAAGAACGATTAGATGTTTTAGAAAGACGCATGGAAGAAATGCATGTGCCTAAAGAGGACCTAGAATGGTACTTAGATTTGAGAAGATATGGCGGATGTGTTCATGCAGGTTATGGTATGGGATTTGAAAGACTCATCATGTATCTATCAGGTGTAGAAAACATTAGAGATGTCATACCGTTTCCTAGAACTCCAAAAAACTGCGAATTCTAAAAAACAACTTAAAAACACGAATAGATATAAATAAGTGCTGTTTAGCACTTATTTTTTTACAAAAATAGCATTTTAAGACTTCTAGAATTGACATTCGTTGCTTTATATAATATAATTTATTTACCCCTAAAAGCGCTTTCATATTTTTCGCTAGAAAAGTTTAGGTAAAATTGTAAAATTACCTTGTGGTTGGTCATTGAAATTTCATGGGTATTATTATATAATACAAGTGTTGAGGTGAGCAATTTATGTATGTTTTACAAAATGCTTTTCAAACCATGAATATGAGAACGATAATTTCGTTTTTTTCATATATAAATAGCTGAGTGCTTTTGGGACAGCCAGGAGTGCTTTTATTTTTATTCATTTAAAAAAATTACAATAAGGAGTATGAATCAGACATGGAGATTAGATTAGAGAATTTAACAAAGGTGTTTACTGATAAAACGGGGAAACAAACCAGAGCAGTAGACGACTTAACTGTTACAATTCCATCAGGCAAATTAGTTGGATTACTTGGACCTTCAGGATGTGGTAAATCTACCACTTTATTTATGATTGCAGGATTACACCAACCAACAGATGGGAAAATTTACTTTGGAGAAGACGACGTTACACGTTTAGCTCCAGAAAAAAGAGGTATAGGATTAGTGTTTCAAAATTATGCACTTTATCCACATATGACGATTAGACAAAATATCATGTTTCCTCTTGAAAATTTAAATATCAAAAAGAAAGAGGCAGATGAGTTAGTTTATGAAATGGCTAAACTTGTAGGTATTGAAGACCAACTAGATAAAAAACCATCTCAATTATCTGGTGGACAACAACAAAGGGTTGCGATTGCACGTGCTCTTGTTAAAAAACCAAGAGTGTTATTATTAGATGAACCCCTATCAAATCTAGATGCACGCTTAAGATTACAAACCAGAGAAGAAATCAAACGTATCCAAAGAGAAACAGGTATTACAACGATCTTCGTTACTCATGACCAAGAAGAGGCAATGAGCATTAGTGATCAAATGGTTGTTTTAAACTTTGGTGTTAAGCAACAAATGGATGCACCTCAAGATATGTATAACAAACCAGATAATTTATTTGTTGCAAAATTCTTAGGTAACCCACCAATCAATGTGATTGACGGTGAAGTTAAAAAAGGAAAAATACAACTACTTGACGGTACTGTACTTGGTGAAACAAAAGTTTCTGATGGTTCATACGTTCTAGGGTTAAGACCAGAAGATTTTAAAGCTGATGAGAACGGATTTAATGTAGATACAACCGATATTGATCATACAGGTAGAGATACAATGATTCGTTTTATGATTGGAGATAAGCAATTACGCGCTTTAGTGGATTCAGAATCTGTTGAAGGTAAAAAAACAATTAAACTTGCCGTTAAGAAGAATAAGATTCATATCTTTGATAAAGAAACAGGAAACATTCTGTCATGAAAGAGTTTATTAGAGAGTTAAGATGGACATTTAGATCTAAAACACATCATGCTTCTGTTAAGATCAATGACTTCTTAGAAAGAAATCACCTTAGATTTTTTGCACATTTACCTGGTTGGTTTAAAGCGATATTCTTTTTACTACCAGCTATTCTTATATTAGGCGTATTTACTTTTTATCCAATTTTTAATTCATTTTTAGTATCCTTTTTCTCAGGATATAACGTTGTTACCGGAGAATTTGATGGTTATACACTCATCGGTAACTATGTAACGGTTCTTAGTGAGTCAGGATTTAGACAAGCTGTATTAAACACTGCAATCATCGTTTTTGTTAGTGTTCCGATTTCGATTCTTGTCGCATTATTTATTGCGGTGGCTATGCATTCGATTAAACCGCTTAAAGGTTTTTTCCAAAACATGTTTTTCCTACCTTATGTTACAAACTCAATCGCGATTGGTTTAGTATTCGCATTTATGTTTAAAGGTAATACCAATGATTTATATAACTTAGGGTTAGCAAATCAAATTGTGACATGGTTTGGTGGAACTCCAGTACCTTGGATAGGCGTTGGAGCAACATATTGGTCTGCAATGTCAGTTATATTAATTCATGGTGTTTGGGCAGGTCTTGCATTTAAAATTATTGTATTCTTATCAAGTATTCAAGGTATTGATAAACAATATTATCAAGCAGCTCAAATCGATGGAGCATCAAGAAACAAACAATTTAGAAGAATTACTGTACCTTTGATTTCTCCAATGATTTTCTACATCTTAGTTACTTCAATCATTGGCGCATTTAAGACATATTCATCAGTTGTAGCCATAATTAATGTTAATGGTATCATTACAACTGGTGCATCAGGTCAAATCAATTTAAAGACAATTGTATTCTTCATTTATGAGTATTTACAAGAAACTGGAAGAAATGGCGCGTTAAGTGAAGCTGCTGCAGCTGCAATCTTATTATTCTTAATCATTATGGTATTCACCGTAGTTCAATTAAGAGTTGGTAAGAAACGTGTTCATTATTGATAAAGGGAGGATATTATGAGAAAAATTACAAATGAAATTAAACGCATACAAATCATAGCTAACCTTATCGATATTGTTTATGTTGTCTTTGCATTTATTCTTGTTGCATATTTATTCGGTGCACTTGTTGAACCGGCAGCAATCACTGATGTGGTTGATCCTAACACTGAATATACAGTTTTAGGGTTTACAGTTATTCAAACAACGGTAAACTTACTCATTGGACTCTTACTTGGATATCTATTAGTGTTCACACCAATTGCTTTCCAAAATATGAGAAGATATTTTAGTAAAGAAGCTGTTGAGGTTGATGAATGGTCATATAGAACACAACACTTATATAGTGCAATGAGTTTATTGACATTTAATCCGTTTTCAGCGGTCTTAAGATTCCATATCGGTTTTATGATGAAAGATCTTGTTAAAGGATATAAATTCAAGCAAACAATGATCAATGCAGGCCATAAAACAAAAGCTTTCCTAACTGGAGAGACATTTAAAAAAGCAAAAGAAAGAAAAGAAAGAAGAGCTGCTCAATCAGAGAGTCAACAAGACTTAGAGAAAATTAGTCAAAGAGACTTTATGCTCAAAATTGTTAGACTTTCCATAACTTATACATTCTTAACACTGATGGCACTTTTCATCTTTATTCCATTCTATTGGATGATTTTAACAGCATTAAAAACAAATATTGAGTTAACTGAGTCCTTAAATCCAAGATTCGTGATTGGACTTGGAGAAATGCAATGGGTGAACTTTAGAATCGCAATTACTAGATTTAATTTTGGTACATACATTTGGAACACAATTGTTGTAGGTGTATTAACGATGTTAGGTACGGTTACAACAACTATTTTAGCGGCATTCGCATTCGCAAGATTAGACTTTAAAGGCAGAGACTTTATCTTTTCAGTTTTATTACTTACGATGATGATTCCTGGAGAATTATATACAATTACTAACTATGTAACTGTATCAAATCTAGGATGGATTGATAAAATGGCTGCGCTTATATTCCCATTTATGGTAAGTGTATTCTATATATTCTTCTTAAGACAAGCATTCAAACAAATTCCAGATACACTATACCAAGCGGCTCGTGTTGATGGCTGTGGAGACTTTAAGTATTTAACTAGAGTCATGATTCCAATCGCCAAACCTACCATTATCACAATTATCATATTAAGTGCAATTGGTGCATGGGATGCATATATTTGGCCACAGTTAGTTACTAGATCTCAAGATAATTGGTTGATTTCAGTAGCACTACGTGGTACGAGCTTTACAACAGATTCCGGAGCAAGTGATGCTAGACCGATTTATAATATCCAATTAGCAGCAACTGCACTTGTAACTGTTCCATTAATTATATTATTCTTCTCACTTAAGAAGTTCATTATTTCTGGTGTTGGAAGAAGTGGTACAAAAGGTTAAAAATATCTATAAAGATATAGTATATAAATATTTTAGGAGGATTAGAATGAAGAAAGTTTTATTTTCAATTTTAGTTTTACTGGGTGTTTTGACACTTTCTGCTTGTGCAACAAGAAGAAATCAAGCACCAACCATAACAGTTGAAAATCCTACTCAAGTGATTCAACAAGGAGATGACTTTGATCCACTTGATGGAGTAACAGCTGAAGATGAAGAAGATGGTGATTTGACAGATCAAATCACAGTTAGCGGTTATGAAACTGGAGATAACAATATTATTGGTACATACGTTATCACATTATCAGTTGAAGACAGTGATGGAGCTCCAGCAACTGCAACAATCAACTTAACAGTTCAAGGTGATACAAATGTTGAACCACCACAATTGTTCGGTGTTGTTAATGAACAAACTTATTTTATCGGTTCTGGCGATTATGATCCACTTGCTGGTATTACTGCGCAAGCTCCAGATGGTACTGATATTACAGATACTATTGTAGTGAGTGGTGCATATTTATTAGATACTGCAGGAACTTATACAATTAATATTAGAGTAACTTATGACGGTGTACGTGCAAGTGATTCTATTACATTAAGAGTTGTAGATAGTGGTATTCCATCGGCGTTAACGGATACAGTGACTATTGAATTCTGGCATGCGATGGGCGAAGATAAAGCAAACTTAATTCGTGGTTATGCTGATGAATTTATGGATTTATATCCAAATGTTACAATCGTTATTCCTGAAGGTGCTGGTAATTATGATACGTTAAAGAGTAATATGATTAACGCGATTACTGCTGGTGATTTCCCTAATATGGTTCAAGGATATCCAGACCATGTAGCTGAGTACTTAAATGGTAATGCAGTTTTAAGTCTTAATCCATACATTAACTCTGCAACATTTGGTTTAAATGGTGATGATGCGCTTGATGATGTTATTGCTTCTTACTTAGAAGAAAATACTCAATATGATGCAAATGGTACATATTACTCACTTCCATTTAACAAATCAACAGAAGTTATGATTTACAACCAAACAGTATTTAATAGATTAGGGTTAGCTGTACCACAAACATGGCAAGATATCGTTGATATCGCACCACAATTAGAAGCTGAAGGTAGAGCAATTGCAAAAGCTAAGGTTCTAGCTGCAAATCCTACTAAAACAGAAGCTGAACTAGCTGATCAAATTGCTGCTGCACAAGCATTAGTCGTGCCTGCTGCATATGATTCAACTGGTAACGCATTTATTACTTTTGCAAGACAATTTGGTGGAGCTTACACAGCACTTAACTTCTCAACTTATGAAGGTGAGTTCTTATGGCATGAAAATGCACAAACATTTGCTGCTATGCAATTCTTAAAAGATCATAATGATATCTTTACACTTCCAGAATTCTGGGATCAAGATTATGCATCAACTCCATTTGTTAACCAACAAACATTCGTAACAATTGGTTCATCTGCAGGTGTTACATACAACGTTCCAAGTAGCGGATTTGAAATTGGTGTTGCACCAGTTCCATATAATGAAAACATGCCAGATGAAAAAGCTGTCATTCAACAAGGTACAAACGTATCACTCATGAACACTGGTACTGCTCAAGAAAAATTAGCTTCATGGTTATTCTTGAAATATTTAATTTCAACTGAAGTAACGACACATTGGGCAATCAATACTGGTTATTTACCTGTAAGAACGAGTGCTTATGAATCAACAGAGTATCAAGCGTTCTTAAACAATCCATCAACTACAAATGCTCAAGCTCGTGCTATAGCACTTGCTGCAAACGCTGCATACCAACAATCAGGACATATGTTCTTTGACCCAGCATTTATTGGTTCTTCAAGAGCTAGAAATCAAGTTGGCCTAGCTTTAGAACGTATTATGTTAGGTGATGGAAATATTCAAAGTGCACTTGATGAAGCTTATAATGAAGCTAAAAAAGGTGCGTAATTAGTTAGGTTATCAGCTTCCCCATACGGGATAGTTTTATAACATAGATATTTTAGAAGTCGAATAGACTCAAAAATAAACAAAAAAACGGAGGAATAAAATGAAATCTCAAAGATTTAATTTATCTAGAGTTTTGATGATGTTTATGTTTGTCATCTTTACATCTTTGGTTTTAGTTGCTTGTGGCGACTCAGATCAAGATTTAATTGATGAAGCATTAAACACAGTCGCAGTAACATACGCAAGCGGCGATTCACAAAATTCAGTGACAGAAAATCTGATTTTACCAGAATCTATTGGTGAAATTAGCATAACTTGGACTTCAGGAAACCCAGATGTTATTAGTAACGCTGGTGTTGTAACTAGACCTGAATCAGACACAGAAGTTACATTAACTGCAACATTAACATTGGGGGATATTGAAGAAACAGTTCCATTTACAGTTACAGTTATTGGCGCTGAAGAAGTTGTCGATCCAGCTGATGCACTTGCTGCAGTTGAAATCGGTGGACGTGCATATAAAGATGGCGATATCTATATCACAACTGCAAATATCGTACTTCCTGAAACATCATTAGGTTATGATGTAACATGGACTTCTTCAAATGAAGACATTATTGAACTTGATGGTACAGTTCATAGACCATATTTTGGTGAAACAGACCAAGTGGTTACATTAACTGCAACGATTGAAAATGAAGAAATGACTTATTTAGTCAAAGTATTAGCATACACTTCTAAACCTGTTGATCAAAAATTAGAAGAAGCTTATACTGCATTATTATTGGATGGTATTAGTGGTGGTGTTGGTCAAGATATCAACCTTCCAACTGAAGTTGGACAAGATGGCGTTTCAGTTACATGGATGTCAACACATCCAGAAATCATTGCACCTGATGGTATGGTTACTAGACCTACTAAAGATGAAGGTGACATTGAAGTTACTTTAACTGCATCATTATTCTTAAATGGTAAAGTATTATACAAAGAATTTGATATTTTAGTTCTTGCATTATTAGTAGATCCTACACCATATGCAAGTATCAATGACGCATTAACTAATGCAGTTGCTGGTGATTATATTTCATTTGAAGATGTAACTGTTATTGGTATGACATCAGATACATATTTCTTTACTGATGGTACAGATATACTTGCAGTTTATGGCGCAACTAATGTTGAAGTTGGTAAGGTTTATAACATTTATGGTGCATATGACGTTTACTTTGGTTCTCCACAGTTAAATGCTACAGAAGCTCCTGAGTTACCAACAGTAGCTAGAGAATCAGATGGTGAAGTTTCAGTAATTACACCTACAGCATTAACTGATATCGAAGCAATGCTACCTGACACTGCTCCAACATATGGTGCAACTAACTTAATTAGATACACTTATTATGAAATCACTGCTAGAGTAAGAGTACAAGGTGATGGCAATTACGATACAGTGTTTGTTAATCCAGCTTATGACGGCGGAGACATCAATACAGATGCAAACTCTGCTTATTCAGATAACGCATTAATGATTTACTATAAATCTAATAAAGCTGCATTTGACCAATATGATGGTATGACTGTTACATTTAACGCTATTTTATATGGTTATAGAAGTGACAGAACAATCCATACAATCGTATTTGTTGGTGAAGATGATGAAATCGTATTTACTCCAAGTGATCAAGAAGTTGTAGATATGGCTGAAAATGTATTAGATAAGATGTTTGATTATGAATATATTGAAGAAACAACATTTGATTTAATGACATCAACAGAATATGGTGCAACAATTGCTTGGGAAACAACTTCATCTCTAGTTGATTTAACAACTGGCGTATTATCAATGCCAGCAACTGGACAAGAAGCAGTTACATTAACTGCAACAATCACTAAAGGTGATGTTGAAACTGTATTTACAGTGACATTTGATGCAGGTGAACTTCCAAACATTACAATCTTAAAAGCAATCCAATTAGGAAATGGTCATTTAGTTGAAGTAACTGGTATTGTTACATCTGCTGAATATCAAAACACTTACTTCATCCAAGATGAAACAGGTGGTATTGCAATTTATTCAAGTGATGATGATGTTGAAGCATTCTTACAAGCAAACTATGGTAAAGAAATTACATTAATCGCTGAAAGAGCTTCTTATAGAGGTTTAATCCAATTATCAAACGTTATTACATTTGAACTTGTTGGTGAAGCAACTATGCCAGCTGCTGTAAACGCTGATGAACATGGTTTAGATGCAGACTCATTAGAAGGCTTACAAGGTCAATTAATTGAATTAACTGGTTTAATCGTTATTGATGTTGATTCAGATAGTTATGGTAACGTTTATGTTACTTTACTTGATGGTGTTACTGCTAATGAAATCACAATGAAATGGGATTCAAGAGTTGATTTATCAACTGAGGCACAAGCAGTATTAGACGCAATTGCTGAAAATGATGTTTTAGATATCGTGAATCCACTTGCTTGGAATAGCGCACCATACTTATATTTCACTGACACTACAATGATTACTGAAGGAACTTTAACTAATGAAGCTGCTGTAGCTGCAACTAAAGCTGCGTTAACTGTAGATGTAGATGATGTTGTACTTGAAGATGAAACGTTAGTTTTATTAGACGCATATTTAGGAACTACAATTACTTGGACTTCAGATAACACAGATGTTATTACTGACGCTGGTATGATTACTGTTCCTGCAGATATGAAACAAGTTTTAGTAACATTAACTGCTACAATCACTTTAGACACATTAACAGAAACTAAAACTTTTGAAATTCTAGTTGGTGACATTATCACTATATTAGCTGCTCAAGCATTAGAAGATGACGTAGAATTAAAAGTTCAAGGTGTTGTAATCGCGGATGAGTACTACAGAACATTCTTTATTCAAGATACTACTGGTGGTATTGCAGTTTATACAAGTGATTCTGCAATCAGGGGTATTTTAGTAGCGAATATTGGCAAAGAAGTGATCGTTACTGGTGCTCGTGACACGTATAGTGGATTAAGACAAGTTGCTCCAACACATGTTGAAGCATTAACTACAGGTACATTACCTGCTGCTACAAACGTAGATGCAATTGCGTTAAATGATGATATGCTACCTTATCAAGGTATGCTTGTTGAGTTAACTAATCTTTATGTATCTGATGTATCATCTGACAAATATGGTAATGTTTATATTATGCTAAGCAGACCAGCAGCAAATGAAACAGTTGAGTTGAAGTGGGATTCAAGAGCTGCTTTATCAACTGAAGCTGAGACTGCATTAAATGCTATTCAAATCGGCGATGTAATAAACATTGAAACGGTTTTAGCATGGAGAAATGCTCCACATCTATATTATACAAGCACAACAGTATTATCTGCTGGTACATTAGATGATGCAAACAAAGTTGCAGTTGATGCGATGGCATTATCATTAGAAGCATCATATACTGAAAACACAACATTAACATTACCTACAACTGGCGATCAAGGTTCAAGCATAGCTTGGACCTCATCAAACAGTTCAATTATTGATGCTGCTACTGGTGCAGTTGTTGTTCCTGCAAGTGGACAATATACAATCAGAGTAACTGCAACACTAACTTTAGGTACTGAAGAAAAAGAAGTTGTATTTGAAGTTAAAGTTGGCGTTTATGTAGCAACTGGTACAGAATTATTCATTTCTGAATATATTGAAGGTTCATCTAGCAATAAGGCACTAGAAATTTATAATCCAACAGATGCAGCAATTGACTTAAGCAATTATAAAGTTGCTGTATATTCAAATGGTTCTTCTGAGATGGGTAACAACATTACATTATCAGGAACTTTACAACCTGGTGAAGTGTTTGTAATTTACAATGCTTCTTCAGTTGATGCAATCAAGAATGTGGGAGATATATCAAGTAGTGTTACTTTCTATAATGGTGACGATGCTGTTGCACTTATCAAATTAGATGGTACTACAGAGACAATTATTGATTTGATTGGCGTTATTGGTGTTGATCCAGGTTCATCTTGGCCAGTAGGAACTGGTGCTACTGCAGAATATACATTAGTTAGAGTGGTTAGTGCTCCTAATGCAACTTTCACAGAAAGTGAATGGGTTGTCTATCCACAAAATACTTTTGATTATTTAGGATCTCATCAACCAGCATAATTTTTATTAAACAATAAGATTTGATACAAAGTGGTTTCGTTTCGTTACGGAACCACTTTTTTTATACATTTTTTATCAAATGACGTAATATAAAAACCATCACATAAATATAGGATTAATACCCTGATTGTGATATAATATTTAGTGCACACTAACTTTAGGAGATGTATGATTATGTTAAAAAAATTACTCGTATTATTTGTAGCAATGATGGCTTTAGTAACGATTGCTGCATGTCAAGATGAAGAAGCATTAACACTTCCAGATTTAACAGGAAAATCGAAACAAGAAGTTGTTAATATCCTATCTGGTCTTGGCTTACAAGCATCCATTGAGGATGTAGTTAACATTGATGTAACTGAAGGATATTTTGTATCTTATGGTGAAGGTTTTGAAAAAGGGCAGGAAGTTGAACCAGGGACACAAGTTGTTGTCAATTTTGCTAAGTTTGCAAATATTCTTCCGGATCTAACAGGTAAGAATCAATCTCAAATTTACTCAAGTTTTCAAAAATTCCCAACATTAATTATAGAAATTCAGACACTAGAAACCAATGATATTGAACCTGGTATTTTTGTACAGTATGAATCAAATTATGAAGCTGGAGATATAGTAAACAATAATACAGAAATTGTTGTTTATATTGCTACTGAGAAACCAGAAACAAGTCTTTATATTTCTAAATATTTTGAGGGTTCTGATGACTCAAAAATGATTGAGTTATATAACGATAGCGAAGAGGCTATCGATTTGGCTGATTATAGCATTACCATTTTTAATAGAGTTGCTGGTCAAGTTAATGAAATAACGATTAGTTTAACCGGAACACTACAAGGCAATGATGTTTTTATTATTGCTCATCCAGAAAGTAGAGCAGAGATATTATTACTTGCAGATATGGAATCAGCAGATTTGTTTTATACAGGAAGACAAGCCATAGCGATCACACATAAAAATGGAACACATACTGATGTATTTGGTGATCCAACAGCAGGTATTCAGTTCTCAAACGACAGAACATTTGTAAGACATGATTTTGTTAATGAAGCAAACCCTACATTTACATTAAGAGAATGGGGCATTTATGCAATTGATCATTATGATATGTTCGGTTCTCATCCAGTTGCATATCCTGAAACATTTGCTTTAGAAGATACGTATAAAGCTTTAGATTATTTTACTGAAAAAGGTGGAGTAGTTGAGGTTACATTTGTTTGGAATAATGATGGAGATACCGCATACTTCGAGCCTTATTTCATGGGAGATGCTCGGGTTAGATTTATTGGTATTGATACACTTGAAACAGGTACAGGAAGTTTAGCTACTAACGCACAAAAATATGTTGAAAGTTTACTAGAAAATGCAACAAAAGTATATATCCAACATGATCCAGTTTCCGGTATTTATGATACTTATCAAAGAAGTCTAGGTCTTGTATGGGCTGATGATATTTTAGTAAATTACATGGTTGTAAAAATGGGATATTCTCAAAATAATTACTCTGACCCAACACAAGCTTTAATTTTTAACGGTATATCTTTAGATCAATGGTTTAAAAATGCTGAAGCTTACGCTCAAGAAAACAATCTAGGCATGTGGGCTTAATCCAATGAAGATTGTCAATCGTATTATTTACGGGTTAATTGTTGCGGTTGGGCTTATGCTGGTCGCAACCATTACTGATGAGTATTTTCGCTCTAGAGAAGTGCTAGCAATCACCGAAGAGACATTGCAAAATGAGACCTATACAGATTTAATATCCTCGGCGTATTTTAATGACACTCCAGTTTATGAGGAAACAGTAACAATAAACAATAATGAGTATCTTATTATCATTTATAATGCAGCACATGTTACAAATACTGATTCAGGACTTTTAGCAATTGAAGGATTTCAATTTTTGATGATTCAAAAAAGTGGGACTCATCTACCCGAGTTCTTTGATGTGAAAGTGAAATCTGGAGACGATATAGAAGTCACCTATACAGGGTTTAATTTATATAATCAAGGCCTATATGCTGTTTTTCATCCAGACACACAAGGATCACTCATCATGAGAAGAGAATTCATAAAAGATGGCATGTTTATAGATATTGATCAATTTGTTTTTGAAAAAGACGGAGAAATACTTTTAACTTTAGACATAAATCTAACAGAAGAAATGTTAACTGTAGGATCAACACTCCAAACATACCTTGATGAAAACAATATCGCGCCCAATGCTGATATTGATGGCGTAACCTATAAAGAGCCACTCATTATAGATGTTCAAAACAAAGTCATTCGAAACGTTGTTATCTATTTAGTTTTAGTGATTATTGGCTATATATTGATTTTTATGAGAAAGAAGAAAACTTTAGGTAAAGATCAAGCAACTGAAGGTTTAAAGAAAGATATTGAACGTTTAAAAAAAGATGAAAAAAGCGATGAATAATCGCTTTTTTAATCCATATATGATATACTATTATAATCCGTAAAAGAAAGGAATTATCATGAATATAAAACACGAAATTAAACGAATGATAGAGTCATATCAAAAGATTATCATCCACAGACATCAAAGACCTGATATGGATGCAATCGGATCACAATATGGACTCTCATTATTACTTAAAGAAAACTATCCAGATAAGCAGATTTATGTCGTAGGTGATCTTAACGATATGAGCTATTTAGCAGAAATGGATGATATATCTGATGATACATACAAAGATGCATTAGCCGTTATTACAGATGTTTCTGTAACTAGAATGATTAGTGACGATCGTTATCAATTAGCTAAAGATATTATTATCATTGATCATCATCAAAATGACACTGATGTAGCAAATGTATCGATATTTTATAAAGATCCAGCGTTTGCATCAGCAGCAGAGATGGTCGTCGATTTGGCTAGAACATTTGAGTATAAAATCACCTCTGAAGCAGCAACCTACCTCTATGGTGGTATGGTAACTGATACTGGTAGATTTCTATATATGGCTAATCCATCACAAACATTTGAATTAGCATCATATATTCATAAATTTAATCCGGAAATTCAATCATTTTATGATTATATATACACAGAACCTTTAAAGAAGAGAAAAACAAAACAGTTATTTCAAAATTTTGAACTTACTGAAAACTATGTAGCATATCGTAAAAATGATCAATCAGTCATTGAAGAAAGTGGTTTAGATTTTCAAAGCATTTCTAGAGGTATGGTTAATCAAATGGCAGGTATCATAGAAGTTCCGATTTGGGCAAATTTCACTGAGGATGTTGAAAACAACGTCATTGTGGGTGAGTTTAGATCCAGAGGGATAACGATTGTTGATATTGCTAAAAAATATGGCGGAGGCGGACACAATAATGCTTGTGGCGCGAGTTTAAAAGATTGGAACGAAGTAGAATTAGTATTAAAAGATTTTGATGAAAGGGCGAAACATTATGCAAAAAATACTAAATAAAATTAAAGAGTACGAGACCATTATCATTCATGGACACAAACGTCCAGATGGAGATTGTTATGGTTCGCAGTTTGGATTAAAAGATATCATTAAATCATCTTTTCCAAACAAGGAAGTATATGTTGTTGGACAAACATCTGACTTCGTAGATTATGTAGGTAAAGTAGACACAATCACTGATGATCAATATGTTGATGCATTGGTGATTGTAGTCGACACAGCTACTGAGGAACGCATCAGTGATCCAAGATATAACATGGGGAAATATTTAATTAAAATAGATCATCATATTCCTGTGGATAATTATGGCGATATTAGATGGGTACAAACAGATTTTCCATCATGTGCTCAAATGATTTCATATTTCTATTACACATTTAAAGATGAACTTAAACTGTCTAAAGAAGGCGCTATTGCGCTATATACTGGTATTGTTACAGATACTGGTAGATTTAGATATAGAGGTGTATCAAATATTACACATCAACTTGCAGGTATGTTGTTATCTAAAGGTGTAGATGTTGAATATATCGATTCAAAGTTAAGTAGAGATACTTTAGAAATGGCAGCTCTCAAGGGTTATGTATATTCAAACTTTGAGACTGCTGATGGATTTATATATCTGAAAATGACAAGAGATATTATTGAAAAATATAATGTGTCTGATGAACAAGCTGCATCTGTTGTAAACTTATTATCTGGTATCGATGGATATCCTGTGTGGGCATTATTTATTGAGTATCCTAATGAAATAAGAATCAGACTTAGATCAAATGGACCAACAATTAATGAACTCGCTAATCAATATGGTGGTGGCGGCCATGCTAAAGCTGCAGGATGTAGATTAGAAAACTGGGAACAATTGACTGATTTTACTAAAGATTGTGAAGCAGTTGTAAAAGCTTATAAAGAAGAGGCATAATATGATTCAGGAGTGTCAAACGATTATCGTTGAAAACCCTAAAGCATCACTTATAGACATTGAAAAAAGCTTAGTGACGACATATAAAAAAGACATCTTTAGACCATTTGTAAAAGCAATTAATGAATACAACTTAGTTGAACCAGGGGATAGGATTGCAGTTGGTATATCAGGTGGTAAAGACAGTTTGATACTAGCAAAACTTTTTCAAGAGCTAAAAAAACATAATAAAATCCCATTTGAAGTTGTCTTCTTATCGATGGATCCAGGATTTAGAGATGTCAATCGAGAACTCTTAGAAAACAACTGTAAATATTTGAATATCCCGTTAGAAATTAGAAATTCTGAAATATTCAAAGTTGTAGGTAAAATAGCCAAAGAAAATCCTTGTTATATGTGTGCACGTATGAGAAGGGGATTCTTATACAACGCAGCTAAAGAATTAGGATGTAATAAACTTGCATTAGGGCATCATTTTGATGATGTTATTGAAACGACATTACTCAATATATTTTATGGTGGACAATTTAAGACGATGGTTCCAAAAATTAAGGCAGATAATTTCGAGGATATTGAATTAATTAGACCGATGATGCAAATGAAAGAGAAAGATATTATCAGATGGATTAAAAAAAGTGGTATACAATCGATGAACTGTGGTTGTACTGTAGTAGCTGAGAAAACAAGTTCTAAACGTAGAGAAATCAAAGAGTTAATTGATAATCTAAGAAAGATTAACCCTGATATTGATCAATCTATTTACACAGCTGCAACTAATGTTAATATCGATGCAATTTTAGGTTACGTTAAAAATAATGAAAAGATACATTTCAATAAGATTTATGAAGAAAGGGAGAAAAAATCATGATATTAGATTTAAATTTATCTTTAGAAGAAATTCTAGTTAAAATTATTTTACCTTTAGTGCTAACTTACTTAATATCAGCATTTGTTGGATTAGAAAGACAAAATGTAGGTAAAGCAGCAGGATTATCATCGCATATCTTAGTAGCGATGGGTTCAGCTGGTATTGCAATTATGCAAAGACTCATGTTCGAATATCAAATTGGACTTGCACAAGGCGGCTTAGCAATAGATGCTGAGCAACAAAGAGTAATTGCACAAGTTGTTACTGGTATTGGTTTTGTCGGTGCTGGTGTTATCATTAAAGATCAGGCACATGTGGTCAAAGGTATTACTACTGCGGCGACCATTTGGGTTACTGCGATGGTTGGACTTATTTTAGGTAGTGGTTATATCTTAGTAGGAACAATATTAGGTTTATTTATGGTCATTTTAGTACTTGTAAGAGATATTGTTAGAGGCTTTAATCCATTTAAACCACAAGATAGACAGGAAAATACAGAAAGAGAAAACAAATCATGAATTTAGAAAATATAGCTGCGATAGCTACAGCCTTTGGGACTGCAGGCATTTCAGTTATTAGGATTTCAGGTGAAACTGCAATTTTTGAATTCAATAAAATATTTAAAGGAAGAGATTTGACCAAAGTTAAATCTCATACCGTTCACTATGGACATGTCTTAAACGAAGATATGTCTGTTTTGGATGAAGTGATGGTCACAGTGATGAAGGGGCCCAAATCATTTACTGCAGAAGATACTGTTGAAGTATCAACGCATGGTGGTATTTTAATCACGCAAAAGGTATTGGATCGTATACTAGATATGGATATCAGATTAGCTGAACCTGGTGAGTTTAGTGAGCGTGCATATTTAAATGGAAGAATTGATTTAGTTGAAGCAGAATCTATCATGGATCTGATTCATGCGAAAAGCGAAAAAGCTTTAAAAATTGCTAACTTAGGAGTTCAAAAAGAAACATCGAAACTGATTAGAAATTTAAGATCAAAACTTCTAACAATTATTGCACAAATTGAAGTGAATATTGATTATCCGGAATATGATGATGCCATCATCATGAGTAAAGAAATTATTAAACCAAAGACAGAAGCATTGATTGTTGAAATCAATGATTTACTGAAAGAGTCAGAGAAAAATCAACTCATCAGAGATGGTGTAAAAACAGCTATTGTTGGTAAACCGAATGTTGGAAAATCAAGTTTGCTAAATGCATTATTAAATGAAGAAAAAGCAATTGTTACAGATATTGAAGGAACAACTAGAGATACGATTGAGGCTTATATTAATGTAAATGGTGTAACGTTGAAACTCATTGATACTGCCGGCATTAGGGAGACAGAAGATGTTGTTGAGAAGATTGGTGTAAATCGCTCTAAAAAGGCAATTACAGATGCAGAACTTATATTATTAGTTTTGGATCAAAGTAAAGCTATATCTAAAGAAGATAAAGATTTACTAGAGCTAACAAAAGATAAAAAGCGTTTGATAATTGCAAATAAAGCAGATCTTCCAAAAGCTTTACAACTAGAAGAGGTTCTACAGATTTCTACACTGACTAAAGAAGGTTTAAAAGATTTGGAAAAAGCGATATTGAAGTTATTATCACTTGAAGACATTGATTCAAGAGATTTTAATTATTTATCAAACGTTAGACACATCCAAAAAGTTAAAGAAGCAAGAACATCACTGCTTAATGTTTTATCATCGATTGAACTTGATATGCCAGTTGATGTTTACGCGATTGATTTAACTCAAGCTTGGAAGTCATTAGGTGAAATATTAGGTGAGTATTATCAAGATGATTTATTAAATGAATTATTCTCGAAATTTTGCTTAGGAAAATAACCTATTAACATATCATATATGTTATAATAAAAAAGATAGAAAGGGTGGATGAATATTATGGCATATGTAGCATTATATAGAGCGTATAGACCTAAAGCTTTTGAAGAAGTTGCTGGTCAAAAAGTCATCATAAAGACATTACAAAATGCACTTATGCATGATAAGATTCAACATGCTTATCTATTTAGCGGTCCAAGAGGAACCGGAAAAACATCGATTGCAAAGATTTTTGCGAAAGCGGTCAACTGTTTATCTCCAATAAACGGTAGTCCTTGTAACAAATGTGATGTATGTAAAGGGATTGATCGTGGTGATATTCCTGATGTGATTGAAATTGATGCCGCATCAAATAATGGTGTCGATGAAATTCGAGAACTTCGCGATAAAGTAAAATACATGCCATCAGTTGGTAATTTTAAAGTTTATATCATCGATGAAGTTCATATGTTAACAACAGGTGCATTTAATGCACTTTTAAAAACATTAGAAGAACCACCAAAACATGTGATATTTATTTTAGCAACCACTGAAGTTCATAAAATCCCACCAACCATTTTATCTAGATGTCAACGTTTTGATTTTAAAAATATTGAAACTAGAGATATGGTTGAAAAACTTAATGAGATTGTTGAAAAAGAACAAATTTCTATAACTGAGGATGCAGTCATTGCGATCGCTGAAAATGCTGAGGGTGGATTAAGAGATGCGATAAGCTTACTCGACCAAGCAATATCTTATGCAGATGATGAAATCTCTGAAGAAGATGTACATCAAGTTTCAGGTTCAGTTTCAAAAGCAGCACTTAAGGAAATATTACTGGCAATTGTAAATAAAGAAGTCTCAAAAGCAATTGTCATTTTAAAAGATTTGATTGCTGAAGGTAAAGAAACTAGCCGTATTGTTACAGATTTAATTCTAGCTTTAAGAGATATTTTGATAGAGAAAACCATGAAGGTAGATTTACCTAAATATACCGAATTATTAAGTGTTTTCCCAATTGAAAAAATATATTTTTACTTAGAAGTTTTAAATAAATTATCACAAGATATCAAATGGACCCATCAAAAGCGTGCATATGTTGAACTTGCACTCATTAAAATGATGGAACACCAAACAATTAAGCAACTCGATTTTGAAGCAACTATTTTAGATTTAAAGGCTTCTATTCAAAGTTTAAAGGAACAATCTAAAACACAAGTTAGAACCGTTCAAGCAACAAATTTAGAGCCGTTAGTGACGATTAAAGACGTTGAGCATATACTTAATCAAGGCGACAAAGATAAAAAGCAACTCTTACAAAAAGGATGGTCGTATTTAAAAGATTATCCAAAAGATCATCTAAAGATGGCTGCATATTTACTCTATCAAGGGAATTTAGAAGCGGTTTCTGATTATATGCTTTTAGTTTATGATAATTTAGATATGTGCAGACAAATGTATGATGAAGAGGTTTATGAACAAGTCTTGGAAATCATTAATAACAAGAATGACTTAATTAAAGGATATTATGCTATTTTAAAATCTGATTGGCTTGTGATTAAGGAAATATATGCAGATCTGTGGCATAAAGGACAAAAGAAACCTAAGTTACCGCCACATGATTTGAAATTATACAAAGATTTAAAAGAAGAAAAAAGAACATCAGAAACTCTAAGCTTAGCAAAAGAGTATTTTGGTGAGAAAGTAATTGTAAAGGAGCAATAAAATGAATCCCAATATGTTAAACAAACTCAAAAAGATTCAAAAACAAATGATGGAAGCACAAGAAGCTTTAGAAAGAAAAGAGTTTTTCGGAAAAGCAAGTGGTGTGACAGTCATTATGCAAGGTACAAGACAAGTCATTGATGTACAAATCAATCCAGAAGTATTAGAAGAAGTAGAATTACTTCAAGATGCTATTTTATTAGCTGTCAATGATGCTTTAAAGCAAATTGATAAAGAACAGGAAGAAACAATGGGCCAATTCTCTGGTGGCATGGGTGGTTTTGGATTCTAATGATTCCCAAAATTTTACAGAAAGTCATGGATGACTTTCAAAGATTGCCGGGCATCGGAGAAAAAACCGCTGAACGTTTAGCACTATTTTTGATTTCTGATATGGAAGAAGAACAGTTAATTGATTTTAGCGAACATCTAAAAAAGTTAAAATCGGAAATAAAAACTTGTCCTGTGTGCCATATGCTAACCGATCATGATTTATGCGACATTTGCGCAGATGAGACAAGAGATCAAACACAAATCATGGTGGTATCAGATGCTAAAGATGTTTTCATTTTAGAAAAGATGAATTCTTATCAAGGCGTATATCATGTTTTAGGTGGACTCATAGATTTTTCTAGAGGCATCACAGATAAAGATTTAAACATTGATTCATTATCAGATCGTATCAAACATGCGAGTGAAATGATTATTGCGACCAATGGAACTGTAGAAGGTGAAATGACTGCAAAATTTTTGAAATCTTTATATGAAAATGATACATTAAAGATTACAAGATTAGCATCAGGTCTTCCTGTTGGAGCTGACTTGAAATATGCTGATGAGTTAACATTAAGTAAAGCTGTTGAAAACAGAATGAAATATTAGGAGGTATGTCCATGTTAAATTTCTCGTTATGGGATACAGTTAAAGGATTTCTTCTAGGTCTATATGACAGATTTAATGCATTTTTGCAAGACACATTAGATATAGATGGAAAACTGATTGGTTTATACCAAGAATTTATAGTACCACTCCCCGAGGTTATAAAAATCGTCGGTATTGTGTTTACAGGTATTATTATTGTCTTAGGTATACTATCTTTTGTGAAGAAAATGTTAAAATTATTCATTGTTTTAGCAGTTATTTTGGCAATTGTACTTATTTTAACAAGATTATCATAGAAAAAACTTGCAAAATGAGTATGAATCGTTTACAATATATACGGTTTTAGGAGGCAAAAATGAACGATAAATTTAAATCAATGTCAATGATTGATATTGTTGAACATTTGTTAAAGGAAAATAGCGAGCCTATATCAATACATGATATCATCAAACAAATCAAAGAGATTAAGAATGTTTCTGATGATGATGTAGATCGCTTAACGCAACTTTATATGGATATAACGCAAAGCGCTAAGTTCGTGTATGTTGGCGATGATAAATGGGACTTGAAAGAAAGAAACTTAGAGATGTGGGATAAAGACGGATATGCGTTTGTTACCCCTGATGAAGTTGAAGAAGATGTAGAAGAAGATTTAGACTTCACCGAATTTGATATCGAAGATCTTGAAGAACAAGAAAAAGATGTAGATGATGATGACGAGGATGAAGAAGAGGAAGAAGACGAAGAAATCAAGGAAGAAAAAGAATATATCGATGTAGAACTTCCAATCAAATCTACTGATGAAGATGATGTAGATGACGATGTGGATTTAGAGTTTGATGATGATTATGATGAAGATGATTATAATGAAATCATGGACGACTACGAAGATATGTATGATGAAGATTAATGAATAGAGTGTGCTTAGCACGCTCTTTTTAACCTATAAAAAAGAGAGGATTTGATTTTATGCCAAGTTGGATTGAATGGGTAGGGTATGTAGCTAGTTTAATTGTCTTGATTTCACTAGTGATGAGTAGTGTGAAAAGATTAAGATGGATTAATCTATCTGGATCACTTATTTTTGCAGTTTATGGTATTTTAATTTCTTCATATCCTGTAGCAGCTATGAACTTAGGTATTGTTTTAGTGAATTCGTATTATTTATATCAAATTTATAGTAAAAAAGACTTATTTGAACTAATTCCTGTTCAAGATGATGCATATTTTGAACATTTTATAGATGTTTATAAAAAAGATATGAGTGAATATATTCATTTATCGCATGATATAAAACAGACTGGATTACTTAAGTTTTTTGTTTATAGAAATACTGTACCTGCCGGATTATTTATCGGAAGAGCAATAGACGAAGATAAACTTGATATTTGGGTGGATTATACTACACCAATGTATCGAGATTTTAAGATAGCAGAGTACATCTACACAAAGAAAAAACAAGTTTTTTTAGACAAAGGGTTTAAGATGTTATATACAAAACCTGGGCAAGAAAAACATAATAAATACCTTGAAAAAATCGGATTTACATTAACTGAGTTCAAAAATGAACCTTATTATTCTAAAGAAATATAAAAATATGATTGTATGATGTTTTTGTTTTTGATATAATAAACAAGGGCACACCAAAGAGTCTCCTAAATGAGGAGACTCTTTTATATTTTTTTAGGAGGATAAGAAATGGCTAAATATATCTTTGTAACTGGTGGGGTTGTTTCAAGCCTAGGTAAGGGCATAACTGCTTCAGCAATCGGACAACTATTAAAGAGTAGAGGATTAAAAGTATTCATGCAGAAGTTTGACCCTTACATTAATGTTGATCCAGGAACAATGAGTCCATTACAACATGGAGAAGTTTTTGTGACTGATGATGGTGCTGAAACAGATTTAGATTTAGGACACTATGAAAGATTCATTGATGAAAATTTAAACAGACACTCGAGCATTACTACAGGCAAAATTTATCAATCTGTTCTAAAAAGAGAACGACGCGGAGATTATTTAGGCGCGACTGTTCAGGTGATTCCCCATATTACTGATCAAATAAAGAAGAAACTAAGGGATGTTGCTAAACATACCAATCCAGATGTCGTCATTACTGAAATTGGTGGAACCGTTGGGGATATCGAATCCCTTCCATTTTTAGAAGCAATTAGACAAGCAAGACATGATTTTGGTTTTAATAATACTTTATATATCCATAATACTTTAGTTCCTTACTTAAAAGCAGCTAATGAAATTAAAACGAAACCAACTCAACATAGTGTTAAAGAATTAATGAGCTTAGGGATCCATCCCGATATTATTGTTTTAAGAAGTGAAAAACCAATTGAACAAAGTGTTAAAGATAAAATCGCATTATTCTGTGATGTTGATGATCATGCTGTCTTTGAATCGTTAGATGTTGATGTATTATATGAAGTGATTACAAAAATGCATGAACAGCATATTGATGATTGGATTTTAAAACATTTTGGATATGAAAATTTAGAACCAGCTGATGTTAAGCCATGGTATGAACTTGTAGATCGTATACACAATCTAGATGGCAAAGTTACTATAGGGTTAGTTGGAAAATACGTGAAACTCCATGATGCTTATTTATCTGTGTCAGAGAGTTTGAAACATGCAGGGTATTTTCATAAAAAACAAGTTGAAATTAAATGGATTGATGCTGAAGAAGTCGATGAAAACAATATTGAATCTTTTATCAAAGACTGTGATGGTATTTTAGTACCTGGTGGATTCGGTCACCGTGCAACAAAAGGAAAAATTGCCGCAATCACTTATGCTAGAGAAAATAATGTTCCATTTTTTGGTATTTGTTATGGTATGCAACTTGCAGTGATTGAATACGCACAACATGTACTTCATCTAGTTGGCGCAAACTCCACAGAAATTGATGAGAAAGCTCCACATCCAGTCATCTCACTTCAAAGAGGAAGAGAAACAGATGAAGATTTAGGTGGTACATTAAGATTAGGTCTATATGATTGTGATTTAAAGAAAAACACTAAAACATATGATGCTTACCAGGAAAATGTAATCAAAGAAAGACATCGTCATCGTTATGAGTTTAATAATAAATATTTAGAGGATTTCGAACAAAGCGATATGATGATATCTGGGTTTAACAAAGACTATCATTTAGTAGAAATTGTAGAACTAAAAAACCACCCATGGTTTATTGCAGTTCAGTTTCACCCAGAGTTTTTATCTAGACCATTAAGACCACATCCACTTTTTAGAGATTTCATAGGGGCTTCAGTTAAAAATAGTGTAAAAAAATAGGGGTTACACAAACGTTTACACAACAGTTATCGATTGTAATAAATAGGTAATTGTAATATAATATAAGTGATAAAAATTCAAGGAGGAATATAAAATGTTAGTATCAGCAAGAGAAATGTTAATTAAAGCACATAAAGAAGGTTATGGTGTTGCTCAAATTAATATTAATAATTTAGAATGGACAAAAACAGTATTACAAACAGTTAACGAATTAAAATCACCAGTGATTTTAGGTGTATCAGAAGGTGCAGCTAAATACATGGGTGGATTTAAAACAGTGATGGCGATGGTTAAAGCGTTAGATGAATTCTATAATGTCACTGTACCAGTTGCAGTTCATTTAGATCATGGAACATATGAAGGTGCATTTAAAGCTTTAGAAGCTGGATTCACTTCAATTATGTTTGACGGTTCTCACTATGATTTTGAAGAAAATTTAGCGAAAACTAAAGAAGTCGTTGCTGCATGCCATGCAAAAGGTGTATCAGTTGAAGCAGAAGTTGGTTCAATTGGTGGTGAAGAAGATGGTGTTATTGGCGCAGGAGAAATCGCAGATCCAGAAGAATGCCGTCAAATTGCAGAAACTGGTGTTGATATGTTTGCTGCAGGTATCGGTAATATCCATGGTAAATATCCAGAAAACTGGAAAGGTTTAGATTTTGAAGTCTTAAAACAAGTTCAAGATGTAACTGGTGGTATTCCATTAGTATTACACGGTGGAACTGGTATTCCAGCAGACCAAGTTAAAAAAGCTATTTCATTAGGTGTATCTAAAATTAATGTGAACACAGAATTACAATTAGCTTTCGCAGCTGCAACTCGTAAATATATTGAAGCAGGCAAAGACTTAGAAGGTAAAGGATTCGACCCTAGAAAATTATTAGCTCCAGGTGTTGAAGCTATGAAACAAGTGGTTACTGAAAAAGTTGAAATGTTTGGATCAAAAAACAAAGCATAAATATTGTTGAGGTGAAATCATGCGTGATGAATTAAAGTATCATGAGTATGCAAATTGGAAAATGGAAAACCATGATTTATTAAAGTATTTGACTGAAAACAATTCCGATTTATTGATACGTTTTAAACACGTTTTGGATGTCACTGACTATTTGTATGACAAACTGATTGATGACCCTAATTTTTCGGATGATGAAGATCAAATATTTGAAACAGGTTTTTATTATCTATTTGATCAAATTGAGACAATCACTGAATTGTTAAAGCCCTATCAAAATGATTATCAAGCTTTGGAGTTAAGAGCTAAGGATATCAACTTGTTATTAGCAGCTATTGATTTTCAAAACGAACTAGCAAGTGTTGATGATTATGATGAGAGTGATATGGCAGATTTGATTGATTTTGAGGAAGAATTAACAAAAAAATTGGAAAATAAAGAAGAAGTCACAGAAGATATGTTTGAGAAGTTAGATCATATGACTTATGAGATATTTAACAAGATGAATGTGGAATATTTCCCAGTGAATGATATCTTTCTTGAAATTGCAGATGAATTAGGCATTTTATAAAACTTTGAAGGAACTTTTTAGTTCCTTTTTGTTATAATGAAGTTACAAATACATTGGGAGGACTATATGAAAAAATTGTTTAGTATTTTTGTTTTAAGTATGACTTTGTTCTTATTAGTGGGATGTAAAGATAATCAAGGAGAATTCCCAGAGATTAACGAAAACAAAGAAGTTGAGATGACCGCTGAAGAAGTAACAACCCTTTTATCAGCAGTCAATATGGAAACTGAAGTTGAAGATGCTATGATGTTATCTATAAATATTGATATGTCAGTAGTAAGTGAAACAACTGATATGTGGACAAGCAGTAAAGTATCGGATACAAGTGTAGACTTATTATTAACATCAACAACATACATGTATATGAATGATGATATTGCTGAAGTAAAGATGTTATCTGAAAATGATATTGATTTATCAGTCATAACAAATTATGTAGATGAAGCAACGGAAGATGAAGATGATCATTTAAAAGGGAGCTTTAATGCGTATTTCACTGATCAATACTTATATTACAATGCTGATTTAGAAACTAGTTCTGAAGTCGTTGAAAATGGCAAGTATAAACTTAACTTTGGAGTTACACAAGAGATGTGGGATGAAGTGTTTACAAGCCCAGAAGATATTGTAGATGATTATCTTGATGTCGGTATTGACTTAGAAACTGCTATAGATGATAGCGAAATGATTGGCGTTATGCTTGATGCAGATATGTTAAAAGTGTATCAAAGTGGCGGTGAAACCACAGTACTCATCGACATCACTAAGCAAGGTATTTTAGAACATGCCAATGACTTACTTGATGTGATGTATGATACATCTGGTTGGACTGAAGCGGATTATCAAGAATACAAGATGAACGATTTTGAGATGCAATTAGATATGTTTACAGAGCTTGAATTACAAGTAGCATTCGTGCTTAAAGATGATCAAATGACAAAAATGGGGTATCAATTTAATATTTCTGGTGAGACAGAAGACATGAGTATCGATTTAACAGGTACAATGGTGTTTGACATGTTTGTAGATATGCCAAAAATGCCTAGTGATTTAGAAGATTATGAATTAACTGAATTTCCATTAGAGATGTTTTTTAATAGTTATATGTGAGATTAGGAGTTTTCTTTTTATCTTTTTCTTAACTATATAGAAATGAAGGAACTTTTTAGTTCCTTTTTTGTTATAATAAAGTTACGAATACATTGGGAGGACTATATGAAAAAGATATTTACTATGATTGTTTTAAGCATGGCTTTATACTTATTGTCTGGGTGTAATGGCAATCAAGGAACGTTTCCAGAGTTTGATGAGAGTCATCAAGTTTTTATGAGCTCTGAAGAAGTTGTGAATTTACTTTCATCTATTGATGGAGAAACACAATTATATGAGGTTATGTTACTATCAATCGATTTAGATATTTCAGTAAAAGAAGAATTTATGGATATTTGGACATATACTAAAATATCAGAAAACACAGCCGATATAAAACTTCAATCAAAGACATACATATCTTTAGCAGAAGATATAAGTGAAGTTCAACTGATTTCTAACACCGAAATTGATGCGGTAATCAAAAGTACACATATGGAAGATGAATCGCTGAATGAAGAAGAAACCATTACAGGAACAGTTGATGCTTATTTTTCTAATCAAAATATATACTATGATGCGGATGTCAAGGGTGGTTCAGCGTATATGGATAATGGGAAATATAAAATAAATGTTGGGATAACTCAAGCAATGTGGGATGAGATTTATAGTGATACATTTTTAGATGATTATGCGGATGTAGATTCTGATTTAGTTTCTTCTCTAAATGATCAAAAAATGATCAATACATTGTTTGCTACTGAAATGATTAGAACTTATCAAATTGGTGATGAGACAATCATTGTTCTAGATTTAGAGAAACAAGAACTTTTAGAACATGCAAATCAAATATTAAATAGTATGTATGACACGTCAACTTGGACAAATACTGACTATATAGAACATAAGTATGAAATCTTTGATCAACCATTGAGCGCTTTTGAATTTTTTGATACACAAATTGCCATAGTAATCAAAGATAATCAAGTCACTAAAATTGGTTGTGACATGTATATGTATAGTATGCATAATAGAGAGAAAGTTGAGATTTCAGGCAGAATTGTTTTTGATATGTTTGCTGAAATGCCAAAAATGCCTGGTGACTTAGAGGATTATGAGTTAACAGATTTACCATTAGAGATGTTTTTTTAATGAATATCTGTAAGATTAGGGGATTTCTTCTAATCTTTTTTCTTATCCAAGTAAAACTTTGTTATGATAGTAATAGGTGATGAAATGAAAAGTATAGTATTTTTTGGTGATAGTGTTACAGAAGCACATAGAAATATGAAAGATACAAATGACCTTGGACAAGGGTTTATTTATTTGCTGGAGAAAACATATCCACAATTTCATTTTTTTAATAGGGGTATTGGAGGTCAAAAAGTTTTAGATCTTTTAAAGCGAGTGCATCATGATGTGATTGATCTAAGACCTGATGTTTGTTTTATTTGGATTGGCATCAATGATGCATGGTTACCTTATTTACTGCATCAGTCACCTACAAAAGATTCATTTGTTGATCATTACCAATTACTGATTCATTGTATACAAGATTCACTTAAAGAAGTAAAACTGATCCTCATAAAACCATTTGCGTTACCGATTGGACATGTATCCATTGATGTTTATCGCGACTTAGAGTTATTTAGAGACTTTGTTGAACATATTGGCGATATTAACAAATTAGATGTGATTGATATTAAAAAAGATATTGAGTCACAGTTAGTGCTTATGCCTGGAGATGCATTATTTTATGATGGTATACATCCAACACCAAAAGGATATGAAGTCATAAAAGACGTGATAGACAGATATATAAAGGAGCATATACTATGATTTATCATACAATAATTATCGGTGGCGGACCAGGTGGGCTGATGGCAGCTAATGTCCTAGAGAAAAATAATATCAATTATTTACTTTTAGAAAAAAATGAGAAGTGTGGAAAAAAACTTTTACTCACAGGCGGTAGAAGATGTAATGTTACAAACCATTTATCAGTTAGAGATTTTATTGATACATTAACCTTTAAGCATAAAAGGTTTTTATATAGTGCACTTAGCCAATTTGGATCACAGGATGTTATATCGTTTTTTGAAGTACATGGATTAAAATTAGTTCTAGAGAATAATTTTAAATACTTTCCAGAGACAGAAAAAAGTCTTAGTGTCTTAGAATCATTATTAAAAGATATAAAACCTAATCATATTAAATATCAACAAGCTGTTAGAGAACTTCATAAAGAAAGTGATGTATTTAAATTAGTAACAAAAACTGATACTTTTTATGCAAAACATGTTGTAGTTGCTACAGGTTCAAATAGTTTTCCATCAACAGGCAGTAGCGGTGATGGTCTTGTTTTTGCGAAACATCTAGGCATAAATTATCATGAGTTTACACCTGCTGAGACTCATGTGTACTCAAGTCAAATTAAAGAAAACTTTAAGGCTTTACAAGGGGTATCTTTATCTCAAAGATTAGTAACACTGAAGCAACAGAAAATCTCTTATCAAGGAGATTTACTGTTTACTCATTTTGGATTGAGTGGTCCGGTGATCATGCATTTGTCTGAGTTTATTTATGATGATGTAATGAACAATGGAAAATCAATTGTATCTTTTTCCCTTGTTGATAAAACTAAAGATGAAATCATGGATGATTTGATGAAAAGCGGAGATCAGTTTATTATTAAAAAACTAGAATCATTTACAACAAAAAAAGTTGTAGGTGTTATTGTTGAAACCCTCCGTATTGAAAATAAAAAAGTCGCAGAAATAAAAAAACAGGATCTTAATCATATTGTAGATATGCTCACTCAGTTTGAGGTCGTTATTGACAAAGTTGAAGATAAAGAAAAGGCTTATGTGAATAAAGGAGGCATTGATACAAAAAATCTAAATCCAAAATCAATGGAAGTTAAAACAATTAAAAATCTATTTTTTGTTGGCGAGGTTACAGACTTACATGGACCAATCGGAGGATATAATATTACGATAGCATTATCCACTGGACACCTTGCAGCGACACACATTGTTGATCAATTTTGAAAAAATTTTTTTAAATGTGATAAAAGCATTTTATTGTTAGAAAACGATTGTCTTTTTACATGTTTACATGTAAGATATCTATGAAAGCATGGTGATGATATGAAAGCATTTAAATACAATAAAAAATCAACGTTAGATACACCCTTAGACACAAACTTTAGTCCTGCAATTTTAGCGATAGAAGCATTTGAAAATGAAGTTAAAGCATCTCTAAAATATCAACATATTTTTATAGGTTTAAAAAGAAGTGAAAACGATATATCTGTCTACCAAACAGTAGTTTTTGATAATTCAAGCGCAAATATTAGTGATAATGAGTTTTATCTAGAAAGACTAATTAAAGCTCTATTATGGACTAAAGGTGGATATCAAATATTGTTTAAAGGACCTAAGGCATTAGGCGAATATTTAAAACATGTGTATTCACAGCAAGGACTTAGACAGTTCGATGTCTTGTTTATGGAACGTATCTATGAACACCCTTTTGAAGTGATTATACTTAATGACGAAGATGAACTCGTTGAGATTGAACAAGCTAAATCTATAGGCAAGCATCTAAATGGGTATCGTATTGGTTTTGATGCAGGGGGATCAGATCGAAAAGTTTCTGCAGTTGTCGATGGGAAGGCCATCTTCAGCGAAGAAGTTATTTGGCATCCTAAAACGAACAGTGATCCAATGTATCACATCAAAGGTATTAAAGATTCAATCTTAAGAGCTGCATCCAAAATGCCAAGAGTTGATGGTATTGGTGTATCAAGTGCTGGTGTTTATGTAGATAATCAAGCAATGGTTGCATCTTTATTCAGACAAGTGCCTGACGATTTATATGCTAAACATATTAAAAACATATATATCGATATTGCAAAAGATATGGGTGATATTCCAATTGAGGTTGCCAACGATGGAGATGTCACTGCACTTGCTGGCGCGATGAGTTTGGATGACAATGAAGTCTTAGGGATTGCTATGGGAACTTCAGAGGCTGCAGGATATGTCGATCAAAAAGGGCATATCACTGGATGGTTAAATGAATTAGCTTTTGTTCCTGTAGATTTTAATCAAGAAGCTGCAATTGACGAATGGTCAGGTGATTATGGCGTAGGTGTGAGTTATTTCTCACAAGATGCTGTAATTAAATTAGCTCCCAATGCAAACATTCATTTTGATGCAGATTTATCACCAGCAGAAAAATTAAAAGTTGTACAAGGTTTAGCTGAAAACAAACATGAAGGTGCATTAGAAATATTTAGAACTATCGGAATTTATCTGGGTTATGGATTAGGATTTTATCAGAGATTTTATCCAATGAAACATGTATTAGTTCTAGGAAGAGTAACTTCAGGTATTGGTGGAGAACTCATTATCAAATGGGCGAAAGAAGTTTTAAAGCAAGAGTTTAGTGATTTATATAAACGAATTAATTTACAATTACCAGATGAAAAATCAAGACGTGTTGGGCAATCAATTGCAGCAGCAAGTCTTCCAAAAATAAAATGAAAGAAGAGATAAAATGAAATTATTAAAACCAACCGCAGAATTTTTTGTATTTGATGGTAAACCAGTTGAAGAAGCGATTAACCGCACAACTTATATGTCGATAGCAGCTCATCAAGACGATATTGAAATTATGGCATATGATGGTATTTTAAAATGTTTTAATAATCCAGAAGAGTGGTTCTTTGGAGTTGTTGTCACAAACGGTTCTGGAAGTGCTAGAGACGGTGGATACAAGAACTACACTGATGAAGATATGATTAACATTAGAAAACTTGAACAAAAAAAGGCAGCTTTTATTGGTGAATTTGGAGCTCTTGCTTTACTGGATCATCCAAGCAAAGAAGTTAAAGACCCTGAAAATACAGAAATTGTTGATGAGATGCTTATGCTACTTAATCAAGCAAAACCAAAAGTATTATACACACACAACCTTGCAGATAAGCATGATACACATATTGGTGTGACAACTAAAGTCATCAAAGCGATAAGAAAAATGGATAAGAAAGATCGTCCAGAAAAAGTATATGGATGTGAGGTGTGGAGAAATTTAGATTGGATGGTTGATTCTGAAAAAGTTAGTTTTGATGTGAGTGCTCATCCAAATCTAGCTGCAAGTTTAGTTGAAGTTTTTGACTCACAGATCGTTGGTGGTAAACGTTATGACTTAGCAGCACTTGGCAGAAGACTTGCGAACGCAACCTTCAGTGAATCTCATTTTGTGGATAAGACCAATGCAGTGAGTTTAGCTATGGATTTAACACCACTTATTGAAGATGATTCATTAGATATTTCAGCATATGTGTTGGATTATATAGAAAGATTCAAGAAAGATGTTCAAAATCGAATTGATAAAATGTTATAAAATAGCGCCGTTTCATTAGAAACGGTTCTTTTTTTAGGTATTAAAAATTATTTTCACAATAGAAGATATAGAATGAAATTATACACTAAAAAAGTGAAAGAGGGAGTTATATGAAAATATTTAAAGTATGTCTAATGATCATGATTGTTTTATCTGTCATTGGATGTGAAAGAGGATCGGATACAGAAACAGCATCGTTCTTAGGAGTATCTGATATTACAGTTCCATTTGGATCTGATTTTGATCCACTTGATGGTGTGTCAGCTGTTGATACAGAAGATGGTTTTATAGATGCATCTGAGATTGAGGTTGAAGGTGCAGTCGATACGAGTGTTGCTGGTACTTATACATTGACTTATAAAGTTACTGGTAGTGATGGCAAAGAAGTAACAGTAACTAGAGAGATAACTGTTGAAGAGGAACCTTTGGTATGTGGTGATAATAGGGAAGAACAAGACGGAGTTTGTGTTGTTATTGATCAAGATCTAGAAGATATAAAAATTGCACTTAATAACACGATAAGTCTAACCAATTATCAAATGGGTGTCGTTATAAGTTATAGTGAAAATACAATTGAGTATACGTATGAGATGACTTTAAGTTTTGATGACAATATCGCTTTATTTGAAATGGGAGAAAATGATATTACATATTATGAGACAACATCTACGGGGATAAATGCATACATGAAGCAAGGTGATGTTTTTGTCTTAGAGTCTATTGACGAAGTCAATGGATTTAATATATATGAAGATTTAGATCCTAGATGGTTTACAAAGATGGGTGACTATTATTTATTAGGTAGTCAACATCTAGTAAGTATATCAGGTATGTTAGAGGATTATTTCCCAAATGGTGCATTAAACAACTTTAAAATAGGGCTTAATGAAGATGTCCTAGATTATTTTAAATTTGATGTAGTATCAGGAGATTTGGTTTATCAATTAACTTTTACATTTGGTATGATTAATGAAGTTGAACTTCTATTACCAACAGTCTAGGGAGGTATAAAATATGAAAAAGATATTGATATTTATACTACTTACAGTATTTGCTTTTGGAGCATTTGAAGCACCTTCAACTTATGCTTATTTTAGAGTTAATGAAGCAACAAAATATACTGAATATAATGAAGGAGTAAGACATACAAAAGTTACTGGGACTATCGATTATGATGGTGTAGTATCTAATCAAGTGATGAATTATATTGGCGCAAACGTAAAGACCAATACAGCTTTAAATATTGTCACTGGGGATAATTATTACTCGCATCAAGATGCTGATGGCAAGTGGGGGATGTTTAATATTCATGCACTAGTAGAAAACGTACACAACAGATATGATCATTTTGAAGTTTTAGGTGGTGTTAACGGTGATTTTTACGACATTAATAATACCGGAAGACCAATTGCAGTATATATGAGAAACTTTGAAGTTATATATGGTGCTGGCGGAAATTCTAATCGTCCAGTTGTTGGTTTTGAAGATGATGGCGATGTAGTTTATGGAGTACCACAGTTTGATGGTTATGAGTTGTTAGTTTTCAATGATGAAGGGCAGCTTAAAAATAAAATTAAAGTAAACAGAATTAATAGCAATCCACAAAATGACGAAGAAATTAGTGTTTATTTTGATAATCATTTAAACGTATTACCTGCGGATATCAATAAAGTTTATTTAGATGGTATCGATACAAAAATCACAGAAGCAAACGGTAGTTATTTTTGTAAAGGGGTACTAAACAAACAGACAACATCACAAGATGATATTTTGGAGAACCAATTTGTTATTGCGGGTAAAGATTTTAATAACGATGATTTAATTACTGAAACAGATGTTGTAGTGATACAACAAGATGTAATTGGCGATTTTGAAAATGTTAGATTCGCTCTTGGCTCTGATCAACAACCACTTGTTATCGATGGACAACCAAATGCAACTCTAAATGCAGGAGCTGCATGGAACTATAGAGCACCACGTACAGCAGTAGGTGTTAAAGATGATGGAACAGTATTCTTTGTTGTTGTTGATGGAAGAAATATGCCAATGATGATGGATGGTGTAACTTTACGTGAAATGGGAGAAGTTATGGCATACTTTGGCGCAGATCAAGCATATAATTTAGATGGTGGTGGATCTTCAACCATGACATTAAAAGACTTTGAAAATGGTGGTTATTTGATTTTAAATACACCATCAGATGGTAGACTCAGAAGTATTAGTAATGGTGTGTTTATAGTCAAAGGTGAGCATAAACCTGTCCCAGATCCAATTCCTACTTGGCCAGATTTAAGAGATCAACTTGCACAACCAACGAACATTTATGTTGATGATCAAAATGTGTTGAGATTTAACGAAGTTCCAGGAAGTATATCCTATAGTGTTTTGATCAATGGTGTTGAAACCATTGTTGATGATAACGAGTTGTTACTTGATCTAGATGTTGGAATTCATGAGATCACAGTTAGGGCTAAAGGTGGAGTAGACTATAAATCATCAGATTACACAACCTCATTTCTTTATCAAGTTTATCCTAACGATATTAGCTTACTCATTGATATGATTAAAGATTATACAAAATCATCAATTAATGATTAAAAAAATGAATATATTTTCCTAATCATGAAAAAAACATATGTCTAATGACGTATGTTCTTTTTTGTTTTACATATCTATGATATGTTATTAATGTAGAATTGAATGTAGAGGTGTTAATTTTGAAGATAATAACATGTATTAAACAAGTGCCAGCTTCATCACAGGTTGAAGTTGATCCTAAAACAGGAGTGCTCATAAGAGACGGCAATAATGTAAAAATGAATCCATATGATTTATATGCACTAGAGGCATCTTTTAAAGTTAAAGAAATGAAAGATGATGTATCAGTACATGCAATTACGATGGGGCCGCCAAGCGCAACCAGTGTTTTAAGCGAAGCTTTATATATGGGTGCTGATGAGGCAACTTTAATTTCTGATAGAAGATTTGCTGGCGCTGATGTGCTTGCGACTTCTTATACACTGAGTCAATTGATTAGACATATTGATGATTATGATTTGATTGTTTGTGGGAAACAAACTACAGACGGTGATACTGCACAAGTAGGGCCTGAAATTGCTGAATTTTTAGGTATTCCTCACGTCCCTTATATCAAACAAATCGTTGAGGTTAAAAAGGATTCAGTGATCGTTATTAGTGGGTATGATTTATATGATGAGAAAATCGAAGTGAAATTTCCTTGTTTGATTACAGTTGAAAAAGATAGTTATGTACCTAGACTTCCGTCGTTTAGACGAAAGGAAAAATTTATTGGATATCAAATTCCCATGATCTCATTAAAACATCTAGAAGATCAAGATCCTGAGCATTATGGATTAAGTGGTTCTCCAACACAAGTTGAAGAAATATTCCCTCCAAATAAAAAGATGGCATCAAAACTTATCGAAGGATCAAGTAAAGTCTTATCAAAAGCAATGTATGATATTTTAAAAGAAAGCAAATTTGTGTAGGTGATTGTTTATGGCATATATAAAAGTAAATCAAGACAAAGTCACTAAAGAAATTGCAGATAAACTCATTGACATGTGTCCTTTTAATGCATTCGAGTATCAAGATGCATATTTATCAATTAACGCATCTTGCAGGATTTGTAAGATGTGTGTTAAAAAAGGACCTGATGGTGTATGTGAACTTATTGATAATCCAAAACCTAAAATTGATAAGAGTCTATATAACGGTATTGTTGTGTTCGTTGAACAACATCACAATGTTGCGCACCCTGTAAGTTTCGAACTCATTGGTAAAGCAAAAGAACTTGCCGAGAAAAGCAATGAAAAAGTCTATGCACTCATCATTGGTGATGATGTAGAACATATTGCTGAAGAAACATTAACTTATGGTGTTGATAAAGTATTTGTTTACGAAGATCATTCCTTTAAGGATTTTAATGTAGAACTTTATACGAATGTTGTTGAAGCGTTCTTTAATAAACATAAAAATAACGTGTTTTTATATGGTGGTACACCAATGGGAAGAAGTTTTGCTCCTAAAGTTGCAGCTAGATTAAAAACTGGTTTAACTGCAGATTGTACGATGTTAGATATGACTGAAGGTAAAGACTTACTACAAATCAGACCAGCTTTTGGTGGAAATATCATGGCTAAAATCCATACACCAAACGATCGTCCACAAATGGCAACCATTAGATATAAAATGTTTGATAAACCTGAAAAGGTAAAACCTTTTGGTGAAATTATTTATGAAAATGTAAGTGAAATTTCTAAAGAAACAACAATAAATATTTTAGACCACTATCCAAAACCTAAGGTTGATGACATCAGTGATGCCGAAGTCATTATCGCAGTAGGTCGAGCATTTAAAAAACAGAAAGACTTAGATTTGATCGAACCACTTAGAAAAAAATTAAACGCGGAAATCGCATGTACAAGACCTTTAATAGAAAATGGATGGTTCGATGCGAAAAAACAAATTGGGCTTAGCGGAAGAACGGTGAAGCCAAAATTAATTATCAATCTAGGCATTAGTGGAGCAGTACAATTTATTGAAGGTATGAAAGATAGTGAGCTTATCATTAGCGTTAATAAGGATAAACATAATAAACTATTTGATATAAGCCATTATGCAATTGTCGGTGATGTTTATGAAGTATTACCAGAACTAAATAAAATGGTAGATCAAATATTGGAGGCTAAAAGATGACCTATAAAAAAATAGATGAAAAAGACATCAAGATATTATCATCTTTTGTAGATCAAGAAAGATTCTTTGTTAAAGAAGATATTGAAAAAGATTTTTCACACGATGAACTAGGAACTGTAAGTGCATATCCTGATGTGCATATCCTGGTAACTTCAAAAGAAGAGATATCTCATATCATGGCATATGCATACGAACAAAACATTCCTGTAACAGTAAGAGGTGCAGGTACTGGTTTGGTGGGGGCATGTGTACCTATTTATGGTGGTATTTTACTTGATACATCTAGAATGAATAGAATCATTGAGTTAGATAAAACAAACTTAACTCTGAGAGTTGAACCAGGAGTTTTACTTTTAGATATTTACGAACATGTAGAAAAAGAAGGATTGTTCTACGCACCAGATCCAGGTGAAAAGACAGCAACAATTGGTGGGAATATTTCTACAAATGCTGGTGGGATGAGAGCAATCAAATATGGAGTAACTAGAGATTGGGTTCGCGGTTTAGAAGTTGTACTACCGGATGGGTCAATCGAAAAATTTGGTGGAAAAGTTGTTAAAAATTCTACTGGTTATGGATTAAAGGATTTAATCATAGGTAGCGAAGGAACGTTAGCCATCATTGTAGAAGCAACTTTAAAACTGATTCCAAAACCACTGAAGACAGTAAGCTTACTCGTACCATTTATCAATAGAGAAGATGCGATTGCAGCTGCACCTAAGTTAATTATGGAGCATGTACTTCCGGTTGCTGTAGAGTTCTTAGAAAAACAATCATTGCAATACAGCGAAGAGTTTTTAGGTAAAAAAATACCTCATAATAATTTTGAAGCTTACTTACTTTTAAGTTATGACGGTAATAATGAAAAAGCGATTGATGAAGATATTGAAAAAGCGAGTAAGCTGTGTTTAGAAAAATATAATGCCATTGATGTATTTTTAGTGGATACTGAAGAGAGAAGAAGTAGTGTTTGGAATGTAAGAGGTGGATTTTTAGAAGCCATCAAATCTTCATCAGATGCTATTGATGAATGTGATGTTGTACTCCCAAGATCTAATATTTCTGAGTTTTTAACATATGTTAGAGAATTATCAGAAGCATTAGATATTAGAATTCCTTATTTTGGTCATGTTGGTGATGGTAATCTACATATCTATTTCTGTAAAGATTCAATGGATGAAAAGATATGGAAGGAAAAAATTGATAAAGGCTTTCATTTAATGTATCAAAAAGCATTTAGTTATGGTGGTTTGGTTTCTGGTGAACATGGTATAGGTTTTGCTAAAAAATCTTATATGAAAGATTTGCTGGGCGAAAAACAACTAAAGATCATGAAAGGAATCAAAGAGAGCTTTGATCCAAAACATATCCTGAATCCTGGGAAAGTCATTTAGAATAATTATAGATACTTTCATTTTGGGTTATACTAAATAAATATGAGTTTCAAAAAAACAAATTAAATGGTATAATATAATTTGTGAAAACACTTACATGTGTAAGTGAATAAATAACCTGAGGTGATTGATATTAGTGTCATGTTAAATATGCTTAAATATAAAGAAGACTTAAGCATGGCTGAACGCGCAGTCTTAGATTATTTAATAGAGAATAAGGCTATACTAAAAGATTTTAGCGTTGAAAAAATAGCTGAGGCTGCTTATACATCTCCTGCATCTGTTGTAAGAATGTGTAAGAAATTAGGCTATAAAGGATTTAAAGATTTTAAAATCGATTTCATCCTTGCGAATGCTAAAGTTGAAGTGCCTGAAAACAAAGAATATACAGATGTTATTTTAACCAAAGATTCTCATTGTGGACAATCTGCAATAGAAAACAATATTAAAGTCTTAGAAGATACACTTAAACTATATGATGAAGAAACTGTTACTAAAGCAGCTGAAATTATCATGAGCGCAAGAAAGATTTTAATCTTTGGTAAAGGATCATCTTATTTGGTATGCAAAGACTTGGAAATGAAACTTAGAAGAATTAATAAGTTTTGTATTGCACAGGGTGAATCACATGACCAGTTGGTTGATGCAACTTTCATCAATCAAAAAGATGTAATCATCTTTATTTCAAACTCAGGAAAAACTAAAGAAATCATAAGTGCAGCGTTACTGGCAAGAGAAAACAAAGCTAAAATTATTAGCATTACAAAAATAGGCAGTTCAATGTTAGCTGATTTATCAGATGTCGTACTATATACTACATCTCTTGAAGGAGAATTTAGAAGTGCAGCAACCACTTCAAGAATTTCACAGATGTGTATGGTTGATGCATTATTTGCTAGATGTGCATATGTGGATATTGATAGGTCTGTTAGAACATTAGAAATGACGTATAAAACATTTAAAAAATTTAAACGATAAGCATCTTCTTTATAGAAGATGTTTTTTTCATGGGAGTGCTTGTTTTTTTTAAACTTGAAAAAAACAACCTAAACTGAAGCGCTTTCTTTTTTTCTATGTATTTTGAATTATAATGATAGTGGAAAGGTGTATATATGAAAAAATTGGCAATTGGATTGATGAGTGGAACATCACTTGATGGTATTGATGTTGTATTAACAGAAATATCAGGTGTATCTTTAGATACAAAAGTGAAAGTTATTTATGAGAATACTTATCCATTAAGTGAAGATGTTATCTCTCAAATCCATCAAGCAATGGATGAAAAATTATCCTCCTCAAAACTCATATCTAGTTTGAATGTTGAGCTTGGTTATGTATTTGGTCAAGCTGTTTTAGATTTTGCAAAAGACTATCAAATAGATTTGAATAACATTGATTTTATCGCATCACATGGTCAAACCATTTATCATATTGCGAAAGATGAAAAAGGAGCATATAGATCTAGTCTACAACTTGGAGAAGCGGCGATTATAGCTGATATGACGAGTACAACTGTTGTTTATAATTTTAGAAATGCTGATATCGCTAGTGGTGGTCAAGGTGCTCCACTTGTACCATATGCAGACTATATTCTATTTACTGACAAAATAATTAATAGATCGATTCATAATATTGGTGGTATAGCTAATATGACCTATTTAAAGAAAAACGGTACACTTGATGATGTGATTGCATTTGACAGCGGCCCCGGAAATATGATGATCAATGAAGCTTGTCAAGTATTATATAATTTGGAATATGATAAAGATGGAATCATCGCTTCCAAAGGAAAGCTGATTGAAAAAATGTATGATGAAATCTATCGTCATCCATATTTTAATCAAATTTATCCAAAATCTACAGGCAGAGAAATATTTGGATCAGAATATACATTAAAAATGATTAAGAAGTATAAAGCATACCCTAAAGAAGATATTATTCAAACGTTATCTATGATTACTGTTGATTCTATCGTTGATAGTTATCATAAACTCATTCAAGCTCCAGTGGATGAACTTGTTTTATGTGGTGGTGGAGCATACAATCACTTTATAAGAAACGAAATAGCAAAAAAAATGCCAGACACAAAAGTCATCATGCTTGAAGATTTAGGATATAGCAGTTCCTATAAAGAAGCATTAGCATTTGTTATTTTGGCGAACCAAACATTACACAAACTTCCATCAAATGTGAAATCAGCAACTGGTGCAAAAACATATAAAATATTAGGACAAATTCAATACGTCTAATTCATAAATTAACGAAAGCTAGGTAAACCAAGATGAACCAAGATAAAAAAATAGTTATTTTAGGTGGTGCATCGCCGTACATACCTCAACTTATTGCTAAGATTGTTGAGTACAAAATCCATGAAACTATATCAGAAATATGGCTTGTTGATGATGAAGACCAGCATGATTATTTATTAAGTGTTCATGATTTTTCCAACAAAATACTTAAATACTATCAAAGTGATATCAAGTTGTTTGCATCTACAGAGATGCTAGAATCTTTAAAAGATGCCGATTATGTCTTGTCATGTATTGGATTATATGTAGATTCATCGGATTTAAGTGATGAAAAATTGCTATGTGAAAATGATCTTTTCTCATCTGATCTATACGGTATGAAAAGTATCTTTAAAGCGATTAAAACAATACCTAAAATATATCAAGCAATTGAGATGATGAATACTGCTTGTGAAAATGCATGGTTTATTAATTTATCGCAACCGATGGGAATTATAAGTGAATCCGTATTTAGATATGCAGAAATTGAAAAATACATAGGTATCTCAAATGTTCCTGAAGATATGAATGAATGTTTTGCAAAAGCATTACATGTGAAAACCAATCAACTCATTACATATGCTGCTGGAGTTAATCCATTAACATATATTACCAGTGTATTTCAAAAACAAAAAGATAGACTACATGAATTGTTAGACATTATAAACCGAGCAGAAGAGTTCTGTTTTTGGTCAAATACATTTTTGAATGATTTAGGTGTCTTTCCGAGTGTTGATTTAAAGATGCTTTATTATCATGACGATGAAAAACAAACATTTTTAAAGAAGTGTCGTCAAAACAAATCACCTATGACAATGAAAAAAGCATTTGAAACGAATCTTTACAAAATGTTCCAAAAATCATCAATTGAAGAAGTGTTAAAAACTTATCAATCATCTGATTTTGAAATATACAGCAGTAAAGCTGCAAAACTATTAAATGCACTGATTAAAGATAAAAGGGATTATCAAATCATAAACACAATCAATAATGGGCATGTTGAAGATTTAGAAGAAGGTTGTGCTGTTGAAGTTACCGCTAGAATCACAAAAGATGGTCCAATACCTGTTCATGTTTCTAGATTACCGCTTCAAATAAAAGGATTATTGCAACATCAAAAAGCATTTGAGCAACTCTTATCTGATGCTATCTATTTGAAAGACTTGGATAAAGTTTCTCTTGCGATTAAATCACACCCTTTAATGTTCAATATTAGAGAAGTTGATATTATATTTCAATCGTATCGATTATTAAATGAAAAACGACTCACATACTATCATAAGGAGTAAAAAATGAAATTATTTAAGTATAAACATCCAGAAGAACCAATTTATCATTACAACACAAAAGATCATATCATCATTCCAGATACATATAAAGATAAATCTTTTAAAGCACTATGGGTATCAAATGTTCTAAACATAGATATGCCAACGACTCAAGATATTGAACTGTACAAAAAGAAAGTTTATGAAATATTTGAAACGTGCAACGCTTATCAAATGAACGCAATTATTTTTCAAGTTAGAACAACTAATGATGCATTTTATGAATCCCAACTTAATCCATACAGTCGATTTTTAACTGGAAAAGAAGGAGAAAGACCTCCTTTTGATGTTTTAAAATGGATTATTGAAGAAGCTAGAAAGCATCATATTGAGTTTCATGCGTGGATGAATCCATATAGAGTTTCTATGAAAACAGGTTTATCAAAAACAGAGTATTTAGATACTTGTGATGATTTAAACTTTGCGAAAAAGCATCCTGAAATGCTGGTCACCGATCACCGAGGACAATTAATATTGAATCCTGCAAGAACTGAAGTTAAAGATTTTATTATCGAAACTATTTTAGAACTTATTCAAAATTATGATGTTGATGGCATTCATTTTGATGATTATTTTTATCCTTACGGTGGATTAATCGATGAAGATAACGATTTAAAAGAATATGAACAAAGAGAAATCCAAACACAAACTTTAGACGACTTTAGAAGAGAACAAGTAACTGAAGTCATCAAGCGTGTATATGACCATATAAAAAAAGAAAACCCTAAACTAAGATTTGGTGTTTCTCCATTTGGCATTTGGAGAAATAAAACCGAAGAACACCATGGGTCAAATACTGATCCAAAATGCAGTCAAAGTTATAGCAACGAATATGCAGATAGTTATGACTGGGTCAAAAAAGGATATATAGATTATATTGTTCCGCAGATTTATTGGGAGTTAGGTCATGAAATTGCGCCATTTGCGGATATCGTAGACTTTTGGGTAGATGCTGTTAAGGATACTGATGTAGATTTATATGTCGGACATGGTGCTTATCGTTTAGGTAATGAGGGTGAGTTTGAAAACCCTAATGAGATCATTAATCAAGTTAAATATGTTTCACAATATAAAGAAGTTAAAGGTCATGTCTTTTTCACTTATCACACTTTCATAGATGAAGGTAAAACAGAAGAAGGCATGAAAAGATTAAAGAAATTATTTCAGGGAGGAAGGTCAACATGAAGAAAATCATATTATTTATATTTGCAATCATACTTCTAGGATCTTTGGGTATGTCTATTTCAACACAAGCCGATGGACCACTTGAAGTTTTACAAATAAATGGAGACAATGTTTATCATTATGGTACATCTAATCCAGTGATGACTCCACAAACATATGTAGAAAGAACAAGTGAGTTTAGAGGTGTGTGGGTTGCTACAGTATACAATCTTAATTTCCCATTACACACAAGTGAAACTCAATATAAAGCAGCATTTGATGCATTACTAGATGATGTTGAAGATAATAATCTAAACGCTATCTTGTTTCAAGTAAGACCTAGAAATGATGCATTTTATCAAAGTGCTTACGCACCTTTTAGTAGATATTTAGCAGGTTCTGAAGGACAAGATCCAGGATGGGATGCAATGGCTTATATGGTTTCTGCAGCTCATGCAAGAGGCATTGAGTTTCATGCATGGATGAATCCTTATCGTGTAACAACATCAAGTGCTGAAGCATTAAACGACTTAGCACCAAACAATTTCGCGAGAATGAATCCAAATTTAGTCATTCAAGACAATGATGGAAAATATATCTTAAATCCAGGTGAACCAGCTGTTGTGGATTATATTAAGAATGTCGTCTCAGAAATCATGGATTTATATGATGTTGATGGTATTCATTTTGATGATTATTTTTATCCATATGGTGGATTACCTTCAGGAGAAGATCAAGATGCTTATAACACTTATAAGCTCACCAATGAAACACTCTCAGATTTTAGACGAAGAAGTGTAAACAATGCTATCTCTGGAGTAAAATCAGTCATTGATACACATAATACAGATAGCAATAAAGATGTTAGATTTGGTGTTTCACCGATCGGATTATGGAAAGTTGGAGAACCTGATGGGGCAAACGTTGCTTCAGGTTCAATCCAAAGTTATTATAGTCAGTATGCAGATTCAAAGAAATGGGTTGATGAAGGATGGGTTCATTACATCAATCCACAGATATATTGGAATTTAGAACATTCATTGGCACCTTATGCTGATGTGGTAGATTGGTGGGCTGAAACAGTACGTGGCACTGGTGTAGACTTGATCATTGGTCACGGAATATATCGAACAGAGTATCCTACAGTTGAGTTCTATGAACAAATCAAATATAATCAGAAACATCCGGAGATTAAAGGCTCTATGTTATATAGTGCAAATTTTTTGAATACTACACATATGAACTTAGTGACCACTAATTTATGGACGACAAAACCTTTAAACACATGGCAAACGAGTACTGTAGATGCACCAACAATAAGTCTAGATGGAACTTTAGATGGTGGAGTATATAGAACAGAAGTTGAAGTCACACTCTCATCAACACACGATATTTACTATCACACTGGTGATGGCATTTGGCAGTTATACACTGCGCCATTTATAATTAATGAACAAGGAGAACATACAGTTTACTATAAAGCTATCGATAGTTTAGCTCAAGAAAGTTTAGTTCAAGCACGTAGCTTTGAAATAGAAAAACAAAATTTAGACGTACCTACATTGACTATTAACGGTGAAATGATTGGAGATGCATATGTCGTAGGATCTACAGTCACGCTTGCATCTGATGTAAATCCTATATGGGTTGCAATCAACAAAGGAAGTGTGGGCGAATGGAATCTATATGAAGGTCCGATCACTTTGGATCAAGCAGGTACATATTTCTTTAGGGTCAAAACGATTGATTCAGAAGGCATTGAGTCTGAGATATATACACAAAGCATAGCGGTAACTCTAGAATCTTATCCTGATCCTGTGATTTCAATTGATGGTGTTGGTAGAGATCCATATTATCAACATGCTGAAATTTCATTTACAAGTGATGCTGATTCTATATCATATCAAATCAATAGTGGCGGTTGGCATACGTATACAGCACCATTTACATTAGATGTTGAAGGTACTTATACGATTGTATTTAGAAATGATGATGCGACTATGAATGAAGTCACTAAAGAAATCATCATTGACCAAACACCTCCAGAAGATCCACTTCTAACAATTACTGGTGAAAAAGAGGATATATATTACATTGAAGAAACATTAGTCGATTTGTCAAGTACAAATGGCACTGATGAGATTTTTTATCGACTACACAATGGTAAAACTTGGTCAAGTTGGAATTTATATAGTGAAACACTTATTTTAGCTTTAAACGCAACATATACATTAGAATATTATGCTCAAGATGAAGCATTGAATGTATCAGAGACAATCTCTGAACGCATAAGATTAAATATACCACCAAGTGAAACCAATAGATTTGTGATTCGTGATGGTGAGTATGTAAATTACTATCAAACCAATACACCAGTTGAACTACCAACAACATATACAGAAAAAGATGCAGAAGTTAGAGCTGTTTGGGTAGCAACTGTAAGTAATATTGATATTGGCATGCATTATGGCGAAGATAGTTATAAAAATGAAATCATAACGATGTTAGATCGATTAGAAGAGCTTAACTTTAATGTGATGTTTTTCCAAGTTCGACCAATGAATGATGCATTTTATGATAGCGATTATGCACCATGGAGTAGATATATTATGGGAGCTGAAGGTATAGACCCGGGCTGGGATATATTCCAATTCATTTTGGATGAAGCTCATCATAGAGGTATAGAAGTACATGCATGGTTGAATCCATATCGTGTATCTACTGGAACGGCAGATAAACAAACTCAGCTAGATGCACTTCATGACGAGAATTTTGCAAAACAAAATCCTGATTTAGTCATTCAAGATAGTCAAGGGAAACTCATACTAAATCCTGGAGAACCACGTGTAAGATCTTACATCATTAATGTAGTGAACGAGTTAATGTCTAAATATGATGTTGACGGCATTCATTTTGATGATTATTTCTATAGTTATAGCGGTATGTCTGATTCACAAGATGCAGAAACGTATAACGACACAAAATTAACTGGTGAATCTCTTGATGATTGGCGCAGAAGAAATGTTGATATGTTAATCGAAAATCTTCATATTACTATCAACAACTGGAACAGAAATAGAGATAGAACAGTTGAATTTGGTATCAGTCCATTTGGTATTTGGCTATCAGGTGGAGCATTTGGATCAAATACAAGTCCATATGCACTTCAAAGTTATAGTGATCAATATGCAGACACAAGAAAATGGGTGATGGAAGGTTGGTTAGATTACATCATGCCACAACTTTATTGGGAGTTTGATCATGGAGCTGCGCCGTTTGCTGATCTTGTAGATTGGTGGGCACAGTTAACTGAAGCACATGGAGTTGATCTCATTATTGGTCATGGATTTTACCGATATGCTGATGGAAGTTGGGATAATCCGAATGAGATTACTGAACAATTAAGATACATATCTAAGTACGACAGTGTTGTTGGTAGTTCATTCTTCTCTTATAAAACATTAAATAGTTTTAATAACAATGTCGTTCAAGCATTAGAAAGAATTCAAGAACATTATTGGACAAAGTATGCAACATTCCCTTGGGAAAGCGACGTTGTTAAGGTTATTGAAGTTCCAACAATAGATGTTGTAGGTGATATGGTTGTCGATCATGTTTATGAAACTGATGCAACAATAAACTTTACATCAGAGTATGATGTTTATTATAAGATTGACAACGCTAGTTGGACGTTATATACCGAAGCTATTACCATCGATGAAATAGGAAATTATACAATTTTATATAAAGCAGTAGATGAAGATGGTTTTGAAAGTTTGATAGAAACCATTAATCTTGAAATTGTAAATGCAGTGACTTCGCCAACATATAGTATTACTGGTACGTTGATTAGCGGTAGTAAATATGAAGATAGTGTAACTTTAACCTTATCATCAAATGATGCGATATATTATAAGATCAACAACGGACAATGGACATTATATGATGAACGTATAGTTGTTGATGAGGCCGGCACATACGAAATCAGTTTTAAAGCGATTGGAGCTTATGATGTAGAAAGTTTTGTTAGCACAATTTCTTTTGAAGTTGTGAGTACAACGTGTGAAGATGGTTTTGAATATATCGATGGAACATGTGTTGCTATAGAAGAGCCTACACCAAAAAAAGGGTGTGGATCAGCGATTACAGGTTCTAGTGCAATATTTATGACATTCAGCTTTATTTTAGGTGGATCAGCATTGTTCTTCATAAGAAAAAAACAAGCAAATCATATCAAGTAATTTAAAAAAGAAGGTTTGGAAATGATCATAAATAATATTAATAATATACTAAAGGAAGGTGTTTTAAAAAAACACTTTCCTGGAGTGCATTTTGGATATGTCGAAAAAAATCAAATACCCAAAAGCGATTATGTTGGATATAAACAACTCTACCCTTCAGAGGTAAAACTAAAGGGTGATGAAATCTATGATGTTGCATCACTAACTAAGGTTGTTTCAACAACGACATTAATCATGAAACTTATTGAAGAAAGCAAATTGACCTTAGATACAAAAGTCAATGAAATCATCGATTACTATCCAATTTCAGAAACTAATGTTTATGACTTACTTACACATTCATCAGGACTTCCAGCGGATATTCCAAGAGCAAACACTTTAAGAGATAGAGAAGATGTTGAAAATAAAATTAAAAGTGTTAAACTGAAGGTGAATAAAGGTGAATATATTATATACTCGGATATCGGATTTATTTTGCTTGGGTTTATGATTGAAAAAATCACTGGAAAAACTTTACATGAATACAGTCAAGAAATCATTTTTAAACCTTTAGGTATGAAAGATACATCATATCAACCAAATGGTTATAGATGTGCACCAACAGAATTTAGAGATGATGAAGTCTATAAAGGATTTTTAAAGGGTCTTGTCCACGATGAAAAAGCTTTTGCGATTGGTGGTGCAGGACACGCTGGATTATTTTCAACAGTTAATGACTTAAATATTTTCATAAAAAGTATATTAGAAAATAGATTTGTGTTAAAAAAAGAGAATGTTGATTTATTATTCAAAGTTCAAAAAGAGTTGCCATCTTTGAATGGGAACATCTTAAAAAGGGCTTTAGGATGGGATAAACCAACTAAAGGTGGATCATCATCAGATATGTCTGATTTTGATCAAACGATTTTACATACAGGTTTTACCGGATGTAATATGTTCATCGATAGAAAACATGAGATAGGTTTTGTCATGTTATCAAATGCAGTGCATCCGAAGCGAGAACTTAATGAAATTATTGGTTATAGAAAACATATTGCTCAAAAAATATATGAGTATAGGGAGGAAAATAAACATGCATAAGAAAATTGCGTACATATGGATGGCACTTATTTTATCAGTTAGTCTATTTGCGTGTGTGGAAGAGGATATTACAATATCTATCCCGGATCAAGAGATTACACTGAAAGAGGGAGACACCTATCAAATTGATGCATTAAGTAATGATGAAACATTAACATACTTATCCAGTAATGAAGATGTTTTAACTGTTAGTGATTCAGGACTTATAGAAGCATTAAGCCCAGGAGAGGTTACAGTAAGTATTACGTCTACTATAAACCCAGAGGTTCAAGTAACGCTTGCTGTGATTGTTGAAAAGGATGTTGTTTTAGAGTCAGCTCAAACATCTTATACACTAAAAGTAGGAGAAACAATAGCTATCGAAATAACAAGCAATGATACATATGTTTGTGATGATAAAAATGATCCTACATTTGATGTTGATAATGATTGTAATGTCACTGGAATCGAAGAAGGTGAAGGAACACTTACAGTTACATCTGTAACAGATCCAACGGTATCTATAGAGATTACAATTATCGTTCGAAAAATCATCACCTTAGAAGTAGAACAAGATTATTATGAAATGTGGGTTGGTATGACTGAAGACATTCCGTTTACTTCTAATGATGATGTGTATTTTGAAGTTGAAGATGATACAATTCTAACAGTTTCAGCAACTGGTGAAATCACCGGACTTAAAAATGGAACAACAACAATTGAAGTGATTTCAAGTTATGATGACGAAGTCAGAGAAGAAATTACAGTTAGAGTATTTAATGAAGCTGAAACCATCATTATTCAAGGACATAATAAAGTTAATATAAACACAACACAGACATTAAATGCAGAAGTCGGACCTGATGATGCTTATGAGTATGTAACATGGTCATCTAGTGATAGCGAGATCGCAACCATCAGTGAAACTGGGGTTTTAACTGCATTAAAGACTGGTATGGTAACGATTACTGCTATTTCTGATTTTGATAATAGTATTACCGATACTTTTGAAGTTGAAATCGTTAATTATTTGCTTGTTGATGAAACAAAAGTCACATCTGATACTGTTTTACATTTAGGTGTAAATTTTGAGTATGGTGTTGATTTATTCGCCAATATGAGTGATGCCCTTGAAGTAGCTGAACAAGGTGCAACTTTAATCGTATTTGCTGGGTCTTATGAAGAAGATTTTGTTGTAAGTCAAGACAATTTAACATTTATGGGTAGTGAAGGTGCTATATTATCAGGCAGTATTGAAATTGCAGCTGATCATATTCACATGAGCAACTTTAGTTTTACAGGATCAGCAACGATTATGAATCAAGCTGGTATAGGAAATTTCACTTTTATAGATAATCACGTGGATGGAGTAACCGTAGACAAATTTTTAAATCTATCTACAGTTCATGATATTCATATCGAACAAAATATATTTACAAATTTAGATGGTCATGCGATTTATATTGAAGACTATCTAAATGGTGAGATTATTGTATTTGGCAATCAAATTACAAATGTAGAACATGCAATCTCAATCATGGCAGTGTCAGATTATGATCCTTCAACAGTTGTTCAAGTTGAAAGAAATGTGATTGATCAAGTCATTAACGCGATTGAACTTCAAACAAAATCATCAATTGACATCGCTGATTATGTGAGATTTAATGAAGTTTCAAATTACACTGGATTAGCTGCAAAAGCTAATATGGATCATCATATTGATTTCACATTAAATTATTGGGGTGTAGAAACTCCTTTATATAGCGATTTTGAAAATATTACTGAACATGATTTGAGAGGGTTTTATAGTGATCCATCAGATATCGTCAGTATAGAAGATTATGATCCTAAAATCCCTGTCAAAATTATCGCAGAAGCAAATGAGTTGTTACTTGAAGTTTCAGAGGTACACACATTTCATTTTGAGGTGTTACCGATAGGATCAGATCCTGATAAAGTTAGATTGATCACATCAAATCCAGAAGTAGTTTTCTTTAAGTCATATGGTGTCATTATCGCTTTAAAAAGTGGTTTTTCAGATGTTACATTAAGATTAGGTAGTGATTTTTCTATCAACACAATTGTTAGTGTTGAAGTAACAACAGATCCTGGGGTAGAGGTTTCACCATCTACGACATCACAACAACTCATTGTTGGTGATATATTAACACTAGATACACTCGTATTTCCGGTTCAAATTTCAGATGAACCAGTGTTATTTGAATCATTGAATCCTGATGTTGCTACGATCAATCAATTTGGTGAAGTTTCTTCACATAGTGCAGGTCAAGTAACATTCGTAGTTACACTTGCTAATCACCCTGATGTTCAAACAGAATACACATTAACATTCCATAATCAGTTATTAGAATCTGATCTATTAGATGTGTTAACCACAGGACAAATCAGCTATACAACACCTCATAAATGGTTAGTTTATGGAGTGACACATAACTATATGGATTTCAAGTACGAGAGTGTATCAAGATTTTACTTTGATGAACTAGATATTAACACCTCAAAGATGATACCAATCGGAGTAAATAGACCTGGCATCAAAAAATCTGATCCTCTAGATCACATGCCTAGATATAACGATGAAAATGTTTATTATGTAACGATTCACGAAACCGCAAATACAAGTCCAGGACAAGGTGCTTTAGCACACGCTAATTATTTATACAATGGCGCAATCAACAGTAATGTCTTTGTTTCATGGCATTATACTATGGATGATAAAGACGTATATCAACATGTTCCTTTAGATGAAATAGCTTATCATGCTGGAGATGGTAGTAGAGTAGCCGGTGTCGTTTGGGGAACAAATAACGAACTCATCGGTGGCGGAAATAGAAATAGTATTGGTATTGAAACATCAGTTGCTCAAGATGGAGATAACTATAGAGTATGGCAAAGAACTGCTAAATTATCAGCACAACTTTTAGTTGATTACAATTTACCAGTTGATCATATGAAATACCATAATCACTTTAGTGGAAAAATGTGTCCACAATCTATGCTTAGAGGTGGACTAACACCATTATTTGAAGAACTGCTTGCACATGAGTATTTAATTGCTTCAACATTCCAAGGCGCACAAATCAGCATGGTTAGTGATTACCCCGAATACTTAGACAATACGGGTAGAATTATTCAAATGCCAGAAAGAGCTATGACTGTTTCATATACGATTACAGTTACAGTGGACGGTGTAGAATCATCAAGAGTGTTCTATTCATATTTACCTGGAACTATAAGATAATATTGAAAAAAATATTCAAGATATGCAAAAATAAGGCTTTACTAATGTAAATGCTAGCACAGCGTTGACAGCGTTTTCATTAAGATATAAAATGATGTTGAAAGTTTAATTATAAAATAGGAGGAAAATAAATGAAAAAAATTGTAGTATTTTTATTACTAGGTTTTGCTTCATTTCTGCTATTAGCGGGAAGCCGTGCATATGCAGAAGATGAAATTATTGATTTGTATCCATATGACCAACCTGGATGTTTGACAACATCAGATTCATGTTTAGGTACAAGAGTGGGTACAGCTAACTGGACGTTTACTTATGGTGGACATAGATATCATTCAGTAAGAGGTTCAGTGAGATATGTATCTGATTTTAGTGATGATGATAGCAATGGTAATTTTACAATGCTAGAAATGACTGGTATTTCTTGGTCATCATTCGGTTCTACAATCATAAACAATACAGCTGAAACTGCTGAGTTAAAGGTGGATAGTGGAGATAAGAACAGAATGGACTTATACTCAGGTGCTAGACATGATGTATTCTTACATTTTGATGAAAATGGTGTTCTTCAAATGTATGAAGATGCTGTAAACACTTATTACATTCATAACGATGGTACAGAAGTTGCTCCTGATTGGAGATTAGCTACTCAAACAGAAATAGATGCTTATGATGCTGCTTCTGATCCAGCTACAGAAACACCTAACACTGTTGTAGATAACATCAGAATGAAGTTAGATGATACAGATAGTGATGGCTATGTATTAGAAAGACTTAAGTTTGTTGAAATGATCGCAGATGGAGTTGACATAGCTTTAGATCCTGAAAGTGCTTGGTCAAGTGTAATTGATAGCAACCCAGTTGACATTATCTTACCTTCAGGATGGACAGTCATGAGTTTTGCTTACCTAGATAGAACTGGTAATGCTAAAAATTTAGATTTCATTAAGGCTCTTCCAGCAATTATGACTAGTGAAACAGTAGATCCAATGGTTTCTGAATATACTCACCAACCAGCTGCATTTGATGGCTTAACTGATTTAGATGACGATGCTGTTACACCAGGTGTAAACATTGTTGTAGAATACAATGGAACATTTGATTTATCAAATACAGTTTCAGTTGAATGGTTAGATATGTTAGATGATACAGGCGCAATCATTAACAACGAAGAAAAACTTGATTATGTAGTTGATATCGTTAGAGATGAAGTTGTTCTAGAAACAATTAACTTCACTTATGATAGTGGTACAGATGCTTATACACCTAGTGCTGCTGTAACAACTGTTGATGCAAGTGAATTCGGTGCTGGTTATCAAGCGATTTATCAAGCTGTAACTCCAGAAGGCGATGAAACAGAAGTAGTTGTTGACGTTGTTATTGGTGTTATGCCTCCAAGATTTGCTGGCGTTGAAGATCGATTCATCAATCAAAGTATTGCTATTGATTTATTAGAAGGTATTACTGCTGATGATGGTTATGGAAATGATAAAACATCTTCTATCGAAGTTACACATCCTGCAGAATTAAATGTTTATAACCCATTCCCAGGTGAATATCAAATTGACTTAGAATTTACGCATAACGTATTTATTCCTGGTATTCAAACTGCTGTAACTATTAATGGTGAAGTTATTGATTTAGATCCAGAGTTAGATGTGAATAGAGATATTGCAACTAACCTTCATGCTGCACCAATGGTGTTTACTGATGCTGAAATTTTCCGTGGTATTGGATCAGGTTGGGGATCAGTAATAGTTAAAGTTGCTGCTGATGGAACTATGATGGAAAGATATGATAGATATAACTGGGAACATACAACATCAACAGGAACTGTTGTAGGTAGTTTAGAATTATTTACTGCATGGCAAGCAGCTATGACTTTAGAAGAAGGCGAATTCATCGTTACTGCTCATGGTTCAGTTGAAGCTCCAAGATTAAGAGCTGCCAATTTAGCATTTGGTGATCCAATCACTTTTGAGCCAGGTACAGATGATTTCAGTTATGACATCGTTACAACTGACAGCTATATCTTAACAGTTGATGATATGACAGCTCCAATTTTAATGGTTGTTAATCAAAACTATTCAATTTATGCTGGTGAATATTCAAACGTAAATAACGCTATCTTAGCTAACGTTGTTGCTTATGACTTCACTGATGCTCAAGATGACTTAGTTATGTATGTTTCTAACAATGGTGGATTAAATGTGACTACTCCAGGTACTTACACAGTTGAAGTAACTGTAGAAGATGCTGCAGGTCATACAGATGTTCAATCATTTAACGTAGTCGTTAAAGAAGCTATGCTTACTGAAGCAGATGTAGAAGCGTTAATTGAAGAAAACACTTTATCATCAGCAGATGTTATAACATTAATTGAAGCGAACGTACTTGCAGAAGCTGACGTATTAGCATTAATTGAAGCAAACGTTCTTTCTGAAGAAGACGTTCAAGATTTAATTGACGCTGGCGTTATTACAGAAGCTCAAATTCAAGCATTGATTGATGCATCACTTCCAGAAGATACTGGTTGTGGATCTGCAATCACTGGTACAAGTGCAATCTTTGTTACATTTAGTTTAATACTTGGTGCTGCTGCTATATTCTTTATTAGAAAAAGAGGATAAGCAAAATAATTAACTTAATCATTAGATAAACAATCTATAAAAAAGTGCCCGATAATTTATATCGGGCGCTTTATCTATCAAGAGTTTATTTTTCACGTGATGTAAACGCTTTGAAAATTATTTTTCATATTTGAAAATATGGCTGTTTAGCCTATAAATGATGGGCAAAAAATAGTATAATTAACATGTAAATAGAGTTTGAAAAAATAAATAAATTATAATAATGAAAAGAGAGGTTATGAAATGAAAAAAGTATTTAGTTTATTACTAATATTAGCTTTTGCATTTGGGCTTGTTGCTTGTGGTGATCCTGAAGATCCAGTAGATCCAACTGATACAGCGTCAATTCTTGGTGCAACTGATATTACAATAGAATTTGAATCAGATTTTGATCCACTAGATGGCATAACAGCAACTGACAGAGTTGATGGAGATATTACTTCAGCAATCACAGTTACTGGTGAAGTGGACACAAATACGCCTGGTACATATACACTAACTTACAAAGTTACTGGTAGTGATGGCAATGAAGTTACTGTAACTAGAGAAGTCACTGTAAATCCAGACCCTAATGCTACAGCTTCATTTGCTGGAGTTGCAAATAAAACAATTGCATTTGGTTCTGTATTCAATCCACTTGAAGGTGTTACAGCTACAGATACTGTAAATGGAGATATCACTTCAACAATTACAGTTACAGGAGCAGTAGACACAAGTACACCAGGAACTTATACACTTACTTATACAGTTGTAGATAGCAATGGAAAAGAAGTAAAAGCAACTAGACAAATCGTAGTTGAAGAAGATAATCAAGTTGCTGATCCAACTGAAATCGTGATTATGCATGGTGCACCTTATGAAGTTGACCCATTCCACCCAGATTTTAGTGGTACTGAACAACAAGCTAGACAAGCTAGACAAAGAGCTGTTGAAGAAGAATTAAACGTAATTGTTAAATATCAAGCTTATCCAGCGAGTGCTGCATGGGGCCCTTCAAGAGTTACAGCAATTATTAATGCTTCTGTTGCTGGAGATCCACTTGCAGATATATACTGGACAACAAGTGACTGGATTCAACAATTAGCTGATGGAAATGCAATTGTTCCTGTTGACCAATACATGAGTACACATGGCGCAAATATTCACGAAGACTTTATTGAAGTTGGTTCATATATGAATCATGTATATGGTTTTGGTGCTAACAATTTAACCGTTGATGTTGGCTTATATTATAACGCTGATTTAGTCGCAAGTTTAGGTGTTGAAAATCCTTCTCAATTATATTTAGATGGATTATGGACATGGGATAGATTTGAAGCATGGGCAACTGAAGTGCAAACTGCACTATCTGCTCAAGGCGAAGATTTATATGCTTTAGGTGGCGTACCAAGTGCTTATGCAGAATCAATGGTACCACTTAATGGCGGTAGTTTAATTAATGCAACAACTGGTAGAGTATCGTTTGCTCAAACACCAGCATTAGAAACTTATACATTCTTAAGTGATTTATGGACTCAAGGTTTATTTGAACCATCAGGACAATATGATGCAGGTTCACCATTATGGCAAACTGGTAAAGTTGCTATGCATCCAGGTAGTTTATGGTTTGTAACTGCTGATAATAGATGGGGTGGATTAGCATTTGAACTAGGATTTGTTCCTTATCCAATGTCAGACGCATTTAAGACTAGTGGTGGAGAGTATGTATCACCAGTATCTGGTGTTGCCGTTTATAACATTGCTAGTGGTATGACTCCAGAAAAAGAAGAATTAGTATTCCAAGTTTGGAACGAACTTCAACTATGGAAGACTGAACAAGAATTAAAAGATGAGTTTGAACTTACATTGTTGACTAAGTTTGATGATGAATTATATGTTGAAGCTTACTTAGCTATTTATGACAAGATATATTTAGAACTAATTAATGCAATTGGTATTAGTGCTTATGGTGAAAACGGATGGCGTTCTAATATTAATGCAGGTATTAGAGAAGGTACTGCAAGAACAAACATGGATCGTATTAAACCGATTTATGAAACTGCTTTAGAGGATTATTTAACCTGATATAAAAAAAATGAAGTCAATCCCCCTTTATCATAAAGGGGGATATTTCAAAGGAGTGGATTGTAATGAAAAAATTTCTTATTATAACATTATCGATTGTGTTGTTAGTGACGGTGTATGCAATTATTGATAGTCTCGTGGCTAGAGCACAAAAGAACTATTTGGATTATAATAGAGAACCTGTAAGTGAGGTGGATCCTTCAGTGCTTGGCGAATATGATGCTGAAGCTTATTTCAGTTATGTTTCCAATAAACCTCAAGACTATCCTGAAAATAAAATCATTACAATTAATGCTTCTAGCTATTCAAGTATTGAAGGCGAACAAGAAATATTAGATGTATATGAAGGTGTCTCAAGTCCACTTTTAACAAAAGAGAGTGGTTCAGTAACATGGAATGTTGAAGTTGCTGAAGCGGGTTTTTATAATATTAAAGTAAATTATTTCCCATATGAAGGGAAAAGTTCATCAGTTGAACGTACAATTTATATCAATGGTGAAGTTCCATTTACAGGAGCAAGTAACATTGTTTTTCATCGTCTGTGGGCATCTGAGGGACAACCTGAAGTGGATATTCATGGTAATGATATTAGACCAAGTCAAATTGAAACACCATTTTGGACAAATGATTTTGTTAAAGACTCTATAGGGTATGTCAATGAACCGTATCAATTTTATTTCGAAGAAGGCACAAATAGTATCACTATAGAATCTGTAAGAGAACCATTGTTAATTGATACAATCGAACTTCTATCTGTGAAGCAAATTAAATCTTATGAAGAAGTATATGAAATGTATCAAGATATGAACTATCAAGTGATTAACCAAGAGAACATAATGATTCAAGCAGAAGATGTATCTTATACATCATCACCAACCTTATATCCATTAAACGATCGTACGAGTCCACTGACGATGCCGAGTCATCCTTCATTGATTAAGTTAAACACAATCGGTGGAGCTAATTGGAGAGTCTCTGGAGATCAAATGACATGGACAATAGATGTTGAAACATCAGGGTTATATGCAATAAGTATGAGAGTTAAACAAAAACTTGCCTCTGGTATGAATGTTAGTAGAAATATCTACATCGATGGTGAAATTCCATTTGCAGAAATGGAAAATTATCAATTTCCATTTTCAAACGATTGGCGCATTCAAACCATTGGTACATTGGAAGAACCATATTTATTTTATTTAGAAGCAGGAACTCATGAACTTTCAATGGAAGTGTCACTTGGAGAATATGGTCCTTTAATCGCACAAATTCAAAACTCAATTAACAATTTAAATAAACTATATAGAGAAATCTTAGTATATACAGGACCCGAACCAGATCCATATCGTGATTATGAGTTAGTCACAAGAGTTGATCGTTTGGTCGAAAGATTGGATAACGAAAGAGTTAATTTATCTAATATAAGACAAAGAATCATTGAAATTTCTGGATCAAAAAGCGAGAAAACAGGTATCTTAGATACAGTGATTTTACAGCTTGATGATTTTGTAGAAAAACCAAGAGAAATTCATAAAAATTTATCTACATATAGTGCAAATATATCTTCACTGGGTACGTTAGTTATTTTACTATCTGAACAACCTTTAGAAATTGATTATTTTGTACTCCACGCACCTGATGCAAAACTTCCACAGAATAAAGCATCATGGTTCAAACGAACTATCTTTAGCATACAGTCATTTTTCGCAAGTTTCACTACTGATTACACCGCAATTGGACAAACAGATACAGGTGAAATCAACGAAACCATCGAAGTTTGGTTATCTGTAGGTAAGGATCAAGCAAACATTTTGAGAAAACTCATTGATGAATCATTTACATCAGAAACTGGCATACAAGTTGATTTAAAACTTGTAAACGGTGCAGTTCTACTACCGGCTACTCTAGCAGGTGAAGGACCTGATGTTGCAATGGGTGTTACATATAATATTCCAGTGAATTATGCGATGAGAAACGCAGTTTATGATTTGTCTAAGTTTGCTGATTTTGCAGATGTCAAAGATCGTTTTATGGATAGTTCAATGGTAGGCTTTGAGCATGAAGGTGGTTATTATGCTCTACCTGAACAACAAATTTTCTTAATGATGTTCTATAGAACGGATATTTTTGAAGAGATTGAATTAGAAGTTCCACAAACATGGGATGACGTGATTTCAATGATTCCAGATCTTCAAAAACATAATTTAGAGTTTTACTTGCCAGTTCCAATTACTCAAGGTAATATTGTTAACTTACCTTCAAACCCAATCTTTTCCACTATGTTCTATCAAAATGATGGAGAATTCTATATTAATGGTAATACAGAAAGTGGATTTAATGAAGGTATGGGACCTGAAGTTTTTGAAACATGGACAAGATTTTATACAGATTATTCATTCCCTGTAGAAGCAAACTTCGTAAATAGATTTAGAAGTGGGCAAATGCCTATTGGGGTTACATATTACAATATTTACAATACTTTAAGTGTGTTTGCACCTGAAATTAGAGGTAAATGGGATTTTTCATCAGTTCCAGGTACAGAATATATCGATGAGTTTGGACAATCACAAATCAGAAGAGAAACTGTATCAACGAACACAGGTGTTATGATTATGGATCAATCTTCTAAAAAAGATGCTTCATGGGAATATTTAAAATGGTGGACAAGCACAGAAGTGCAAGTTCAATTTGGACGTGAAATGGAAGGTATCTTAGGAGCAGCAGCAAGATATCCAACAGCTAATGTCGATGCACTTGCTCAGCTACCTTGGACAGTTGAAGAATATCGAAAACTTTATGAACAATGGCAATGGGTTCGCGGTATTCCTGAAGTTCCAGGTGGATACATGACAGGTAGACATTTAGATAACGCATTTAGACTTGTTATTGATGAGTTTGCTAATCCAAGAGAAACCATTTATGATTATGTTCAAGTGATTAATGATGAGATTGAAAAGAAAAGAAGAGAATTCGGTTTAGATTAAGAAAGGAGGCATTAATATGCAATCAAAGATTGACATGAAGCTGAAAAGACAGCTTTTATGGAAAGAAGTAAAACAAAATAAGCATAATTATATATTAATGGCTCCATATGTTATCTTGTTTTTAACTTTTACGATTATACCAGTGTTTATGTCGCTGGGGATTAGTTTTACTTACTTTAATTTATTAGAAACACCAAGATTTATTGGTTTAGATAATTATGCGAAGTTATTACTTGATGATGATGTGTTCATCATCGCTTTAAAAAATACGTTAATACTTGCGGTAGTCACAGGACCTGTAAGTTATTTACTTGCGTTTGTATTTGCTTGGTTGATCAATGAACTTAAACCTAAACTAAGAGCATTTATGACTTTAATCTTTTATGCACCATCGATTTCAGGTAATGCATTTTTGATTTGGTTATTAATTTTCTCTGGGGATGTTCATGGATATGCCAATGCTATATTAATGAACTTAGGATTTATTGATAATCCGATTTTGTGGTTAAAAGATCCTGACTATATGCTAGGTGTGATCATCTTAGTACAATTATGGTTGAGTTTAGGTGTTTCTTTCTTAGCATTTATTGCAGGGCTTCAAAGTGTTGATAAAACACTATATGAAGCAGGCGCAATCGATGGTATTAGAAACCGTTGGCAAGAACTATGGTATATTACATTGCCATCAATGAAACCACAACTACTATTTGGTGCTGTGATGCAAATTACAACATCATTAGCAATTGCAGAAGTATCGATGCAACTGGTAGGTTTCCCGTCTATTCAGTATGCGGGACATACAATTGTAACCCACTTAATTGATTACGGGTCAACTCGTTTTGATTTAGGGTATGCATCAGCGATTGCAACATTATTATTCTTAATCATGATGACTGCGAATATTGTTGTTCGCTCTATCTTAAGAAAGGTGGGTGAATAATATGCAACAGATTATTGAGCAAATAAAAAACAGAAAGTATCGTAAGAAGAAAAGAATTAATCGTTCTAAAGCTGGAGATATTACACTGTTTATTGTATTATTGATATTTGGTGCATTCAGTGCATTTCCACTCATTATGACTGCGTCTAATGCATTTAAACCTCTAGATGAGTTATTCTTATTCCCACCTAGATTATTACCAAGAAATATTACATTTGACAACTTTAGAGATTTATCGGAGTTGATGAGCAATTCATGGATTCCGTTTACAAGATATTTCTTTAATACCATTTTAATTACTGTAACAGGAACTTTAGGACATGTTTTAATTGCTTCTATGGCTGCATTTCCTTTAGCTAAATATAAATTTCCTGGAAGAACAATTATTTTTACACTTGTTGTATATTCATTGATGTTCGCACCTCAAGTTACTGCTACACCTAACTATATTATTGTTTCATGGATTGGTTTAGTAGATACACCAATGGCGATTATATTTCCTGCAATAGCTTCATCATTAGGTTTATACCTTATGAAGCAATTTATGGAGCAAATTCCAATGGAGTTAATTGAAAGCGCGAAAATTGATGGCGCAAGCGAGTATCGTATTTTCTTCCAAATTGTGATGCCACTGGTTAAACCTGCGTGGTTAACACTCATCATCTTACTATTCCAAAGACTATGGATTACTGATGGTGGATCATTTATTTTTAGTGAAGAATTAAAACCTGTTAGTTATGCTTTAAGACAAATTGCACAAGGAACGATCGAACGTGCTGGTACGATTGCTGCAGTCTCTTTCATTATGATGATAGTGCCTGTAACATTCTTTATCTTCTCACAATCTAGAATTGTTGAAACGTTCAGTCATTCTGGAATGAAATAGGAGCGTGATGATATGAAATTATTTATGATATTTTCGATGTTGTTCACATTACCTATACAACTTTCTGCATTAAGATACAATTACTCATATTATGGTGATGTCATTCATTCTGCACCAGGTATGAACTTTGCAACATATTTTAATGGAAACACTATAGGAACATCCTTAACATCGCCTGAAGATATAGTGGTTTATGATGATATGATTTATATGGTTGATTCAGGAAAAAATGCATTGATTATAGTCGATGATAATTTTCAACTAGATTCAGAATACTCATTATTTACTACAAGCGCTGAGTATCAACAGCAAATGCTTGATCAAGGGTTGGAGGTTGTTACTGAAGTGACATTAAAATCACCTTATGGTGTGGATATCAATGAAACGGGTATTTATATTGCTGATAGTGGTAACTTTAGAATCGTTAAGTTAAATCACGATTTTGAAGTTGTCGGATTGTTTAGTGATATTGAAGATGCAACATTTGATGAGATCAATTTTGAACCACGAAAGATTACTGTCGATAGTTCAGAAAGAATGTATGTGGTTGCTAGAAATGTTTATGAAGGTATACTTGAACTTGATAGTGATGGTAGTTTTAATAGATATACTGGGGTAAACCCAGTGTCACTAAACCCTATCGAAATCTTTCAAAGATCAATTATGACAGAAGAACAACTTGCTCAACTTCAATTATATTTACCTACTGAATATACAAATGTTGTTATGGATGAAAAAAACTTCATCTACGCAACATCTAAACCTTCAGAAGAAAATGCTGAAAACATGATTCAGTTGATAAATCCAAAAGGCGTTGATGTGTTAAATCCAAGAGGATACCATCCACCAATGGGGGATATTCATTATATTGAAGGTATGAACAACTATGTTATTGATGGGCCAAGTGATTTAGTTGATATAGCTTATACAGATCATGGTATTTATACTGTTTTAGATCAAAAACGCTCAAGACTTTTCACATATGATAGTGAAGGTAATTTACTTTATATCAATGGGGATGAAGGTGCGCAATCAGATAAATTCTCTGAAGGTGTATCATTAGCGTATTTAGGCGATGAACTTTTAGTTTTAGATAGGAAATCTAGAACAGTCATCGTTTATCAACTTACTGATTTTGGTTCAAAAGTTAATCAAGCAATTATGCATCACACAAATGGTGAGTTTGAAAAAGCTGCTGAATTATGGGCGAAAGTATTAGTGCTAAATACAAATTATGAAATTGCTTATAATGGTATCGGTAAATATTATTTACGAGAAGGTGAATATAAAACAGCTGTTGAATACTTCAATTTAGGGCATGATCGCTACTATTATTCAAAAGCTTATCAAGCATATCGAAACGAGATTTTAAAAGCTAATTTTGGATGGATTGCTGGTGGTATTGTATTAACAGCAGGCTTGTTCATAGGCTTTAAGATCAGATCAACATACAAAAAGGGAGGTAGCATACTATATGAAGACTAAACTTAAACGTATTTGGTTTGATTTTATCAAGTTTCCAAAGTACATCATGCTACATCCATTTGATGGATATGATGAATTTAAGAGATATAAAAAAGGCAAGATGAGTGTTGCATTAATTTTTATCGCACTTTATGCATTTTTCAGAATATTCACTTATCAAAACGAAGGTTTTTTGATTAACGAGAGAAATCCGTTAATGCTTAATAGCCTTCAAGAAATATTCTCTGTGGTATTGTTGTTGGGCTTATTTACAATCGGTAATTGGTCAGTAACAACACTCATGGAAGGTAAAGGTAGTTTTAAAGAAATCGTGATGACGACTGGATATGCACTATTCCCACTGATTATCATTGGGTATCCAAGTGTAATATTATCTAATTTCTTAACTATGGAAGAAATGGCATTTTATCAATTGTTAATGGGCATTGCATATGGACTAACGGCATGGATGTTATTCATGGGTGTTTTAAACATTCATCAATATGGTTTAGGAAAAACGATCGTCGCATTTATATTAACTGTGGTTGCAATGGCAGTCATGATGTTTTTTGGTTTGTTATTTTTCGATTTAATTCAACAATTTATTGAGTTCGTAGCTTCAATATATGAAGAATTAAATCTGAGATATTAGAGGTGGTGTGTATGAAAAAGATTATCGCGCTTATTTTAATCATCGGTATCGTTGTCACATACATATTTGCTTTTAATATGAAGGCATCCAGTATGGTTGAACATCAAGTTAGAGCATATGATCCAAGTAATTTTACTGATGCTAACGATTTATCAAACATAAATAGACTCGTAGCGTCTAATGATGATTTTGAATTGTATATTGATGAAACCACATCATATTTTAAGGTTGTTGATTTACGAAATGGTGAAGTTTATTTGTCTAATCCAGATATAGAAGATCCTTGGAATGATATACCGACTAAGCAAATAACAAATTCAGCTATTGAAAAACAAAAATCTACTCTAGAGATTCAGTATTTTAATCGATCAGGTTCTTTAACAACCATTAATAATTATAAGTATAGTATTTATCATCCAGGAAGTGTTTTAAATGATGAAGGTGAAAGAACCTTTGGTATAAAATATGTTGATCATGGTGTACAAGTTAAATATGTTATTGAAGATTTAGAAGTAGATTATTTATATTTCCCTAAATATCTACCAAAAGATGTCATGGAAAGTATGGATCAATTTGATATATTAAATCGTATTGCTTATACAGGATATGACGAAGAAAGAGAATTATATGAGATTGTTAAATACAAAGAGCTAAGTACACTTGTAAAAAGAAGACTTTACGATATCTTCTATAATGAAATGGATTACACAAGAGAAAGAGCAATTGAAGAAAACGAGTCTTATGGATACTTTGAAAAATTTGAAAAAGTTAGATTTGAGATCGCAATTGAAATCGTATTAACAGATAAAGGTGTTAGAACAACGATCTTAAGAGATTCTATAGTTGAAAATGATGCAACTAAAATTGCTAAAGTTTCGTTATATCCACTATTTGGAACTGCTGTTTCGATAGATGATCTAGGAGATCCTACAGAAGGATATATCGTTCTTCCTGATGGTAGTGGAGCTGTTATTGACTTTAACAACGGTAAGTATTTCCAAAATGCTTATAACAAACGTCTCTATGGTCAAGACTTAACCCAGTTACCGTATAAAATGGCAGAACAACAACAAAAAATTAATATGCCAGTCTACGGTATGGTTAAAGAACATGGCGGTTTTGCAGCCATTATCACTGAAGGCGATGCAATGGCATGGTTAAACGCTGACGTTTCTGAAAGAATAGATTCATATAACAAAGTATTTACATCATTTTCATTTAGAGAAGTTGAATCGGTAGTCATCGGTTCAGGGTTTAACCAATATGGTGTAGATTTATGGACTGAAGAGATTGTTCAAACTGATTTTACAGTAGAGTATCAATTTTTAGATGGCCAAGACAATAGTTATGTAGGAATCGCTAAAGCATTTAGAGAATATCTTGAAGATACATATGGATTATCAAAAAAAGATCAAACGACTCAAACAGTTTTAACAACTGAATTTATCGGTGCTTATGATCGCAAAGAGTTTTTCTTAGGCGTTCCTTATTATACAAATGAGTCTATGACAACATTTGATCAAGCTCAAGAGATTATAGGATTACTATCTGATAAAGGATTAAATGCCATGAATGTACTTTATCAAGGTGCAATTAATGGCGGTCTATCACAAGATTTAAATAATCGTGTTGATTTTGAAAAAAGTTTGGGTGGACAAAAAGATTATGAAGCATTAGAAGAATATCTAGAGTCACTAGATATTGATCTATATCAATCCATTAATATAGTGACAGCAAAAGATTACCATAAGATGTTTGACCAGTTTAGATATACCGCAAGTAGAATTCGAGGCAGTCATGCAATGATGTTCAATTATCATTATCCATCTAGATTACCTTATTCTGAGACACCATTTGAACATAGCTCAGATGCATATGTCATTAATCCTCTATATTACGAAGCGATTTATAATCGTATGATTAAGGATTATACATTTGATCATCTAGAACTATCTCTCATGGGCTCTATGATTGCAGGACATTACACGGATAATCAAACAATTTATCAACAATATGCATTATGGCTACAAGAAAGATTCTTGAGTCAAATAGATCAAGAAATGATGTTAAACAATCCTTTATATTATGCATTTGAAAGTGCAAGTTATATCACTGAGTTGCCAGTAGAAGCAACTTTATATTCAATCATTGATGATCAAATTCCGTTATTGCAACTTGTATTATCAGGGGTTGTTGATTATTCAAGTAGTAGTATCAACTTAGCAAATGATAGAAGTGTTCAGTATCAGTTCTTAAAACATATAGAAACAGGATCTAATTTAAAATACACATTAACTTACGATGATTCAAGAGAACTATTAAATACTGAGTACAATTATTATATGGCAACTGACTATCGTAATTGGTTAGACACTATAGAACAACAAGTGGAAGAATTAGATGATTTAGGTATTCATCAAGGGACACTTGTTAACCATGAGCGTATAGCAAATAATGTTTACAGAGTGACTTATTCACACGGACTAACTATTTTAATAAATTATAACTTAAGATCAGTAACTGTGGGTGCATATATCATCCCAAGCTTAAGTTATGTCGTAGAGGGGGTTTAATTTATGGAAGACATTAAAAAAACACCTAAACTCCCAATAAAGTTACCAAAAATGACTTATAAACAACAAAAATTATTTTGGGCAATTATTTTCTTATTGCCATGGGCTATAGGCATATTATTATTATTCTTAGTACCATTTATTGAGTCGCTAAGATATAGTTTCTTTGATTTAACACCGCAAGCTGGTGAAATCGTTAAAGAGTTTATTGGGTTTGAGAACTATAGATATGCGATGAATACACATGTAACATCGATATCATCATTTAGAGTTGAGTTATTGACGACAACAACAGATGTATTAATCAATTTACCTGTATTGCTTATCTTCAGTTTATTTATTGCTGTATTGCTTAACATGAAATTCAAAGGTAGAGCGATTGTAAGAGCAATCTTCTTTGTGCCTGTGATTTTGAACTCAGCAGCTGTAGTTTCAGCAGTTGGTGGAGGAGAAGCAATAAATGCGATATTAGAACAACAAGGTATCGATCGCATCTTTGATTTAGAATTTTATCTGCTGCAAACAGGTATGGCACCATTTTTAATTACATTTATTGTGGGATTAATTGAACGTATTTATGATATCTTAGCTTTAGCTGGTGTACCTATATTGTTATTTTTAGCAAGTATCCAGTCTATTCCTAAGCATCTTTACGAGGCAGCTAAGATTGAAGGTGCAACATCTTATGAAATGTTCTGGTTGATTACACTTCCAAATGTTACACCACATATTATCACAGTTACAGTTTATGCACTTGTAGATACATTCTTGACATCATCAGTTTCAACCATTATTAGTGATGAGTTAAACAGTCAAAATTGGGGATTATCATCAGCAATGGCATGGATTTATGTGGCAGTTATTATACTTATCTTAATTGTACTTGGTGCATTTGCAAAACTTCTTAAGATAGGAGAGTCACACTATGAAAACTAATATATTAGAACAACTTAAGGCCTCTTATCATGGAGTAGTTGAGGATATTAAAGATCCAAAGAAAAATGCGAGACGTTCAAGAAAAGCAAAAGAATTTAGTTTAACATTTATAAGAAGTATTTTACTTATTGGTTTATGTTTTGTGATATTGTTCCCAACCATTCAGCAAATCTTAATGGCGCTTCGTGCTCCTATAGATGTTAATAATCCTGCAGTCATCTGGATTCCAGAAAACTGGAGTGTTATGAATATAAAAATTGCTAGTATTGTTTTAGATTATAGACATGCAGTATTTAATTCATTTAAGTTAAGTGGCATTTCTATGATTTTACAGATGGCATCAACTGCTCTTGCAGGATATGCATTTTCAAGACTTAAATTTAAGGGAAGCAATATATTATTTATTTTAGTCATATTGACAATAGTTATCCCACCACAAGCTTTATCATTGGCACAGTATTTATATTTTAGAAATCTCGGTTTAATTGGTAAAGAAGGATCCATTTATTTAATGAGTGGTCTTGGCATGGGGATTAGAAGTGGTATATTTATCTATATTTTTAGAAGTTTCTTTAAAGGGCTTCCTAAAGAATTAGAAGAATCAGCGATGATTGATGGTGCAGGAGTCTTTAGAACATTTTGGAGTGTTATGCTACCAAATGCAAGAGGAGCGCTAGTTACAGTTGGCTTATTTGCATTTGTATGGCAATGGAATGATGCATATTATGTTAAGATTTTTGAAGTGAGTACACAGCAATTTCCATTACTTACGATGCGATTGATTAACGCTGCTGAGAATATGTATGCTGCATTGTTCTATACAGGTGGATTGGATTTAATTGGTCAAGATGTTTGGGAAAACCCAGTATTCTTAGCACTCATCTCTAATGTATCAGCATTACTCATGATGTTACCACTACTGATTATGTATTTATTTGTACAAAAACAATTTGTTGAATCCATCGAACGTACTGGTATCGTTGGTTAAAAGGAGATTTCATGGTTTACGAAAAGTCTTTATATCAAAAAATTAATACGGTTGCTGACTGGATGATAAGAATCATTATGATTAATATTTTAATGATTTTCACAAGTCTTTTAGTTGTCACAATTTATCCAAGTTTAGCAGCTGGGTATAAACTTTTTCATTGCTATATTCATAAAGATGAAGAAAAATTATTTAAAGGCTATTTCAAGTTCTTCTTAGAGGATATTGGTAAAAAGATTGGTATTGGACTTATCTTTATTGTTGTTCTTGTTTTAGGGTATATCAATACAACATATTATGTTGATATATTAAATGAACAATCTACATGGTTTTATTTGGCAGGATATTATGTTACACTGGCATTCTTAGTTAGCGCATTTATTGTAACACTTTATACACTTGCTGTGATGTATGTTGTTCCTAAAGCAAAAGTAGTTTTAATGTTTAAATTAGCGTTTTATTTATCTGGAAAGTATTTCTTGAGAACTGTGTTATTGGTGTTAACAACGGCTTTGCCGTTTGTGCTCCTTATGACACCAATAACACAACTCATCTTCGTTTTTGCTGGATTATCTATTCCAATATTGTTAAATGCTTTAATTACTGATAAGATTGTTGATTATGTTGAAGGGTTGGTGAAAAGTGATGTTTAAAGTAGGTATAGAAAACATTGATATGTATCTAGATTTATTTAAAGGTAAAAAGGTTGGACTTATTACAAATCCGACTGGCGTAGACAGAAACTTTAAATCAACCATTGACATTTTAAAAGAAAAGACAGATCTGGTTGCGTTATATGCGCCTGAACATGGCGTTCGTGGTGATTTGCAAGCAGGTGTTAAATTAGAAAATTACCTAGATGAAGAAACTGGTTGTATGGTTTATTCATTATATGGTCAAAATAAAAAACCAAGCTACGATATGTTAAAAGATATTGATGTCTTATGTTTTGATATTCAAGATGTAGGATCTAGATTTTATACATTTATTTATACCATGGCATATGCTATGATGGCTGCAAAAGAGTTCGGTAAAAAATTTGTTGTCTTTGATCGCCCAAATCCTGTTGGTGGGGTTGAAGTAGAAGGTAATATTTTAGACTTAAAATATCGTTCATTTGTTGGCTATTATCCGCTTGTTCAAAGATATGGTCTTACCGTTGGAGAGCTTGCGATAATGTTTAATGATGCCTATGAAATTGGATGTGACTTGGACGTTATTAAAATGAGTGGATATCAAAGAGATCTAGATGCTATCCATTTAGATTTTCCTTGGGTTTTGCCAAGTCCGAATATCCCTACAAAAGAGTCTACATATACGTATTTAGCAACATGCTATTTTGAAGGAACAAATGTAAGTGAAGGTAGAGGGACAACAAAACCATTTAGTTTTGTTGGTGCACCGTGGCTTAAGAGCAATGCAGTCATCGATAAAATGAATGATGCAGACCTAGAAGGTGTCAAATTTAGAAAAGTATATTTCACACCAACATTTTCTAAGCATAAGGATCATTTATGTGAAGGTATTGAGGTTGTAGTTACAAACTATCAGACATTCAAACCCATTAAAACAGGGTTTACGTTGTTGCACTATATAGCAAATATGCACGAAGAATTCAAATTTTTACCACCTTATAAAGAAGGTATGAATCCAATGATTGATTTATTAAATGGTGATGATTTTTTAAGAACTCAAAGATTATCATTAGAAGAAATATATATGAAGTTAGCAGAAGATTCACATGCATTTAAAGAAACGAAAGGACAATATCACCTCTATGAATAATCATAAATTTGATGTTAAAAACTTGACACTAGAAGAAAAGATTGGACAATTGCTGATGTTTGGTTTTGATGGCGAATCTGTTACGGATGAAACTATTGAAATGATCAAAAAATATAAAGCAGGAAATGTGATCTTATTTACTAGAAATATTACAAGTGGAAAACAATTAAAACAATTAAATCAAACATTACAGAAACTTGCTTATGAGCATATAGGTATACCTTTATTTATAGGTATCGATCAGGAAGGCGGTATGGTCACACGAATTCAGCAAGGTGCGACGTTTTTTCCTGGTGCAATGACTTTAGCAGCAAACGCAAGTATTGATGATACTTATAAAATTGCGGATTATATGGGGTATGAACTAAAAAAATTAGGTGTGAATATGAATTTTGCGCCTGTACTTGATGTGAACAATAATCCCAAAAATCCAGTAATTGGTGTAAGAAGTTTTTCAGATGATCCAAAAGTTGTTAGTGAATATGGTTCAGCGTATATCAAAGGTATGCAAAACCATGTGATCGCTACAGGAAAGCATTTTCCGGGTCATGGAGATACCGTTGTCGACTCGCATTTAGGTATGCCTAAAGTTGATTATGATCGCGAAAGATTAGAAAAAATTGAATTTGTTCCATTTAGAAAAGCGATTGATCAGGGTTTATTAGCAATGATGAGTAGTCATATTGATTTTCCTGCGCTTACTAAGGATGGCCTTCCAACAACTTTATCAAAAGAAGTCATAACGGATTTACTAAGAAATGAGTTTAAGTTTGAGGGTTTGATTGTTACTGATGGTATGCAGATGAAAGCTATTGCTGACAATTATGGTACTGTAAACGCAAGTTTAATGGCAGTTGAAGCTGGAGTTAATATTTATTGTATCTGCCATTCAAGAGCGTTGCAAATCGAATCTTTAGCTTATATTAAGGATGCAGTACTTAACGGTAAAATAGATGAAAATGTTATAGACGATAGAGTGAAACGTATTCTAGATTTTAAAAAAATGTTTGTTCACCCTGTTCATTTAGAAGAAACATATGAAGATATATCAAAAGATATCTTAAAGAAAGAAGTAGTTGATTTGAGTTATAAGGTTGTTGAAGGTGCCGCGAGTCTTGTTAAAGGTGAACCTTTGAAACTAAAAGAAAAGGCATTATTTATAGGTATTATGCCTAAAGCAACAACGATTGCTGATGAAAGATTAGGACATCACGACATGTTCGAGATGATAGAAAAAGACATGAAGTCTCTTGATATGATTAAACTTTCAATTAGACCAAGTCAAAGTGATATCGAACTTGTATGTACACAAGCAACTCAGTATGATCAGTTAGTGGTTACAACCTATAATGGTAATGTGTATCAAGAACAAATTGAACTTATTGAAAAACTATCGGAATTAAACAAAGAGATGCATGTAATTTCTTTAAGAAACCCATATGATCTCTATTATAGTAAGAAAATAAAGAACTACGTGTGTTTATATGAATACACACCTAACTCTATGAAAGTATTGCTAAAATATTTAAAAGGTGAACTAGAGTTAAAAGGAAAGGTCCCGGTTAAATATGAGTAATTATATTATTGGTGTAGATGGTGGGGGCACCAAAACCTTAGGTGTTTTATATAACCTAGAAGGTGTCGAGATTAAAAGATATACATCTGGTTTCTCAAATTTTAATATTGACTATGACCAAGCAACTCAAAATTTATTTGATGTTTTAGACCACTTAACAAAAGATCTTAAACAAACAGATGAGTTATGGATTCAACTTGGTATATCTGGATACTCGAAAATAAGAGAAAAAGCATCTTTTGAAGACGCTTTAGGAGAAAAGTATCACGCTAAAGTCAGCTTAGAAAGCGATGTCTTAATTGCTTTATATGATGTTAAAAAAACAATGAATGTAAATGTCATTATGGTGATTGGTGGCACGGGTAGCGTTGTTATGTATAGTGATGAGCAAAGGTTAGAGCAAATTGGTGGATACGGTCATTTGCTTGGTGATGAAGGTTCAGCATATCATTTAAGTATTTCAGCCTTAAAAGATGTGATTGATGTTTATGAAGATAAAGGATCATATGACGAGTTTGGTAAACTAATCCTAGACCATTTAAATGTAAAACATCATTTTGGAATTAGAGATTTTGTATATGCAAATGAAAAAACCAAAGTTGCAAAAATTTCATCATATATAGATCAACTTGCTTCAAATGGAAATACAAAAGCTATCAAATTTATAGAGGATGAAGCGAAAACTTTAGCAAGGCAGACCATTAGAGCATATTTGAAAATGAAACATAGACAAAAACTGATTATCGCATTAAGAGGCGGATTTCTTACTAAATCAGCTATAATGAAAAAATATTTTTTAGAACAAATTAAGATGAGTATAAAAGACTTTGATTTAAATGAAAATGATGAAAGTCCTGTGAAAGGCGCTTATTATTTAAGTCTTTTAAAACTAAAGAAGGGGTGATTTTATGATAGATATTAGTAAAATCAGTACTGAAAAAAGAAACAACAAGACTAAGAACATTGATATCGTATCAACAAAAGAAATTTTAGTTTTAATTAACAATGAGGATAAAACAGTTCCATTAGCTGTGGAAAAAGCTTTAGATCAAATATCTGAAGTTGTAGAAGTTGTCACAGAAGCTTTTACTCACGGAGGCAGACTGTTTTATATTGGCGCAGGAACATCGGGACGTATCGGGGTTTTAGATGCCAGTGAATGCCCTCCAACTTTTGGTGTACCAGAAGATATGGTTGTTGGAATTATTGCTGGTGGGGATACAGCACTTAGACTTGCCATAGAAGGGATTGAAGATTCTAAAGCAGCAGCTGTCCTTGATTTAGAAAATCACCATTTAAATAAGAATGATGTTGTTATTGGTATTGCAGCAAGCGGTAGAACACCATATGTTGTGGGTGCTTTAGAATATGCCAATAAGATTGGATGTAAGACAGGTTGTATTACAACAAGTTTTGATTCTGAAATTGCTAAAGTTGCAGCATATCCAATTGAAGCGATTACTGGTGCCGAACCTTTGACAGGCTCTACACGCATGAAAAGTGGAACTGCCCAAAAATTGATTTGCAATATGATTACAACGGCATCTATGGTGAAAATAGGTAAAGTTTACGAGAATTTAATGGTTGATGTGCAGATGAGTAATGATAAACTGGTCTCAAGAGCTCAAAGAATTGTTACCGAGATTACTGGTGTAGGAACTGATGTTGCACAAAGATATCTAGATAAATACGGTTCTGTGAAATATGCCATATTTGCAATCATGAGCAAGATTGAAGATCCATCAAAAATTAAGGAATTGTTGGATCAACATCATGGAAACATAAGAGAGTCATTAAAATACAACATATAGGATGAGAACATGAAAATAATCAGATGTAAAAACTACGAAGAAGTGAGTCAAAAAGCAAGTGAAATTCTTGTAGAACAATTAAATAAAAAGCCTAAATCAGTTTTAGGATTAGCAACAGGATCCACACCGATTAGATTATATGAAAAACTTATTGAAGCATACGAAAAAAACCTCGTTAGTTTTAAAGAGGTCGTTAGTTTTAATCTAGATGAATACATTGGCATTGATCGGAATCATCCGCAAAGTTATTATCAGTATATGCATAATCATCTTTTTTCAAAAGTTGATATGAAGTTAGAAAATGTTCATATACCGAATAATGATGTTAATCATATTGATAGTCATGCAGAGGCTTATAATAAAGATTTAAGTAAACAACATATAGACATTCAAATATTAGGTATTGGTAGCAATGGTCACATTGGGTTCAATGAACCTGGTACACCTTTTGGTAATGAGACATTTATTGTTGAGTTAGATGAACAAACTAGAAGAGATAATATGAGGTTTTTTAATAGTCTGGATGAAGTGCCAAAATACGCGATTACAATGGGTATTAAGAACATCATGAGAAGTAAAGAAATTATCCTTATGGCTAGTGGAAAAGAAAAAGCAGATGCAGTTTATAAAATGATTTATGGAGAAGTTTCAGAAGATTTACCAGCATCCATATTACAATTACACCCAAATGTGGTCGTGATTGTTGATGAACAAGCTGGCTCAAAAATATAAAAAAAACGCCTAGAAGTATAGGCGTTTTTTTGCTTTTTAAGCTATTAAACTTCAATAATAGCGTCTGTTGGACATACCTCTTGGCAAGCACCGCAATCAATGCAAATATCTTCATCTATGACGTAGATATCACCTTCAGAGATACAATCAACAGGACATTCTGCTTGGCATGCGCCGCATGCAATACAAACATCTGTTATTCTTCTTGGCATAAATTCAATCCTCCATCTCCGTATACATCTATTTTAAAGCATCTGTCAAGAAAAGTAAACTGCAGGAGAGAATTTTATGGATTTTAACCGAAAATCTAAGAAATGAAGCATTTGTTAAGGAAAACTTAAGAATTAAAGTATAGTTATCTATGATAAAATTAAATCACAAAAGTATGGTGAAAATATGAGTGATGATTCAAAAAATGTTGTACAACAAGATGATTTCATATTAAAGACAATAGATTTGGCAAATATAATATTTTGGAAATGGGATGCGAGTAAAGATCGTTTTTTTATTTCTGATAAGGGCAAGAAAATATTAGGTTATGATGATTTGGGAGGAGCATTTAGTGATTGGTCACATATTTGGCATCCAAATGAACAAAACCGAATGATAAAGTTAATTACATCTATGATTGATTCTGAGAATAATCATTTTGTAACTTTACAAAGATTTAAACATAAAGATGAAACGTATCATTGGTATTTTAGTAAAGGACTGATTACTGAAGTTGACCATCATGTTGAACTTTCAGGATTCAGTGTCAATGCCGATGAATTAACAAAAGTATTTACTTACTTAAATTTAAGTGTAGAAGATAGTCAAGATTATATAACTGCAACCAATACTGCAACATGGTATTGGAATATAAAAACTGGATATACTGTGTTTAATGAAAGATGGGCGGATATTGTTGGATATACTTTAGAAGAGTTATCACCCATAAGTATTGAGACTTGGAAAGAACTTGTACATCCTGATGATAAAGAGCATGCATTAAGAACAGTTCAAGATTCAATCGATCAGAAACAAGAATATTATGAAAATACATTTAGAATGAAGCACAAAGATGGTGGTTATAGATGGGTATTAGATCGTGGTAAAGTAATCGATTGGGATAGCGATCAAAAACCACTGATTATGGTGGGAACTCATCATGATATTACAGAATCTAAAGAGTTAGAATTAAGATTAGCTGAAGGTGAGAGAAGATATAAAGATTTAATTGAAAGTAGCTATGATATCATTTATACACTAGACCTTGAGTACAACATAACCTTTGTTTCTAAGGCATGGGAAAGATTGTTAGGATATTCCATTGAAGAAGCGTTAAATACATCTTTAGTACCTTATATACATCCAGACGATGTCAAACAATTAGGGTCATTTTTAAGAGATATTAGCAAACAAAATAAACGACTTGAAATCACCACTTATAGATTAAAACATAAAAATGGATCTTGGAGATTTTTTAGCACAAACGCAGTAACTATAAAAGATGAAACTGGAAAAACGATAGGATTTTCTGGAACTGCAAGAGATATCACTGACCAAAAAAAATTAGAAGAAACTCTATCTTTAGAAAGAGACACATTTAAAAAAACTTTATTTTCTGTCGGGGATGGCATTATTGCGACTGATCAAAAAGGGGTTATCACAATGATTAATCCTGTCGCTAAAACTTTTTTTGAAGAAAGATCACGAGTTATTATCGAAAAAAAATTAGATAAGTTTTTTAGAGTTGAAGATATGAACGAAGGAAAATGCTTAGGCAATATCGCGTTGCAAGTGATTAAATCCAAAAAAGGCATTCAAGTCAAACAAGGTATATTGGTTAATCATAAGAATCAGAAATTTCCTATTGAATACTCAGCATCACCTATAGAAGATATTCACGGCATTGAAGATGGAGTAGTCATTGTATTTAGAGACATATCAGAACGCATTGAAAAACAAAAAGAAATTGAGTATCTTTCATACCATGACTATTTAACAGGATTATATAATAGAAGATATTATGAGGATTATATTAAATTAATCGATGCTAAAGATATCCCCATAAGCTTGATGCTACTAGATGTAGATGATTTAAAGAAGTTTAATGATACTTTCGGACATCATGTAGGTGATCAACTATTGCAAAAAGTTAGCGAAGTCATAGAAAAAATTGCAAGTGATGCTACAGTATGCCGTATTGGTGGAGATGAGTTTGTTATTCTTTATGAACAAGACATAGATCTTTTCGATATTGAGAGTCAAATTAAAGAGCAACTAACTCAAATAAATCTATTTGGATTAAATGTTAGTGTATCAATTGGATTTAACAAACGATTAGACAAATATGATCGGATTGCTGATGTTCAAAAAAGAGCAGATAAATATTTATATGTATGTAAATCAAGGCACCATAAGCATAAAACTTTATAACCTAATCATTTACTTTATTTAATTATCATTTGCATTGACACAATCAACATTTTATCTTATACTTTTAATAAATGTTTAGGAGTGTTTATGAAAACTTTTTTCAGATATAGGACCCTCATCATTAGTGTACTCATTTTGAGTGTGTTTATAAGTCTTGGTCTAGTGTATCAATATGGAGAACACAAGTTGGAAATTACAGATGCATATCCATTATCAGAGGGTTGGAAGGATCACGCGACCAACACTTATTTTGACTTACCATATGACTTTAATTTAGAAGCTGGAGAAACTCATGGTTTTTCTTTGATTTTACCTGAAACATTTAAACACCCGCAATATTTATTAATTAGAGGATCTTTACAAGATGTTGTTGTAGCAATCGGTGGAAACATCATCTATGCCCATGATTTAAGAGAAGAAAATCCGAGTATACCTTATGCAAGTTTATGGCACTATATTCCAGTACCTGCAGATAGTGATGGATTAGAGTTGACAGTCTTTTTAAGCACACCATTTGAGGCAATGAGTGGGAAAGTTAATGAAATCTATTACGGTGCTTACAACGATTTAAATGCCCATATTTTTATTGATTATGGGCGTGGCTTATTGGTGGGGTTATTAACTTTAATTTTGGGCTTAATCATATCATTTATTAGTTTATTTGTCGATAAGATTAAAAACAATGATGTAGTCTATTTAGGGTTGTTTGCAATTGTGTTGTCATTATGGATAATTTCTGAATCAAGAACACTACAGATTTTTGTAGATAGTCAGTATATGATTGGAGCTCTATCTTATTACGCGCTTGCATTATTACCTATACCAATAGCAGTTTATTTAAAAAGAAATATTTTAAGTGATTACGTAAAAGTTTTTCATGGAATCATCGTTTATTCATTTAGTTTATTTATAGGTATTATATTACTTCAACACTTTAATGTTCTTGGGTTTTTCGAAAGTGTCATCTTGACTCAGTTATCGCTTATTTTATTAGCTTTATTAGTATTTGTTTTATTGGTGTTAAATCTCAAGAGACATCCAAGACATCAAGCTACAAAAACTTTTATGTTATATTTTGTTATATTTGCTATCATTGGATTTATGGAGTTTGCTTCATTCTTGTTTGAAGATTTTGATTTAATTTCTGTTTTTGTACAAGGCATAGTTGTTATATTCATGATTGTTCTTTTCTCTAGATATATCATGATTCTTAATAGAAATTATCATATTAGAATCGAACGAGAAACACTAGAAAAAATGGCATACATTGATCGTTTGACTGGAAGTAAAAACAGACACGCTTTTGAAGAAGATTTAGATTTATTATTCAGTCATCCTCAAAGTAAGAAACAGTTGAAGATGCTTTATTTTGATTTTAATGATTTAAAAACAATTAATGATAACTTTGGGCATGATGTTGGCGACCAAATGATAATCGACGGATATCAGATGATTGAAAAGACATTTGGGGAACTGGGTAAGTGTTATCGTATCGGTGGAGATGAGTTTAGCTGTATTTTTGTCGGTGTAACCAATAAGCTATATCAACAACAGTCAGTACTCTTTAATGAAATGGTTGATGCGTATAACAAAGATAGACCATATCAGTTTAGCGTATCTTATGGCATTGCAGCATATCAGCAAGATAGAGACATCAAACCAAAGGACTTAGTGAAACGAGCAGATCAAAAAATGTATTTAGATAAAGAAAAATATAGAACAAATAAATGATAACAAGGCTCGTTTTGAGCCTTTTTATTTGATGCAAGCATTTATAAGATTATCATGTTAAAATAGAGTTAAAGATCTTTGTAAGTGGGGCAATATGTATGATGACTACTGATCAAGTAATTCTTGAAGTGAAAAATCATATTGGATGGATTAAACTAAATAGATTAAGTGCTTTAAATGCTTTATCATTAGAAATGATAGAAGTTATTAGTAATCAATTGGTCAAATGGAAGACCAATGATGATATTTATATGGTTTATTTATCATCTAATCATCCAAAATCTTTTTGTGCTGGTGGAGATGTAAAATCTTTATATGAGCATAGCATTAAGGGCGACTTAGTTTATCCAAGAACATATCTTTCTAAGCAATATACGCTGGATTATATGATCCAAAACTTTCCAAAACCTATATTAACATTTATTGATGGTTATGTCTTTGGAGGCGGTGTTGGACTTTCTATAGGAGCTTCACATATGGTGGTTTCAGAACATGTAAAACTAGCAATGCCAGAAACAAAAATCGGATTTTTCCCGGATGTTGGAGCTAGCTATTTTTTGAACAAAATACCTCATCATGTCGGCAGGTATATGGGTATTCTTGGACCTGTTTTATCAGATAGTGATTTAGTCTACTTAAATATTGCGGATTATGTGATTAAACATGACTTGTGGGAAAACATTGAAAACACCCTTTTTGAACACCCTTTTAAAGCCATAGGAACACATGAGCAATTATCAATGTTTTTAAAACTTTACGCTGCTCAGGATATTCAAACATCGATTATTGAAACTCATGTGAGATCAATTGAAAAAGTATTTTCTAAAGATACAATTATGGATATGTTTGATTCTATTGATTTAGATATTCCATTTGAGGTAGAGTTGAGAAGTAAGTTTTTAGAAATGTCACCTACCGCAATGAATTTCACATTAGAAATGTTGAAAAGAACACAAAAATTATCTTTGTTTGAGTGTTTTAAATTTGAGCAACTTCTAAGTGAACAAGTCATACACACTCATGATTTTAAAGAAGGTGTAAGATCCTTATTGGTTGATAAAGATAAAGCATTCGATTATCAGCCAAAAGCACTTTCTGATGTTAATAAGGATGAAATTGACACGCTATTCAAATTTGATATACATCATCCACATTTGATGGATGAACTCATTAAAGATTATGAAACTTAAAACATTTAAGACTCTACAAATTGTCGAGTATATATTAAAAATTTTCGTATGGATGATTTTCATTTATTGGGGATATCAATTATATTTGAGTATGCTGAGTTATGATGAGGTATATCGTGCACCTTGGTATATAGAACTACTTATGATGACAAGGTTATGGGCAATCATATATGTTTCTATATTAGTACTTTATCACATCATCAAAACCATTAGAAAGCAAAAGGGATTACCCAAGTTTAGGATAAGATATTTATTTAAAATGAATCATCATCCTTATATGAAGATTGTCTTTGTGCTATTGATAGTATTGATAACTTTATCCTTTTTAATCATTAAGGCTCAACCCCTATTGCTGTATCATCCGAATCATAGCACTTTCGCTTATGAGAAGCTTATGGAGTTAGATCTATATGAAACTTATCAAATTGAAGATGTAGATTCAAATCTAACCTATCAAGGATTCGGAAAGATCAATCAAGAAAAGATACTACCAACCATTATTTATTTTGCAGGTAATGGTGAATCATCAGCTCAAACATTTTATCGTATGTACAAAGAACATTTTTTTACTCATTTTGAAGACTATCAGTTTATTATGATCGATTATCCAGGTTATGGATTAAGCGATGGAAAAACAAATGATGATGCTATGATTCAAATGAGTGAAAAAGTCTATGAGTATGTTTCTAACTTGGATTATGTCGATCAAAACAATATCTATGTTTATGGATATTCCATAGGCACTGGAGTAGCAACTTATATAGCATCTCAGTATGATATTAAGGGACTGATATTAATTGCACCATATTCCAACATTACAGATATCTTTAATGCGCATCTCCCTATGTTTAAAGGCATATTATCCAAACTTGTTGTTGAAGAATTTGATTCCATGACCTATGCAAAAGATGTAGATGTCAGTCCACTGATTATCGCATCAAAAACGGATATGACGATACCATTTGAGCTATCAGAGAAGTTGTCTTTTGCATTTGATGATTTATATGAGTTTTATGTTGTTGATCATACAGCACATAACGAGTTTTTGGATAAAGAAGATGTTATATTAAAAATTGTTGAATACTTAGAGTTACCATAGAAAGAAGGGGTATGATGGAACAAAATCAAAATATATTAATTCGGTTGATTGGATACTCAGTTGATAAAGTATCATTTATATTGAACAAAAGTTTTGATGTAAAAGAGCATCCGAAAATCAAAGTTACACCAAAATTTGATAGAGAGATGACAAGGATCGATGATAACACATTTACAATGTCTTTATCTGTATCTTTTGATGATCCGAATAATGCGATTCCATTTTTTATGGATGTTCAGATATCTGGTAAATTTTTGTTCACTAGATGGGAAGATGAAAAATTATATCCGATCGCAAAAACCAATGCAACTTCCGTTTTATATCCATATATCAGAGCTTTAGTAACTACGGTGACAGCAAATTCAAATGTCCCGCCTTATATATTACCTGTAATGAATAGCAATATTTTATTTAAAAATAAAGCATAGTTGCCTTATTAAAGGAAAAACTACATAGTTATATTGCAAAATTCTTAAGAATATTGTAATATAGAGTAAAGAGCTTTATACATAAATAACTACATCCGAATGCAGACGAGAAATATTGCTCTTGTCTGCATTTTTGTCCTAAATGCTCTAAAAAGGATGCGGAGGATTGGATATGCGAAAACTTGTAAGCATAATGTTTTTGATGTTTATGCTTTTTTCGTTGGCTGCTTGTACAGGCACCGAAGAGATCACCATTACGTTTAACTCCAATGGTGGTAGTGAGATTGATGATTTAGTTATTGATGCGGATACATCTAACATAAACCTGCCAGAACCAACCAGGGATGGTTATGTGTTTGACGGCTGGTTTTTTGATGAAGGACTGACAGATCCGTTTGCAATTGCAGGGTTACTGACAAATCAAAGCCCTACCTTATATGCAAAATGGATAGAGGATGAGGAAGCAACAGTAACCATTACTTTTGAAAGCAATGGGGGTAGTAGTGTTACTGCTATTGTGGGTGTTCCAGGTGATACATTAGGAGAACCTTCAGCACCAACCAGAGATGGATACACATTTGAAGGATGGTATAGTGATCAAGCATTGACTACACCTTATACTTTTACGACCATTCCTGAAAATAATGTCACATTATATGCTAAATGGGAAGAAGTTATTGTGACATATACCATCACTTTTAATAGCAATGGAGGTAGTAGTGTTGCTGCTCTTGAGTTAGAAGCAGGTGAAACTATACCGACACTTCCAACACCAACTAAAGCTGATTATAACTTTGATGCTTGGTATACTGACTCAGGATTAACAACAGCATTTACAGCGACTGTAATGCCTGAAAATGATTTAACGTTGTATGCGAAGTGGACACCTAAAACCTATCAAATCATTTTTAATTCTAATGGTGGATCTACAATAACAACAATTGAAGCGTTATATTTATCAACAGTTACTGCACCAGAAAATCCAACAAAGGAAGGATATAACTTCCAAAGTTGGCATACGGATGAAGCTTTAACTTCAGATCCTTATGTATTTGGTACAATGCCATCAGGCGGTATTACATTATATGCAAAATGGAGTCCAATTGTATATACCATGACATTTGTTACAGATGGTGGAACAACAATTGATCCCATTGAACTAGGATATGAGTTAGATATACCAGATGTGACTGCACCAACAAAAGAAGGATATACATTTGCTGGATGGTATAGTGATGAAACTTTAACAACAGCGTACACAATCACTACAATGCCACTAAATGGTATTACGATTTATGCAAAATGGGATCCAGCATTAGTGAATGTGGATATTGAAATATATGTAGAAACTTTAACTGACGGTGTATATGAGCTAAAAGAAATACAAAACACAACAGCATTTACAGCATCTACTTATACACATACACCAGGTGTTGTTTCAGGTTTTACTTATGATGCTAGTAATGATCTAAATGATTTAGATACTTTTGTTGAAGCAGATGGAACAGCAAAAGTTGTTGTGTATTATACAAGAAATGAAATTACAATTTCTTATGATTCAAATGAGGGCTCACTTGTTACACCAACTACTGGATTATATGAATCTGCGATTATCCTACCGATTGACCCACAAAAATTAGGATATACATTCGTTGGTTGGTATAAAGATGAAGCACTTACACAAGTGAATGATCTTACAACATATCCAAATGCTGATATAACATTATATGCGAAATGGGAAGCTGCAGCATCTACGATTAAGTTCGACACTAAAGGTGGAGATGAGCTTGATGATTTAGTTGAACTTACCGGTTCTACAATCACTCTTCCAACACCAACCAAATCAGGTTATGACTTTTTAGGTTGGTATAAAGATGTTGAACTTACATTAAGTTTTGATGATACCAACATGCCAGCAGGTATGACAGTAGTTTATGCGAAATGGCAAATTAAAACATATACGATTACCTATGATTCCATGGGTGGAAGTGCAGTCGTCAGTGAATCTCATCTGTTCATGGCACCAATTACAGAACCAACTGAACCGACAAAACAAGACTATATTTTTGGAGGTTGGTATTTAGATAGTGGATATACACAACCGTTCGTATTTGACGAAATGCCAGATGAGAATATTACACTATATGCATATTGGATTGATGCAACAGATCCGAATTCTTTGATTGTTAAGCTAAATCAACCATCTGGAACGATTGTTACTGTTACAGGTATTGTTTATGGTGAAAATGATCAAACAGTTTTAGGATTCTATATTTATGATGATACAAGTTATGTATATGTCATGGGTGATCATACAGGTGTTGATCTTAATGATATGGTTACTATAACTGGTGAGTTAGCATTTGATGGAGATATTCCGTATATTACAAACATTACACATGTGACTGTTGATTCTTCAGGAAATACACCTAAAGTTGCACTTGATTTTCCATTTGCTGATATCGAAGATTTAAGTATACCTTCTACTTCATACATTCATAATTTATATCAATTTGAAGGTATATTGTTCAGTGAAGATGGTCAATATGCATTACTTGATACTGTATCACTAGAGGGTATTTCTTTGTACGGTCCTTCTTATAATCTAACAAGAACAGCTGAACTCGAAGCCTTAGTTATGGAAAGAGTTCAAATGACTTTTGTTCTTGTATTTGATAAAGGCTATTACGAACTTTCTTTAGTCAGTGTTGTAGCTAATCCATTCACAGAGTTAGAAAAAGTTATGCTCATTCAATACTTGTTTACAACATTCGGATTTGAAGATGAGTATATGGAAGAGACAACATTCTTTATTCCTGATGCTGACCCACTAGGATTTACATTTGTGACTTATCAAGCAGTTGGTGACAACGCAGTCTATTACGATCATACAGCACAAATGTTTATAGATGTAGATGATGTAACAGTGATTGATTTTGAAGTAACATTTACGTCTCAAGCAGATCCACTCGTCACAGACACAATAACAATTAGTGTTACAGTAATTCCGCTTTATACACAAACAGTTGTAGAACTTTTAACTGGTATAGAGGGTGCCACTTATACACTTGATGTTATTGTTGTCTCAACAACAGAAATGGGACATGCACTATTAAAAGATGATACAGGTTCTGTATTTGCTTATAATGATGATAATCTTCGAATTGGCGATCGCTTGATTGTTACGGTTAAAAGAAGACTAGAAGGCAACATAGTCGTCTTGAGTAAAGAAAATATGGGATTTGAGATATTAGATATTATTTCAACTGAAAATGAACTTAATCTTGTCCCAACACCTATGACTTTAGAAGAAATTAACAGTCTTGATTTGACTGATCCTACAGTATACGGACAGTATATAGAAGTTAGAGGTTATATATTAGAATCATTTATGGGTTATCATGGTTCTAGATTAGTTGATGGCATCTATGAGTTAACAGTTGAATCATCAACATATTCAGGTTTCGAAAAACTCATGCAATATGGTTACTTAGAAGTTTATATCAAAGGTTATATCGGTATGAGTCATGAATCTATGGTATTACTTTATGAAGGTATTAGAGAAGATATTAGAATTCCTGAATATACTGATCAAGAACTTGTTGATACCATTAAGCAATCAGCAATGTATCAGTTTGAAAACATCGAGTTTTATGCATTTGATTATTTCCCACTTTATCCATATCACCCTGAACTAGGCGCAAGCATTACTTGGGAATTATCACAAGACATGATTGATCATTACGATATGGAAAGTCAAAGTTTTACCTATAGTTTAGTTGATGTGCCAATATCTATGACTGCAACCATTACGAAAGGTGATGCAAGTGCAGTCTTGACTATTACATCAACACTTCATGCGCTTGAAATCACTCCACTGGCGGAAATTCCAGGAGAGTATATGTATGGACAATATGTCATTCAAGGTGTGATTACTTATTGGCATCCTATGTATAGTTATATCTCAGATGGATTAGGTAATGAGTTCTTAATTGCTGAAACACTTCCAGGTGTTAGAAAAGGTGATGAAGTTTTACTTAATGTATATCTAGGCACATACAATAATACACTAAGATTTGTAAGTAATTATGGATCAGATAATTTTGTATTAGACATCATTCAGACTGACCAACCTGTTACTTATACATATCAAACATATGATATGGAAACTTTAGTCAATCTGAATTCAAAAGATTACAGCATTTATAATCAATGGATTGAAGTTGAAGGTCATCTTGTTACTGCTTATGGTAACTATTCTATGATATTAGAAACTGTTTATGGACAAGTTGTCATAGAGTTTCCAGATCAACTTACTGAAGATGAACTTATGCTTTATGAAGGACAAATGGTCACACTTCGAGCAATCTTACATACACATGATTACTATTATGGTTTTGTATTGAGATATTTAGGATTTGAAGGAGATGTATTGGTTTCTAGTTACACAGATTTAGAAAAACTAGCGATCGCAAAAGCTTATATCTTAGATGTTTACCAACAACCTGTTGAAGAACAATCGTATTTCGACTTTAATGAAGCTTATCGATTATTTAAAGATGGTATCTTTACAATGAATCCACTTGATGATATAAACGGTACGCTTGATATCATCTATGATTATATTGGTTCGGTTGAATCTGATGAAACAATTAGCGTGGATGTGACGATTGAGTTTGGAGTTGAAACTGAAACATTTAATATTACCATGACAGTTCTCAATAATGAATCATCATCTGTCGTTATTTCAACAATCGCAGATATGGTTACTGATCCATTAAATGCCTATACGATAAGAGGTATGGTTGTTGGTGTCATTGAGTCTATAGATAATCAACATATATTACTGATTGATGATACAACAGGTATTGTTTATGTAACCCTCGATTATGATGTTTATTATCAATTATATGATTATGGTATGTATGGATTAATCGGTGATACTTTAGAGATTAGCGGAAAAGCTGTTGTGATTCAAAATCGTTACGAAATTGACTTTAATGCAATTTCTGTCTATGCAAGAAATGAAACAGTCTCATATGTATTTACAGAAGAAACAATATCAGATTTACTTGCTCTAGATATGACAAATACTACCATTTATGGTACACCAGTAAATGTAAGTGGTGTCGTAGAAGAAATTTATATTGATTCAACAAGAGCATTCGTGATCAATGATGGTACACATCATGTTCTCATTTCAATGACAGATGCATATTGGCCAGTATTAAGTCAATATGTTGGATATCAAGTTGCAATCGATGGATTCGTTTTCGGAGTGAACTCATTATACGATGAAACAAGTTTAACCATCATGCTCAATGATTATAAATACGATGGTTCTAACTCAATTCAATTAGACGGTTACACAGATGAAGAAGTTGTTATGATGGCACTTGATCGAGTTGTGATGCAGTTTGAAAGTTATAATCCAATACGTATGCCATTTGAATGGGTTTCATTACCAGGATTAAATCAAATATTTAGTAAAGGTTATCCAGGTATGACCATGACATATAGTGTTGTGAGTGGTGGAGAATTTATTGAGTTTTATAGCAATGCTTTTTCTACAAAACTTACTGGAGAAGATCAAATCATTGAGCTTAATCTTGAAGTTTCTTATAATGGTATTACAAAAGAAATGATCCTTAAGGTTCACTTAAATGGATTTACTGCAGTGACTCTTGCTGATCTATTTGCTGTTGAAGAAGGCACGAAAGAAATCGTTTTAGAAGCAGAAGTTTTAATGAGTGGATTTGGATATTACTACTTACTGATCGAAGATAAGGTGTATTATTTAGAAAGCTACGGATATAGTTATGTGAATCCAGGTGATCAAATATTACTGATTGGTCAAAAATCATTAATCAGTGGTAAAGCAGATTACACATATAATATTTACTTATTGACAACTTCATATGGTAGTTCAAGTATCACTTATACACCAGTGACTATTAATGATTTATACATCAATGATTATGACTTAAATCCAATAGATGAACAACCGCTTGCTGTTAGTGGTAAGTTAGGTTATGATCCATACCTTGAAATGTTTACATTAACTGATGATAGTAAGATGATTTATTTAAGATTAGCTGGATGGAGTGGTGGAGAAGATTTATTTGATTATATGGATGCATATGTTCAAATCGGTGGATTCATTTCAACTAAACTTGTTAGAGATGAGTATATGGTCTTTGATACATTTGGCACTTTAGATGTACTTGATTTAATACCACTTGCTGGGCAAGATAGTGTTGATGAAGTTATTTTACTCATTGATCAATATTTAGGAGACCTACATTTAAAATCAGGTATGATGATTGAAGATGACCTACCTTTAGGAGATCCATTCTATTATACGACCATAGCATATGAATTAGTAGATCCACTAGATGCAGCTTATATCGATCTTAATCATATGCTGTTAAATATTGTTGATGTTGAAACAGTTGTTGATATATTGGTTACTGTGACTTCACAAGACGGGCTTGCTACAGGACAAACAACGATTCAGTTAACGATTCATCCAAGAACTGATATGAGTATTAAAGAAACTTTACGTGTTCCTGAAGGTACATATGTTCAAACAGTTGGCGTTATCAACCAAATCATTTATGATGGAACTGATATTTATTACTTTATGATTGATGATGGTACTCATGCAACTAAAGTTTATATTAATGATTGGGCAACATTTGGATATGCTGACTTGGATTTAAGTATTGGTGACGAAGTCAGAGTAATTGGCTCAACGCTATTTGAAGATGATATGGGTGTAGTGAGTTACATTGATTTAGGTGCTGTCGTTGATGAACTTCAAAGTGGGCAAACAGTTGTTAAAACGCCTGTTGTCGTTGATTTTTTAGATATCATGAATCTAGAGTATTTAGATGAAGACAATGCTTACTTATATGTTGAGATTACAGGTACTTTATATTCTGATGGGTATACGTATTATATTCAGTCTGATGAGTATTTTGTAAGTGGTTATTATGGTAATCAATATTATAGTATTGAGATTGTTCCTAGTGATTATGATGCATTTAATACTGAATTAAATGCCCAAGTTGGTAGTGAACTCACTATTGAAGGGTATTTATGGTTAGATTCACTAAATTACATGTTCCAGTGGTATATTACTGATGGGGCACATCAGATCATAATCCCTTAATTAAAAGTCGTAAAAAAGGGTCGTTCAGTGAACGACCCTTTTATTATTTGTTCCAAAATTTATTTAAAGATATTTTTAATTTATGTTGTGAAGATATACGTTCATATGTTTTCCATTCGATAGGGAAGAGTTTCCTATAGTAAGGTGTATCAAAGCGATCGTCAATTAGAATTGCTACTCCGCGATCGTTGGGTGTTCTGATGACGCGTCCTACTGCTTGAATGACTTTGTTCATGCCAGGATATTGATAAGCATAATCAAATCCTTTGTTAAAAGTTTTTTCGTAGTAGTCTTTGAGTTGATTGTTGAGTTCATTAATCATAGGTAGTCCTACACCAACAACAATGACACCTGATAGCATGTCACCAATATAATCTATACCTTCGGAAAACATCCCACCCATTACAAATAACCCAAGTCTTGTTTGATTGCTATCCGATTTAAAGATGTTTATTGTTTGATGTCTTTCTTCGTGATTCATCGCTCGTTCTTGTAAAATGATTTCAATGTCATGATTTGATAAGATATCATAAACTTGATTTAAATATTGATAGGATGGAAAAAATGCGATATAGTTGCCGCTTTTTTCATTGATTGTACTTAAGATGATTTGAACAACTTCATGAATGGAATCTGACCGATCTTTAAAACGTGTTGATATTGAGTTATACAATACAAGTTTAAGGTTTTCTGGCGGGAAGGGGGATTTAATTTTCAGGGTTTCTCCGACGTCTTGACTGATCAACTTTTTATAGTATTCAATTGGATGAAGGGTTGCGCTAAAAAAAGTTGAACCATATGCTTTGTTTACCAAGGTATCTAAAATATATTTTGAAGCATCTAAGCATCTAAGCTCGATGATGAGATCGTCATCTTGATCTTTGTAGATGTTTGTTAAATAAGTATCACTATAATAATCATAGATTTTTATGAATGCTAGAAATGTAAAATATATATCTAATATTTGGGTTTTGTTGTTATATTTTGGATTTTCTTTTAAACTGTTTTCTATTTTTGTGAGTAGATTTCTTACAGTATCATACAAAACTTCATCTAAATCTTTATCTGACAAGAAATAAGCATATTCAAGTCTTTCTTCGTAGATTTGAAGCGCATCTAATACTCTTTTTATTGCATGCTTAATCGAGGGCTTAAGTTTACTACCTAATCTTCTTAATTTGATTAAATCAGATTTATAGATAGTTGCACTATACATATCTCTAGATCTAGAAATCATGTTGTGTGCCTCATCGACTAGTAAAAGAGGTTGATAATTGAACTCATCAAAGTATCTGACAAGATGAACTCTAGGATCGAATACATAATTGTAATCACAGATGATGATATCTACAAAATAAGACACATACAAACTATATTCAAATGGACAAATCTCGTGTTTTCTAGCATAGGATTCTATGGTTGATCTATCTAACATATCTGCGTTTGAAAAAATGTCAATAGTAGCATCCTTCAAACGATCAAAGAAGCCTTTTGCGAAAGGACAAATATTTGGATCACAATTTCTTTTCTCTAAAAAACATGTTGTGTCCTTTGCGGTGATTTCTAAAGCTTTTATGGTTAATCCTTTTTGTCTTAATATATTGATTGCATCTATTGCAATTGACTTTCCTTGAGTTTTAGCAGTTGAATAAAATATTTTTTGTCTGTCGTTATCGAGTGCTTTAATGGATGAGAATAATGATGCCATCGTTTTTCCAATACCTGTAGGTGCGATTGCATAAAGTATATCTTTATCTTTGATAGTTTGATATACAGCAGCCATCATCTCTCTTTGCCCACGACGGTAAGTATCAAATGGGAATGATAAAGATGATATGGAATCAAATTTTTCTTTTTGATAGTTTTCAATGATATAAATCCATTCTAGATATTCAGAAATAGATTCGCTAATAAATACTTCTAAATCACGAAGATAAAAGGTAAAGGGAAAATATCTGATTTGATAATCAGATATTTGAATATAAGAGATTCTACCCTCGATTTGATCTAGTTCTTCGTTTTTCATGTACATATAGGCATAAAATTTAAGTTGTGCCAAGTGTTCTTGATTAAATGAAAAATCATCATCAAATATATTTTTCCTAGTAGATTTGATTTCATCCAATAAATAATCATCATGATCTTTGATGAGTCCATCGATACGACCATTTAAAAAAAGCAGATGATCATTTTTTTCATACATATAAGAGATAGAGACTTCACTTTTATCATCAGAAGTATATCTGTTTTGAACATATTGATGTGCTTTAGTCCCTTCTAACGCTGAGACGTTTTGAAAGGTTTCACTTGATAAATCTCCACTTGCATATAAAAAAGAAACGATATCTCTAATCGCTACACGAAATTCTTTCAAATGATCACATCCTTTCATATCTATTATACTTTAAAAGCGATATCTTTTGAATGGTTTTCAGGAAGTGTTATAATTAGAGTGCAAAAGGAGAGTGAAAAGATGAAAGAATTTCTTTCAAGAACAGCAACCACATATGGTGGAAGAAACGGTGAAATCAAAGATACCCAAAGCGGTATAACATATAAACTTGCTAAACCTATCGAAATGGGTGGTAAAGGACTAGAAGGAACCAATCCAGAAGAATTATTTTCTGTGGGTTACAGTTCTTGTTTTGCTAGTTCAATGGAGTATTTACTGCAAAACGATAAGGTTAAATATGATGATTTATATGTTAAAGCTGAAACGAAACTCATGATGATCGAAAACGAAGGGTTTAGATTCAAATTAGTTGTTGAAGCGAGAGTTAAAGGTGTTGATGAAGATACACAAAACAAGTACATTGAAATGGCAAAAAACTTCTGCCCATATTCAAAAGCATTTAAAGGGAACATTGAAGTTGATTTCATTTAGTCGTTAAAGTCTCAGTGTGAGACTTTTTTCTTATGTGAAAAAATTTAGTTTGATGATATAATAAAGCAAAGAAGGTGTTATGATGAGCTATAGATCAAAGTTTGCAAATAAGGATATAGATGATTTGTTTGAAATGATGTTAAAACTTGAAACAGTAGAAGAGTGCTACCGTTTTTTCGAAGATCTTTGTACGATTAAAGAAGTGTTCGACATGGCACAAAGGTTGAAAGTGGCGAAGATGTTAGAAGAAAAACATTCTTATCAAGATATTGTTAAAGAAACTAAAGCTTCAACAGCAACTATATCTAGAGTTGCAAAGTCACTGACTTACGGTGCAGAAGGATATCATACTTTATTTAAGAAGGTAGAAAAAGATTAAACTTTAAGTATATAAAAGAGATGGGCCTGTAAATAAATAAAACAGACCTAAACAAAAACCGAGTCTCCTAAAAGACCCGGTTTTTTGGTATAATTGAAGTATGACAAACACTCAATTTCACCAAGTTTATTTTAACGCAAAACAGTTAAAATTACCACTATCTACAGGTATTTTAATACCATTTGATAGTGAAGTAAGAACATTTGACGAAGTATTTTCAAAAATGGAGGTCAAAAAGTACTTAAAAACCGAAAGAGATCCAAGAGGAAGAATCGGTTATGATCCAGTCAATATGCTCAAATTGATCCTGTTTTGCCAGATGGAAAACATCACAAGTTTAAGAGCGATGGAAAAAGCAGCAAGAAATGATATACGTATCCTGTGGTTAACAGATGAACTACAACCAACGCATCAAGCGATTAAAGATTTTATGGATCGCTATTTAATTAAGAATCTAGAAGCTATTTATTATGATCTGAATCAATTTTTGATTCAAGAAGAAAGCATAGATATAGAGAAACTCTATATCGATGGCACAAAGATTGAAGCGAACGCAAACAAATACACCTTTATCTGGAAAAAGTCATTAGAAAAATTCCGAGATAAATTATATAAAAAAATCACCAAACAGATCAAAGCACTCAATGATACCTATCAACAGATGGATATCTTTTTTCCAGTATATGACATCTATGAAGTAGAATATCTAAAAAGGATTCTAGACTTTCTAACACGTGAACTTGAAAAACAAGGGACACAGTTTGTATATGGGAAAGGACAAAGAAAAACAGTTCTACAAAGGGATTATGAACATATAAAAGACTATCATTTAAAGCTACTTGAATATAATGATTTTATCAAAACGATAGGTCCCAATAGAAACTCCTGTGCAAGAACTGATCATGACGCGACATTTATGCACATGAAAGAAGACCATATGAGAAATAGTCAGTTAAAGCCGGGGTATAATGTACAAATTGGCGTATCTGATGAATACATCCTACACTTAGATATTTATCAAGATCGAAATGATTATCAAACATTAATCCCCTTTTTAGAAGGCTATAAGAAAGCATATGGCAGATATCCATTATATCCTGTAGCTGATGCAGGATATGGGGGATTGATGAACTATAGATATATTACAGCATGCAATATGCAGTTATATCAAAAATACAGTATGTATAGCAAAGATACATTAGATAAGAAAAGAATGAATGACCCGTATTTCTCTCATGATTTAATCAAAGACAAAAAAGATTACATCGCAAAAAATGGCGAAAGATTAACTTACTTATTTCATAATCACAGAGGCAATGATGTCTATCAGTTACCAAACGGTAAAACCAAAGAAGTCAATGATGAAAATATAGCCTATCAAAAAGAAGTGATCAAAAACTTAACATCACCATTAGGTATTGAACTTAGAACACAACGTTCGATACAAGTTGAAGGGGCATTTGGCGTCATCAAAGAGGCTATGAAATTTAGAAGATTTAAACGTCGTGGCATTCAAAATGTTAAGTTTGAGCTTACGCTCATCGCAATCGGGTATAATTTAGCAAAATATCATAAGAAAAAGTATAGAATCATAGAATAATTTTCTAGTTGAAAACTAAAGATTTTAGCTAATCTCTTTTTAGTATGCTCAAAAATAGGTGTTTTTGGAGAGTTATCCACAATTTTAAAGAAAAAAGGACGATGTAGTCCATGAAGAAGATTAATTCTTCATTTCTTTACAGTCCCTTTTACTTAATAGGAAATTCTATTTCAACCTTTTATCATATGTATAAAAATGGTAAAATAGAAGTGTAGAAAACATTTGAAGAAAGGGGGACTTACATGCGCTACAAAGCCATAAAAACGAAGTTATATTTAAGTCAAAATGAGAAAAAATTCTTACTTTTTCTAATGCATGAAGCCAAGCATTTATACAATCAAGCCTTATATCATGTTAGACAACATTATTTTGAATATGGAACATATTTAAGCTATGTTGATAATTACAAATTATTAAAAGATAGCATCCATTATAGAACCTTATCAACATCGTTGGGACAGTCAGTTATAAAAAAAGTTGATGAAGCCATGAAAGCTTTTTTTGGATCGGTCAAATCAAAGAAAAGTAAAAAAGTAAAACTACCTAGATACTTAAAAAAAGATGGCTTTTTCTCACTTGTTGATCGAATGGTCTATAAACCAAATGATCATGAGTATATACTACCTAGAGGACATTTTATTAAAAAGATATCTAAAGACTTTGAAGATATATCCAAACAGTTATCCAAACATGCATTATCATTATTGGAAATTGAAACATTATCATTAAAGATAGACACACCTAAATGTATATCAAACAAACGAATTAAAGAAATCACCATCAAAGAAAAATATGATGGCAAGTACATCGAAGTGATACATGTTTATGAAGATGATGATGAAACCAATGAGCATAACACTAAAAAAGAAGTGATGGGGATTGACTTTGGATATAATAACTTAGCCATGTGTGCAGTAACTAGTGGGAATCATCTATTAGTCGACGGGTTAAGATTAAAAAGTATGAATCAAAGATATTGGAAACGTATATCAAAGCTAGCTTCTTTAAGAGAAAACCAACATGTACTTACAAAAAGAATGATTTCATTGATGGAAAAAAGAAACCATCAAATGTCTTATGGGATATATAAAGCAGCTAAATTGATTATTGAACATGCTAAAAAAGAACATGTAAAAGAAATCATCATCGGATATAATGAAGGGTTTAAAGATGCGAAAACAAGTAAGAAAAATAATCAGTGGTTTAAATCGATCCCAATCGCACGATTAAGAGATAGAATCATAACTTTAGCAGAAGCAAATGATATTTCATATCAAGCCATTAATGAGGCATACACATCAGTGGCATCTTTTATTGATCAAGATGCATTTAATCAAAAAGAGTATTCTGGCAGAAGAATTAAAAGAGGACTTTATGAAAGTAAAAAAGGCACTTTAATTAATGCAGATTTAAATGCCTCATTAAATATGATTAGAAAATGTAAGCCTGATGCCTTAGGGACAGGGTTTAAAGGTTGGAACACGCCTAAACGGACTTACCTATTTGGGTAAGGTGTCGTTTTAAAGGAGTAATTTTTAAATTACTTTTGTTCTGTGTGAGAATATTTCAAACACAAAAATGAATTTTAGTACTTTATTGTGTGCTTTAATTATCTTAAAGAAAGTACTATAATAGATATAAGGGGTGTTTTAGATGTTTATCACGGTTACATTGAATCCAGCAGTCGATGTCATGTTAGATGTTAATCATTTAAAAGTTGACAAGCATGTAAAATTGCTAAGAAAAACAAAGGTTGCAGGTGGAAAAGGTATTAATATTTCAAAAGTTTTAAAACAACTAGAAGAAAAAACGTTCGTGACTGGTTTTGTTGGTGGGACTAATGGTAAGTTCATTGAAAAAGCGATGTCTAAATTACACATTGATCATCAGTTTGTTCGTGTACCAGAAGAGACAAGAGAAAACTTGAAAATATTTGATCAAAAAGAGTCATCTACATATGAGATTAATGAAGCTGGACTTCCAATAGATTTAACAAAAATGGATGAACTCATTGTTTTATTAAAGTCAATCATCAAAAAGAACGATGTGCTTATCATATCAGGTAGTGCACCAATTAATTATGAAGTAGATGTATATAAAGTTATGATTGAAACGTTAAAGCCGTTATGTAGAGAGATTGTTTTAGATACGTCTAAAGAATGGTTAAAAGTTGGACTTACTGCTAGTCCGGATATCATTAAGCCCAATTTAGAGGAGTTAGAGTATTATACGAGTAAAAAATTAAAAACAGATGATGAAATTATTGAAGAAGCATTAAAGATCATTGATTCAGGTGTTTCAGAAGTGATTGTGAGTTTAGGTAAAAAAGGTAGTCTTTATGTATCAAAGGATTATCAATACAAAATTACAGTTCCTGATATCAAAGTTCACCAAACGGTTGGAGCTGGCGATGCATTACTTGCAGGGTTTTTAAGTGCTAAGTATAAAATGGCTTTAGAAAATGCACTTCTTGAGGCGACATATGTAAGTTTATCTTATATTGCAGATATAGAACATGAAACTGAAATCAAGGAGCAAATCAACATTGTAAAAATCAAATGAAAATAAAAAATGAAGATATCATCCAATTTTTAAAGTTTACAGGATTTTCCATATCAGCGGGAGTTATACAGATTCTCTCTTTCACACTGATTTTTGAGTTGATACATGTCCCTTATTGGCCAGCTTATTTAACAGCATTAACACTATCAGTTTTATGGAACTTTACATTTAATCGTAGATTTACTTTTAAATCTGCTAATAATGTACCCATCGCAATGACTAAAATATTAATATTCTATTTGATATTCACGCCACTATCAACATGGTGGGGTGATGCATTTGTAGATTTAGGAGTTAATGAGTATGTTGTATTAGGTGGAACAATGATCATCAATTTTGTTACTGAATTTTTATATTCAAGACAGTTTATTTACAAAAATCAAATGAATACAAGAATACCAAAGGAGAAAACGATATGAAATATGTACACACAAAAGATGCCCCAGAGGCTATAGGTCCTTATAGCCAAGCAATTTTAGAGCAAAAAACATTATACACTTCAGGACAATTAGGCATTGATCCTAAGACACAAAATTTTGTATCAAACGATATTGAAGGACAAACAAAGCAGGTGTTAAAAAATATTGAATCAATTTTGAGTTCAGCTGATTTTAAAATCACTGATGTTTGTAAAGTGACGATATATTTAAAAGACTTATCTGTATTTTCAATTGTTAATGAAATCTATCAAGATTTCTTTAAAGATCATAAACCTGCAAGATCAACGATAGAAGTATCGAAATTACCGAAAGATGGACTCGTTGAAATCGATGTGATTGCACAAAAATCTTGACATAGATAACTAAATTTACTACAATTTTTAATGGAGGCGATAAAATGTCAAAAACAAAACAATTTAAAACAGAATCACAGAAATTATTGCATTTAATGACACATTCAATCTACACACAAAAGGAAATCTTTTTAAGAGAATTGATTTCAAATGCAAGTGATGCAATCGATAAGAGACATTATGTATCACTTACTGATGATAAAGTATCATCAACTGATTATGAAATTTGGCTAGAACCAAATAAACAAGATAGAACATTGACCATTAAAGATAATGGTATAGGTTTTACTGAAGAAGAACTTGTTGAAAATTTAGGTACCATTGCTCAAAGTGGGTCTAAACAATTTTTAGAAAAATTAGAAAAACAAGATGTTGATATTATTGGTCAGTTTGGGGTAGGGTTTTATTCAGCATTCATGGTATCTAATAAGGTAGAAGTTTTTACTAGAAGCCCTTATTCAAATACAGGTTATAAATGGTCCTCAAAAGGTGAGTCTTCTTACACGATTGATGAAATCGAGAAAGAAGATGTAGGAACAACAATTGTTTTATATCTACATGAAGATGATCAAGAAAACGAAGAGGATTATTCAACATATTTAGAGACTTATACACTAAGATCCCTTGTTAAAAAGTATTCTGATTATGTCAGATATCCAATTAACATTATGGTTGATAAAGGTGATGATAAGAAACCTAAATTAGAAAAAGAAACATTGAACCAAATGATTCCAATTTGGAAAAGACAAAAATCAGATATTAAAGATGAAGAGATGAACGATTTTTATAAACATCAATTTAATGATTATGAAAATCCTTTAAAAGTTATTCACACTAAAGTAGAAGGTATGTTAACATATACCGCACTACTTTTCATCCCTAAAAAACCAGCATATGATTTTTATAGTGAAAAATATGAAAAAGGATTACAACTTTATTCAAAAGGTGTGTTTATCCAAGATAAGAATAAAGATTTAATCCCTGATCACTTTAAGTTTGTTAAAGGCTTGGTAGATTCTGCGGACTTATCTTTAAATATCTCAAGAGAGTTACTTCAACAAAATAGACAAGTTAAAAAAATTGCTTCTCACTTAGAAAAGAAAATAAAGAGTGAGTTAGAAAGTATGCTTAAGAACGAAAGAGAAAGTTATATCGAATTTTATGAAGCATATAAGAATAATTTGAAATATGGTGTGTATGATCAATTTGGAATTCATAAAGATACTTTAAAAGACTTGATTATGTTTAAGACATCTCAATCAGATGATTATGTCACATTTAAAGAGTATGTTGATAGAAAACCTGAAGATCAAAAAGCGATTTATTATGCGACTGGTAAATCAAAACAAAGTATTTTAAATCTTCCACAAATGGATATGATGAAAGAGAAGGGTTATGAAGTTTTACTATTTACTGATGAAATAGATGAGTTCATGATTCAAATATTAAATAGTTATGAAGAAGTACCATTTAAATCAGTTCAACAAGGTGAAGCTGATTTTATAGATGATACTAAAAAAGAAGATTTAAAAGCAAAAGAAAAAGAACATAAAGACATTTTAAAAGCATTGAAGAAAGCATTAAAAGATAAAGTTAAAGATGTTAAATTAACTGCAAGACTTAAAGATTCACCTGTGTGTTTAGTTTCTGGTGAAGGATTAAGTCTAGAGATGGAAAAGATTTTAAAGTCTATGCCTAATCAACAAGATATTAAGGCTGAGAAGATTTTAGAAATTAATCCTGACCATGATTTATTTAAAGCAGTAGAAAGTGTTTATCAAAAAGATAGTCATAAGATTGATGAGTACGCATCACTTTTATATCATCAAGCGATGCTTATCGAAGGTTTACCAATTGAGGATCCAACTGAGTTTTCTAATAACTTAGTGAAATTAATGATTGAGTCATCAAAGTAAAACAAAAGCCTTAGGCGATATCCTAAGGCTTTTTTTGCTTAATAGGAAATTCTATTTCAACCTTTTATCATATGTATAAAAATGGTAAAATAGATATATAGTAAACATTTGATGAAAGGGGGGACTTACATGCGCTACAAAGCCATAAAAACGAAGTTATATTTAAGTCAAAATGAGAAAAAATTCTTACTTTTTCTAATGCATGAAGCCAAGCATTTATACAATCAAGCCTTGTATCATGTTAGACAACATTATTTTGAATATGGAACATATTTAAGCTATGTTGATAATTACAAATTATTAAAAGATAGCATCCATTATAGAACCTTATCAACATCGTTGGGACAGTCAGTTATAAAAAAAGTTGATGAAGCCATGAAAGCTTTTTTTGGATCGATGAGATCAAAGAAAAGTAAAAAAGTAAAACTACCTAGATACTTAAAAAAAGATGGCTTTTTCTCACTTGTTGATCGAATGGTCTATAAACCAAATGATCATGAGTATATACTGCCTAGAGGACATTTTATTAAAAAGATATCTAAAGACTTTGAAGATATATCCAAACAGTTATCCAAACATGCATTATCATTATTAGAAATTGAAACATTATCATTAAAGATAGACACACCTAAATGTATATCAAACAAACGAATTAAAGAAATCACCATCAAAGAAAAATATGATGGCAAGTACATCGAAGTGATACATGTTTATGAAGATGATGATGTAACCAATGAGCATAACACTAAAAAAGAAGTGATGGGGATTGACTTTGGATATAATAACTTAGCCATGTGTGCAGTAACGAGTGGGCATCATCTATTAGTCGACGGGTTGAGATTAAAAAGTATGAATCAAAGATATTGGAAACGTATATCAAAGCTAGCTTCTTTAAGAGAAAACCAACATGTACTTACAAAAAGAATGATTTCATTGATGGAAAAAAGAAACCATCAAATGTCTTATGGGATATATAAAGCAGCTAAATTGATTATTGAACATTCTAAAAAAGAACATGTAAAAGAAATCATCATCGGATATAATGAAGGGTTTAAAGATGCGAAAACAAGTAAGAAAAATAATCAGTGGTTTAAATCGATCCCAATCGCACGATTAAGAGATAGAATCATATCTTTAGCAGAAGCAAATGATATTTCATATCAAGTCATCAATGAGTCATACACGTCAGTGGCATCTTTTATTGATCAAGATGTATTTCATCAAAAAGAGTATTCTGGCAGAAGAATTAAAAGAGGACTTTATGAAAGTAAAAAAGGCACTTTAATTAATGCAGATTTAAATGCCTCATTAAATATGATTAGAAAATGTAAGCCTGATGCCTTAGGGACAGGGTTTAGAGGTTGGAACACGCCTAAACGGACTTACCTATTTGGGTAAGGTGTCGTTTTAAAGGAGTAATTTTAAAATTACTTTTGTTCTATGTCAATCATAGAAACAAAATATTTATGGATAGTTAAATCATCAGTTAATTCAGGATGAAATGCAGTGCCTAATAAATGATTTTGTCTAGCAGCGACGATCTTACCATCAACAACAGATAGTATCTCTACATCTTTATGCGCATGTTCAATGTATGGTGCTCTTATAAAAACCATTGGGATTTCAATTTTGTTAAATAATCCCGTGGTGATAAAGCTGGATAATTGCCTGCCATAAGCATTTCTTGTTACAGTCACGTCCATAACTTTTAAAAATGCATATTCTTGATTTGTCAGATTTTTTGCTAGAAGAATAAGTCCAGCGCATGTCCCAAATGTTGGAAGACCTTCATTGATTTGACTTTTTAATGTATCAAACATTTTTAACTCGTTAAGAAGTTTATACATTGCTGTTGATTCTCCACCGGGAAGAATTAAACCATCTTTATCTCTTTTTAAATCTTCGAGATTTCTAATGAAGAAGTTATCGATATTAAGCGCATCTAATTTTTCTTTGTGTTCTATGAATGCGCCTTGTAGTGCCATAATACCAATCTTCATTAGATGCCTCTTTGACTCATGATTAATTTAATTTCATCTTCGTTGATACCAACCATAGCTTCTCCAAGATCTTCTGATACCTCAGCTAAGATTTTTGGATTATTGTAATTTGTAACAGCCTTAACAATAGCTTCTGCACGCTTTTTAGGATTGTTTGATTTGAAGATACCTGAACCAACAAACACTCCTTCAGCGCCAAGTTGCATCATAAGTGCTGCATCAGCAGGTGTTGCTATACCACCGGCAGCAAAATTTACAACTGGTAGTTTTTTATGTTCATGAACATATTCAATTAAATCCATGGATATACCCATTGTCTTTTGTAATGTAAAAAGTTCATCTTTTCTTAAAGCTGCGATATCTCTAATTTCTTTTTGAATTAAACGCATATGACGTACAGCCTGAATAATATCACCAGTACCAGGTTCACCTTTTGTTCTAATCATAGATGCACCTTCTGAAATTCTTCTTAAAGCTTCAGATAAATTTTTAGCTCCGCATACAAATGGTGCATTAAATTCATGTTTGTTGATATGATATAAATCATCAGCTGGGGATAAAACTTCTGATTCGTCGATATAATCAATTTCTAAAGCTTCTAGAATCTGTGCTTCTGCAAAGTGACCAATTCTAACTTTTGCCATCACTGGAATAGACACAGCTTTTTGAATTTCTTTAATCAATTTTGGATCGCTCATTCTTGAAATGCCACCAGCAGCTCTAATGTCTGCAGGGATACGTTCTAGTGCCATGACAGCTACCGCTCCAGCAGCTTCAGCTATTTTAGCCTGTTCAGGTGTAGATACATCCATGATGACACCACCTTTTAACATTTGTGCAAGTTCTTTGTTTAATTTAAATCTTTCTTTATTCATGATATGACCTCCTTTATTTTCCATGTATAGTATAACAAGTAAACTGGTATACTTGAATAACCAGATTATGATAAAATATATATACCAGGTGGTGAGATGATGGGATATAAAAAAACGTATTTATATGAAGAAATTTATGAACACTTAAAACATTTAATCGAAAAAGATATTTTAAACGAAAACGACATCATGCCTTCTAAACGAAAACTTGCTGAACAGTTTAAGGTAAGTCCTTTAACTGTTGAAAAAGCTTATGTGCAATTAATGGATGAAGGATATGTTTATAGTATTGAAAAAAAAGGGTATTTTGTAGGAAAAAAAGTGGTTCTATTTAAACCTAATAAAGATGTTAAAGATTATCGATTCCAGGAAAAAGAAAGAGAATCATATCGATATGATTTTAGTACAAGTCATGTTGATACCGAATTTTTTCCAAATCAAGTGTGGGCAAAATTAGCGAGAGAAGTTTTATCGGAACAGCACCATCAAATGCTCAATGATGTAGATCCTATGGGTTTATATGATTTACGTGTTGAAATAGCCAAACATTTAGATATTTATAGAGGTATAGAAATAGATCCTAAACAAATACTTATAGGTTCGAGTAGTACACAATTATTAAGTGTTGTTATCGAACTTTTAGGAAGAAAGCAAATATATGGTATCGAAGATCCGGCATATCCAAAAATCTATCATATATTAAACACCTTAGATATCGAAGTGGATATGATTGGCATCGATCAAAATGGTCTTATTGTTGATGAGTTGAAAAAGTCTAAAATCAACGTCATACATGTTGTTCCGTCTCATCAGTTTCCTTTAGGTGTCACCATGAGTATTCAGAGAAAAAAGGAACTGCTCAACTGGGTGTATGAGAAAAAGGAAAGATACATTATTGAAGATGACTATGATAGTGAGTTTAAATACCAAGGAAAGCCGATAGAAGCTATCAAGGGATTGGATACTTTAGATAAAGTGATTTATATGAATACATTTTCTAAATCGTTAGCACCTTCATTTAGAGTTGCTTATGTTGTCCTACCTAAACGTTTATTGAAATCATTTGATCAAATATCAAATTATCATAGATGCACAGTTCCAAATTTTGAACAGTATATTTTATATAAGTTTATGAATACAGGATCATTTACTAGACACTTACACCGGATGATGAAGGTATACAAGCAAAAACTTGATATCATTTTAAGTATGATGAAAAACGAACCTCGTATGAGTATCAATGGTTATGAGTCTGGGCTCCATTTCATCTTATCATTTAGATCCTATAAGAGCGAAAATGAGTTCATTCAAATATTAAAATCTAATAGTATAAAGGTTTCAGGTGTGAAAGCTTATATAAACATTCATGAGAATTTATCAGAGGATATTCATCTTGTTGTCGGATACGCAGGTATAAGTCTTGGCGACTTAGAACAGGGATTCAAAACACTATTAGATATATGTAATCAATATGTTAAATTATGATAAAAGCGCCCTATAGAAACTGTTTGCTAAATATGGACAGTAATTAAAAAAGGCTAGGAAGAGTTGACATTCTCAATTGTAGAGGTGTCAACTCTTTTATTATTTTACTTTGTCTATCTTCATTGTAATATGTGATGTAAGAATCGACAAGTGTTTTCATTTGTTTTATTGTGATTTGATGATGAAGATGCATACATTCACTTTTAAATTGACTGAAGAAAGATTCTATTGGACAATTATCTACGCAGCTGCCTTTTGCTGATACACTATGTTTTATCCAATGTCTTTTCAACCACCTATGGTAAGTTTGTCCAACAAATGCGGTACCTTGATCAGAATGCAGTATTAATCCTTTGCGATAATTTCTGGGTACGGTTCTTGTTGCTTGTTTTAAAGTATCCATGACTAGTTTCAAATCATTTCTTTCGGAAACTTTGTAACTGACAATATATTTATCATAGAGATCTTTTATCGCACACAAATAGATGGTTCCTTGTGTTGTGGGCAAATAAGAAACATCTATACTCCACTTTTGATTTGACATTTTTGTGGTAAAATCTCTTTGAAGGAGATTAGGAATGCGATGATGGTTGACCTTGCTATATCTTTTTCTCTTTCGTCTGATAATAGACTGAATACCATTCAGTTTCATGTATCGATACACGGTGCTCTTCGTGGTAAAGACGCCGTGTATTTTCTTTAATTTCATTTGAATTGTTTCTATGCCCCATCTTTTATCTTTATGGTAGAGACTAACAATCTGATGGTTAAGCAATTCATTGAACGCTTTATATTTTGGCCTACCTAAGCGAATCCATTCATAGTAACCGCTTCTTGAACATGACATCCTCATGCAGAGATAGATGATAGAATAACGATCCTTTAATTGGTCTATGACTTGGTATTTTTCTCGCGCGTTCTTAGGTAGGCTACCGCTTTTTTTATGTCTTCACCACTTTTGATATATTTTAACAGTTCTTCTTTACTCATGATGTCCAAGTTAAGCTTCTTAGGTCTACCTTTGTTTGGTATATCTTTTTTCGTACCTTTTCCTCTACGATCTACACAAGTGCCATGCTTTCGATACTGTTTTACCCATAAATCTAATTGACTATGAACAATATCAAAACTTCTAAGTATTTGACGCTGTGTTTTCTCTTTGCTTAAATACAGTTCTACAATCTTGTTTTTCTCATCAATTGTATACGATGGATGCTTTCTTGTTTTTCTTTCATTCATTCTAACGACTCCTTTATATTCATTCTAACAAAAAAAGCTAGAACACTATACTATGTCCTAGCCTTTTTTTAAGTTGTCCGTTTTAATCAAATAGTTTCATATGAGCGTTTTTTTATAAGAATTTCAAATAACTGTTAAAATATGGAGTGAACAAAAAAAGGAAGTGAAAGACATGTTACAACTAAAAAATATTAAAAAAGATTACATGTTAGCTGGAAAACCATTTCCAGCACTAAAAGGTGTAGATCTAGAGTTTAAAGAAAATGAGTTTGTTTCAATCTTAGGTCCGTCAGGGTGTGGAAAAACAACAATGCTCAACATCATTGGAGGTCTTGACAGATACACGAGTGGTGATTTATTAATCGAAGGTAAATCAACAAAAAACTTTAAAGACCAAGATTGGGATGCTTATCGGAATGCGACGATTGGTTTTGTTTTTCAAACCTATAACCTCATCTCACATTTATCTGTCTTAGACAATGTTGAGATGTCATTAAGACTTGCTGGCGTATCTCCAAAGGAAAGAAAAGAGCGTGCACAAAAAGTACTTATTGAAGTCGGTTTAGAGGAACATTTATACAAAAGACCTAATCAATTATCAGGTGGGCAGATGCAAAGAGTTGCGATTGCTAGAGCACTTGTTAATAATCCCAAAATTCTTTTAGCTGATGAACCTACAGGAGCATTAGATAGCGAAACAAGTGGACAAATCATGAGACTCATTCAAAAGATATCAAAAGATAGACTAGTGATCATGGTTACGCATAACTCTGAAATCGCAAATACATATAGCGATCGCATTGTTCATTTACTAGATGGTCTTGTTACTGATGACTCAAGACCAGCTGATTTAAATAAAGAAGATAAGAAAGAAAAGTTAATCAATCAAAGAACTTCAATGTCTTATGGTACTGCCATAAAAACCAGTTTTAAGAACTTATTAACTAAAAAAGGAAGAACAATTATAACTGCGATTGCAGGTAGTATTGGTATTATTGGGATTGCATTGGTCTTAGCTATTTCTAATGGCATGACTGAATATACAAGTAATATTCAATCTGATACTTTGGCTGGTTTTCCAATTACAGTCGATCAAACTGTAGTGCAATTTGGACCACCAGAAGAAGTGACAAATCCTAGACCTGATTTAGAGTTTATTGATGATGATGTTTTTTATCCTTATGACCAAACATCAAGTTTGACTCAACACGAGAATATTATTACTCCTGAGTTTGTTGATTATCTCGAAGATATGGATGATAGTTATTATAATTCTATTTCGTATACAAGAGGTATCATGTTAAATATGGTAAATCTGTCAGATAATGGTGGTTATATTAAAGTACAAACAACCAGTTCAGGTAATCCATTTTTTGGAGGTAGCTCATATTTTAATGAAATGCCAAACAATAAAACCTTTATAGAATCTCAGTATGATGTACTTTATGGTAGTTATCCAACAGATTATCAAGATGTTGTCTTAATTGTAGATGAAAGAAATAGAGTAGATTTATCACTACTTGAAAATTTAGGTATATCTATTGAAGATGATTATCAATCTTCTGATTTAGTCGGACAAACATTTAAGGTTGTTTTAAATGATGTTTATTATCGTGAAATATCAGGTGTTTATATACCAAGTACAGATTATGAAACGATGTATAATGACTCTACATCAATCACTTTATCTATATCAGGTATCTTAAGAGTAAAAGAAGACGCATCTTCTGAAATATTAGATACTGGCATTGGATATACTTCTGATTTAACAGATAGACTACTTGAAATTGAAAAAGACTCAAATATTGTTTTAGCACAAAGTGCAAATCCAAGTACAAATGTACTAACTGGACTTTCCTTTAATACTCAAATTACATATGAGCAAGTGATGAGGTTAATCGGTGGAGATGATACACCAGTGGGTATCCAAATTTATCCAGTATCTTTTGATGATAAAGATGAGATCAAAGCGTATATCGATGCATATAATGAAGGTAGAGACGAAGTTAATCAAATCATTTATACGGATTTAGCAGAATCTATATCATCAACCATTCAGGGTTTGATTAACACAATAACAATCATTCTAACTGCGTTTGCGGCGATATCGCTTGTCGTATCTTCTGTGATGATTGGTATTATCACATATGTATCGGTTGTTGAAAGAACAAAAGAAATTGGTATCATGAGAAGTTTAGGCGCTAGAAAGAAAGATATATCTAGAATCTTTAATGCTGAAACTTTACTCATTGGATTTACTGCAGGTATATTTGGTATTGTGATTGCATATCTATTAATTATCCCTATTAATGTCATTGTGGAAAACTTCATTGATGAGCCTGGGTTTGCAGGACTATTAGTTACACATGCATTATTTTTAATTGTACTATCGACAATACTAACTTTAATTGCTGGCTTGTTTCCAAGTAAAATCGCAGCTAAAAGAGATCCTGTGGTTGCACTTAGAACTGAATAATACCCAAAAACACGAGAAAATAATCTCGTGTTTTTTTTCAATCTCTATGCTATAATCAAAATATAACTTATACAATCAGGGGAAAACCATGAAAAAAATTTATATACTTTTTTTAGTACTCATTTTGATTAGCATAAGTGGTTGTACGAAAAATATTGAAAATATAGAGTTGTTTCATCCGATGAGTAACGATGTTAATCACAGTAAAGAAGACATCCTAACATATATCAATCATGTTGTCGATGAAATGCCTATTGATCCCAATTTAAATCTTACCTATGGACTTGATATTATTGATCGAAGCTATTATGATTTTTATCAATCAGAATCATTTGACATAGGTAATAATGATGATTTTATTTCAGTCAAGGCATATTTAGAATATATGATTTTAGATTTGGGCCAAGTTCAATCATTTATTGAGAATGAATTTTTAGAAATTGATGATCAAAGAAAAGTTAGATTTTGTTTAGAAGATGAAGCGCTTAGAATTGAAACACTTAGTGCTTATGCAAAGTCTAATCAATTTTTTCACCACATCACTTATATAGATAAAGATGAAGAAAACCGAATTGTTTATGACAAGCTGTACTTTGAATATGAACTTGATCAAAGGAATCTAGTCATGTCAGGTAGAGAATCCTTTGTTAAGGGGAAAAGCACTTTAACTATTCTTATTGATCATAAACATGAACGTTTTGCATATGAGCTTAATGATTATGAAACAATGAGCTTCTTTTATTATTCAAACTTCATGAGTAAAATTATTAAGTACAAAGATCAAGAGAGTCCTTTTGAGTATATAAAGATACAAGATAAAAAAGAACTCACACTATATAAAAATCATAGAGTGTTTGGCTATTTTGATATGAGCTCTGATCGAATTGAAGCAAAAATCAACTTATTAGAAGTTCCATCTTGGAATCAACTTGTTAAGATTTCAATTGATATAGGATCCTACAGAATCATCAATGATAATCAAATGATCACTGATACTTATGCAACAATTGGACTTGATGCATATCATTTGCCTTATGTCGATTATATAATACCTTTAGAAAATGATGGAAATTCTACTGTGAATCAAGATTTAAACTTTAGTTTTTCTGATGAAGATATCATTAGTGCCTTCCAACAATTTGAAAGTGTCATAGATCAAGCTTTACTTGATTATGATATTGTAGAGGATATCAAAGACAATATAAAGTATATGATGGAAATCATTTCATATTATCCAAGTGGATCATTAGTAAAAAAACATGTGAGATTATTTTAGTATTAAGGACAGCAAAAAGACAGTTCGAAAACTGTCTTTTTTAATTTTGATAAATATCATCATCTGACACATCATCCATATCGATAATGATGCGTCCATTTCTTGTATCTTTTATATTATTTTCTTCGTTAAATCTTGTTTGAGATTTTGGAGCATCAGGAATGAAAATATAAGTAATGATAATACCTACGATAAATCCACCGATATGACCCCAAAAACTTAATACACCACCTAAAGCTAGAGTTAATACGATATTTATAAATGAAATCGATCGAATTGATCTTATACCATATGGTGAAAACCAGTTGGATTTCAAATATGTTAATATGAGTAATCCACCCATAATTCCATATAATGCACCACTAGCTCCAATCGTTACGATATCTGGATCGCTAAATAACCAAACAGCTACTGACGAACCTAATCCACTTACCATATAAAGTATGACATATTTTGAGCTCCCTAATAATCTTTCGGTAAATCCTCCTAAAAAGTATAAGAAATAAGAGTTCATTAAAAAGTGGAATAAACCTCCGTGCAAGAACATGGCGACTAACAATCTATAGTATTCTTTATTTTCTGTAACATATCTTGGAACTAATCCACCATTATCCGCTAATGACTCCGGGCTAAATCCACCATTAAATAGAACCACAAAGAACATGATTGTATTTAATGAAAGCAGAACAAATGTTACAGGATGTCTTTTAAAATATAATTTTATTAAATCTGAAAAATTCATATGCATCACTTCCTATATTTGAGTTTACATGAAATATTTAAAAAGATAAAGCCATATGGAAATTATGGTATTTCATGGAATGATACAAAATGATTGCATTCATACATATATATTTGGTATAATCAATTCTAGACCCGACCGAACGGTCGGTCGGATATGAAATACAAGGAGAAAATTTATGAGCAAATATAGTGTAAAAAAACCAATTACTGTTTTAATGGGTGTCTTAATCATCATCGTTTTAGGCGCATTTTCTTTAACTAGACTTCCATTAACTTTATTTCCAGATATAGAGTTGCCTTTTGTTGTAACGGTTACAGCATTTCCTGGAGAAAACCCTGAAACATTAGAAAGAGAAGTTACTGATAAGATTGAATCTACAGTAGCTACCATAGGGAATTTTGAAGAAGTAGAATCTATGAGTTATGAGAATTTCGCTGTCTCAGTTATCACATTTGCGGATGGAGCAAATATGGATGCAGTTGTTATTGAAATGAGAGAAAATTTAAACAACATTGCATTTGCAGATGGTGTTGACCAAACAAGAATCTTAAGAATATCACCGGATATGCTCCCAGTCATGACAGTTACTTTATTTAAGACATATGATGAAAACTTATCTGATGAAGAAATATTAATTCGTAACACAGAATGGATTAATAAAGAAGTGATAACAGATTTAAATAGTATTCCTGGTGTTGCTGATATATCCATAGCTGGTGATGCTGATGTAGTCTTACAGGTGCAACTTGATGAAGCTAAACTAACAACTTATGGCGTCACTCAAACAGATGTTTTAGCTATTATTGAAGAACAAAACGTTGGTGGCCTCATTGGTGTTGCGCTTGACCAAGGCGAGATTAGAATGCTTTATCTTGGTGATCAACCACAGACGATTGAACAGATAGAAAATCTTGCGATTTTGTTTGATGGATCAGATGTTGTGAAACTTTCAGATTTAGCTATAGAAAACGGCATTAAATATATCGATGCATCAGAAGAAAGCTATTCAAAAATAAATGGACAACAAGGTATTCAAATATCATTTCAAAAACAAAATGATATTGGAATCACTGAAGCAACAGCAAACATTATAGCAGCGTTAGATGAAATCATTGAGAATAATCCTGGCGCAGAATATATGATATTACTAGATCAAGGTGAATATATCAATACATCAATTAATTCTGTTGTTCAAAACATTATCATTGGTGGTTTATTAGCGATTATTATCTTATTTGTATTTTTAAAAGATATCAAACCAACACTGATTATTGGCCTCGCTATACCGATTTCAGTTGTAGCAGCTTTTATGATGATGTATTTCTCAAATGTAACGTTAAATATAGTCTCTATGGGAGGTTTAGCACTTGCAATTGGTATGTTAGTGGATAACGCTGTTGTTGTTATTGAAAACATATATCGTATGATCCAAGAAGGCAAATCTAAAGTAGAAGCATCCATTGAAGGTGCAAAACAAGTTGCTGGAGCAATTACTGCTTCAACTTTAACGACTGTAGCTGTGTTCCTGCCAATCGTCTTTGTTGAAGGTTTAATCAGTGATGTGTTTATGTCTATGGCACTAACGATTGCATTTGCTTTAAGTGCTAGTTTGATCATTGCATTATCTGTTGTCCCATCGATGAGTGCTAAGCTTCTTAATGATCAAAAAGAGATTAAAGAAGGAAAGATTATTCATACATTAAAATCGTGGTTTGAATCATCAGTTTTATTCACGATTAAGCATAAAGCTCTAACATTTGCTGTTGTTATATTGCTACTCCTAGGTTCATTTTTTGTAGTATATCAAAAAGGATTTATATTACTTCCAGAATCTGATGAAGGTAGTATAGATGTTAGTATTGAAACTCAAAGCTTAACATCATTTCAAGGGAAAGCAAATCTTGCAGATGCTATGACAGAAGTGTTCATGGACATAGCAGATGTTGAGACAGTTGCGACTACCATCAACAGTAATACTGGTATGGGAAATATGAATATGTTTGGTTCTGGTTCAGATATTAGCTTTACAATAAACTTAAAAGCTAATCGTAAATTAACTACAGTCGATAATGAAAATCTAATTATTGATATCATAGATACGTTTAATTATGATGATATTGAAGGCATCAGTAATTCAGATATTTTAGATTACAATGTTAGTGCTCAAAATTCAGCAGGACCATTAACTGGAGGTTCTGGAATTGCAATTAAAATCAGTGGTTATGATCTATTGACTTTAGAAAGTATCGCTAATGATGTTTCAGGCATTTTGGCAACTATAGATCATGTAGTTGAGATTGATAATGGGGTAAACCAAGGTAGTGATAATGTAAAATTAACTGTTAATCAAAATCAGGCGATGACTTTCGGTTTAACGTTAGAAGATGTCAATCAAAATTTGAACTATCTTTTCGATAATTTATCTGGACTTACAGCTGGTGAAGTTGTAACTGTAAGTATTGAAGGTATTTCTTATGAACTTAATATTCCAAATGAAGCTCTAGAAGGTTTTAGCTTAGATTTATTTGGTGATTATCTAACTTTCTTAGGTGGCGTAAAATTATTCGATGATCAAACAAGAGCAATGATTGAAACTTATCAAGAAAACTCAAATATGAGTGTTTATGTTCCAAATTTCATGTTACCAACATATGTACCTGGAACTCCAATTCAATTTATTATTAATCCATTTTTAGTCGTAGATAACGGAGAAATAGTGCTTAATCCTATGGATATGGTTAATCCAAGTTTAGCTAGTTTAGCGGTTGCTCCTCTATATAATATAAGTGATACATCTCAAAGTGTGACTACTGTCGAAAAAGTAACTGGATTTAATACGATTTATACAGATGGCACAAATCGTTACTTAACTGTTAGAGCTCAAGTTGAAGAAGGTTTTAATGTTACACTGATTAGCTCTGATGTCACAGAAAAAGTCAATGATTATATCGAAAGTGACTTTCAAAATTATGGTAATGGTTATGATATAGAATTTGCTGGTGAAAATGAAGAAATCATGGACGCTGTTGAAGATTTAGTGATTGCAGCTGTTGTAGCTATTTTACTTGTTTATATGATTATGGCTATTCAATTTCAATCTTTACTATATCCACTCATCATATTAGCAACTATACCTTTAGCGTTTACTGGTGGATTCATCGCGTTATTTATTACAAATATGAACTTATCGATGGTTTCGATCATGGGGTTAATTATACTAGTTGGTGTTGTTGTTAATAATGGTATTGTGTTAATCGATTACATCAATAAACTTAGAGATAAGGGTTATGGTGTTAAAGATGCAATCGTCGAAGCTGGTAAAACAAGACTAAGACCAATCTTTATGACGGCATTAACAACGATTTTAGCCTTGTTTGTTATGGCTTTAGGAATTGGTGAAGGATCTGAGTTGTTACAACCTATGGCTATTACCGCTATCGGTGGATTAATATATGCAACGATTTTAACTTTGGTTGTCGTTCCAGCGATTTATGCTTTGTTTAACCGGAAGGTAATTAAAGAGGAGATTAACCATGCAAACTAAAGATAAAATCATTGAAACTATGATTGATTTTATTAAGGAAGATAAAGATATTTCTCAGGTTTCATTATCTGAAATTGCAAAAAAAGCTGAGATTGGTAAATCTACAGTCTATGAATATTTTTCAAATAAAGATGAGTTAGTATCAGATACATATATGTTTATGTTTAACTATTATGAGAACTTATTAACACAACCGCTTAAATCAACAGCGTTTAGAGATGCTTTTATTGAGCAAGTGAAGATGATTTTAGATGCTATGAAAGACGCGAAAAATATCATTGAAACAATCATGAATAAGCATCATCAAATCAATTATCCAAATCAAGCGACTTTTGATGACAAATTAGATGAGATAAAATCAAAAATGGAAGAAAGATTCCTTAGTATATTCAAAATGGGCGTTGAGCAACAGATGATAACACCGCCATTTAAACAAGATAAAACTAGAGGTTATGTCATTCAAGCTTTAATTAATGGACTTTTATTTCAGTATATTAACGATCAAACAGATTTAAATGAAAACGAGTTATTAGACCTTATTTATGATGAAGTCTTAAAGACATTTAAGTGATAAACTTCAAAGAGTTAATCAAAAAAATGATTAACTCTTTTTTCTTTAAGCAAATATTTTGAAGTTAAAACTATATATGTCTATAATGTAGATATTAGAGTTAAAAGGATAGTTGAGCGATATCCAAATTGTTTATATTTTTTATGTTCTAAATGAAAGTATTTTCATTCAAAAAATCATACACATACTAGTTCATAATATGATACAATGCTAGTATAGAAAATTAAGGGGTGTAGATAAGTATGTATGTAGTGAAACGTAATGGAGCAAAGGAACTCTTTGATTTCAACAAGATTGCTTTAGCAATGTTTAAAGCCTATAAAGGGGTAGGTGCGAACTTTTCTTTAGAAGACTGCAAGAAGCAAGCTGAGAAAATCACAAAGAGTTATAAGAAAGATGAAGATGTCAATATTGAACAAATTCAAGATGACGTTGAAAACTTTTTGATGCAGTCTAAGCAGTATGAAGCTGCTAGAGCATATATTAAATATCGTGAAAAGCAAAAACATGATCGTGATAACCCATGGTCAGATAATGACGAAAGACAAGATTTAATCTTACAAAAATACTTAATTAAAGGTGAAGGAAAAAAAGAATTCTTAAAAAGAATTAGCTTAGGTAAGTCATCTTTAGAAAAAATCCTAAGAAAAAAAGAAGCTATTTTTGGTGGTCGTAATTTGTATGCGATTGGTAGAGATGGAAACATTACTGGTTCAAATTGCTATGTAACAGAAGATCCACAAGATAGCTTAGAAAGCATTTATAAAGTCGACTACCAAATCGCTAGAACTTATAGTTATGGTGGCGGACAAGGGATGAACTTATCAAATATTCGTCCTAAAGGTGCTAAGGTTAATAATAGTAGTAATACAACACCTGGTGTCATGGTATTTGCAGAGAAATATTCACACACAACGTTAAATACACAACAAGACGCTAGACGTGGTGCATTAATGTTAGTTTTAAATATTGATCACCCAGATATTATTGACTTTATTACTACAAAACTTGATTTAAGTAAAGTGAATGGTGCAAATATTTCTATCGCTTTAACAGATGACTTTATGCAAGCAGCTAAAGACAATAAAGATTGGGTGATGAAGTTTGAAACACCATATGAGATTATTGAAAAGAAAGTAAATGCTAAAGAGTTATTAAAACTTGTAGGTTATGCTGCACACACAATGGGTGATCCTGGTGTTGTGTTTATCGATCATATGAATGATTATCACTTCATGAGTGAGTATGATGATGTAAGATTTACTGCAACTAACCCATGTGGTGAACAACCACTTATGGCACATGGTTCATGTAATTTAGGTAGTATTAACTTAAATGCTTTTGTCAAACATCCGTTTACTGATGAAGCGTATTATGATTTCGATCGTTTTGACTTTGTAACTAGTGAAATGATTTATGCACTTGATGAGTTGTTAACATTACTCGGAGATCGTCATGCACTTCCTGAACAAAGGAAACACGTAACTGAGTACCGTGAAATCGGATTAGGTGTTATGGGATTAGCTGATTTAGCATTATCGATGAAACTCCCTTATGGATCAAAACCTTTCTTAGAGTTTTTAGATAAACTCATGAGAAGAATGATTAATACAGCAACTAAAGCGAGTGCATTAAATGCCAAAGCATTAGGTGTTTTCCCAAGATTTGATTATGATAAAGTTTCTAATTCAACATTCTACAAGACTGCTATCGATAAAGATACCGACGAATTAGTTAAAAAATATGGTATGAGAAACTCGAGATTATTAAGTATCGCGCCTACAGGTTCAATATCTAATATTCTTGGTGTTAGTGGTGGTGTTGAGCCGTTCTTCCAAATCAACTATACAAGAAGAATTGTAAGTATGTTTGAAGAAGAAAAAACAATCACTGTTTGGGAAAAGACTCCGCTTGCACTTGCAAAAGCAATGCATGTCGAACCAGAAGATCTACCTGCATGGGCTTTAATTACATCTCAAAATATTGATTTTGAAGATCGTGCAAATGTTCAAGCAACCATTCAAAAATATGTTGATACAGCTATTTCATCTACATTCAATTTGAATAATAATGCAACAGTTGAAGATGTAATGAACATTTATACAACCGCATGGTCTAAAGGATTAAAAGGAGCTACAGTCTTTAGAGATCGTTGTGCGAAGATCGGTATTTTAGCAGGTGTTAATGAAGATACTAAAGATTTAAATCCTGCAACCCCACCTCATCTACATGTTGAGGAAAAATGGGTTGATAAAAAGAAAGGCGAAGTAAAAGAGTATGTAACTCATATTTCTGTTTCTCAATCAGGATATACACCTGAAAAGATTGAAAAAGAGTTGTGTCCTTTATGCGGAGACGTTCTTGTTAAAAAACAAGGATGTATACAATGTAGTGATCCAGACTGTGTTTACGAGAAATGTGCAATCTAGATATTTAGAACCAGATAATCTCTGGTTCTTTTTTTTCGAGTAACCTATAGATATTTGTTATAATATAATTAACTTAAGAGGTGATGATATGCTAGATATACTAAAAAAACAAAAATCATATTTTTTAACAGATGAGACTAAAAAATATGATTTTCGAATGAAGCAACTTCAAAGATTAAAAGAAGCAATTGAAGCGTATGAAGATAAACTCATTGATGCTTTATATAAAGATTTACATAAATCAGCAATTGAAGCATATACAACTGAGATTGGATTTGTTTATAAATCAATTAAAATTGCGTTAAAAAGTTTGAAAAAATGGATGAAAGTTTCCAAGGTAAGAACACCTATTTTTATGTTTGGGTCTAAATCTTATAAGATGTATGAACCGCTTGGAAGTGTATTAATCATTGGTCCTTACAATTATCCATTCCAGCTTGTTATTGAACCTTTGATTGGTGCGATATCAGCAGGTAATACTGCGATCATTAAACCAAGTGAATATACAAAAAACACAGAACAAGTGATCTTGAGTATGTTTGATGAGTATTTTGATGAAGCATATATAAAAGTTGTGACAGGTGATAAAGATGTGACAAGTGAATTATTAGATTTAAGATTTGATCATATCTTTTTTACAGGCAGCACTGAAGTAGGTAAAATAGTATATCAAAAAGCAAGTAAACATTTAATCCCTGTAACTCTAGAACTCGGCGGAAAAAGTCCAACGATTGTCTTAAAAGATGCTGATTTAAAACTAGCCGCAAGACGTATTGTGTTTGGTAAGTTTTTAAATGCAGGTCAAACATGTATAGCACCTGATTATATTTATGTCGATGAGACTGTTCATGATGAGTTTCTTGCTTATTTAAAAGAAGAAATTCAAAGACAATATCCAAATATCAATGATTTGGGACATATAGTAAATGAAAGACATCATCAAAGACTTAAAGGTTTGGTTGATGAAAACAAGGTAGTTTTTGAGTATGAAAACAAGGATGAGGGTTATTTTCTATCTCCGGTCATCATGACCAATGTCACTTGGGATGATAAAGTCATGCAAGAAGAGATTTTTGGACCGATTTTACCTATTATTAAATTCAAAGATACACATACAATCATAGAAACTTTAAAGACAAAAGAAAAACCACTTGCATTATATCTTTTTACCGAAGATAAAAAGATGATGCAAGAAGTGTTTACTAAACTTTCCTTTGGTAATGGAGCAATTAATGAGGCATTAATGCAAGTTGCAAATCCAAATCTTCCTTTTGGTGGAGTTGGACACAGTGGTATGGCAAGATATCATGGTGTTTATAGCTTCAAAGCCTTCTCACATTTAAAGACCTTTACAAAGAAGACGACATTTTTTGATGTGAAATTAGCTTATCCTCCATACGATAAAAATAAAGAAAAAATCATTAGAAAGATATTGAAGCCATAAACATATGAAATTATCTAAAGAAGACAAAAAAACGATAAAACAGTTAAAAAAAATGTATAAAACAAGTCTATTTAGGCCACTATTCTATACATTTTTTTATGGGTTAGCGTTGATTGGTGCGATTGCTTTACCAAGTGAATTAGTTAAACATAGATGGATTATTATTATTGTTTTAGTCCTATTTCTTACGTTGACATGGACAATGTATACACTAGAAAAAAAGCATGATAAAGATATAAAAGAAGAGGTAGATGAAATCATCTATAACATTGAACACGATCTTGAAATCGATGATGAAGAGATGAATCTCGTTTAAAAAAAGCTTTTATCCATTTATACGTTCTTTTTTTGGACAGTTGTTTCATCTTCACTTTTTAGTTTAGTCATTGTTTTTAAGGATATCTTGCCTGTTGGTCAAATCCTTTTAACAATCATATTCATATTTCTAGGATTAATCACTTCGATTTTCTTTATCATCAGTCTAGTTAAATATCTTGAAATGAAATCTTATTCTAATCATATGCTTTAAACAAAAAAGACCTAAAATCAAAGTTTCAGGTCTTTTTTGTTTAACTTTGATTGATTTTTATTTAAATTTATTTAGAATTCAACTAAAAATGCATGAGAACCTATACATGCAAGTTTATTGTGATAAAATAAAGATAAATTTAGTGGGCTTATTAGTTCACTTATAAAACATATAGAAAGTAGCGGTGACTTTATGACATTATCCTATGACTCAGTGATTAAGAAGGCACTCGATAAAAGAAACCTGACAATCATGACGATTGCTTTATCGGTTTTAGTGCTTGCGTCTACGATCATATTCGGTTATCAAGTCTTGGTGGTTGCTGCAGTTTCACTTGTAACTGCACTTCTAGTAGAATTGATGTTTTCTAAAGGTAGAAAAATCGAATTTGACGGCGCATGGATGATTTATCCATTATTACTTACACTGCTCATACCATCAACATTAGAATTAAAGCATGTTTGGATGGTTGCAGTAGGTTCTGCATTTGGAACGTTTTTTGGAAAAGGTATTTTTGGGGGAAGTGGTAAATATGTTTTTAATCCGGCACTTGTTGGACTTTTATTTATAACGATTTCATTTCCGGCATATTTCCCTACAATGCTTGTTAGAGCAAATCAGGTAGGCACAGATTATACATTGATGCAAATGCTTTTAGGTGATGCACCCGGAGCTTTGGGTGAGACTTTGAGATTAGGAATCATTATTTTGGGACTTGTTTTAATTGGTCTTAAAGTGATTGATTGGAAAATCCCACTGACCATTTTACTAGGTGTATTTGTTTTTACTCAGTTAGGTGTATGGTTCGGATTTGATGGTTTTCCTGATAGTGCATTTAATAGTTTATTTGTTGGGAATTTGGTCTTAGTCTCATTTTTTATCGCAACCGATGAAACAACAGCCCCTCTATTTCCTTGGGGTCGTGTGTTATTTGGTATTGGGATTGCTTTTTTAACAGTTTTAATTAGATTCTTTGCAACATTCCCTGATGGAACTATGTTTGCAATTATATTAATGAGTGCGGTAGCACCATTAATCGATAGTATGTTTTTTGCTAGAATCGAAAAGAAAGAAGGTGCAACTGATGAATCAAAATCTTAAAATGATGATATTTGTCGTAATTTTAGGTTTAGTAACAAGTGCACTATTGTTAGGTGCTAATGCATTGACAGAAGATCGTATTGAACTAAACAAGGAAGCTAAATTGAAATCAGCGATACTAGACGGATTTGAAATTGAGTATAACTTCACAAATATCCATGATGTTTTCGATGATGAGGTAACTATTTTAGAAGAAGATGGCTACACATTCTATGTAAATGATCAGACAGGTTCTGTTGCTTATCGCTTCGAGGGTAGCGGATTATGGGGACCTATCATTGGTATATTAACTTTAGACTCTGATTTTGAAACGATTGTTCGTATTACGATATTGGAACAAGAAGAAACGCCTGGTTTAGGTGGTGTGGTTGCTGAAAGACCGTATTTAGATAATTATGTTGGTGTTAAAATGACGCCTTCGATTGATGTGACTAAAGAAGGTGCAACAGAACCGAATCAAGTCGATGCAATTACTGGTGCTACTGGTACTTCAAATGCATTTGAAGGCATCCTCAATGACAACTATGATGAGTATAGTGCTGCATGGCAAGCACTTAATGAGTAGGGGGATGATTAAATGAAATTAATTAGAATTAAGTATAAGAAATGGTTTAACATTTTTAAAGATGGTGTTGCGACAAGCAATCCAATTGCTATAGCTGTTTTAGGGATTTGTTCTGCGTTAGCAGTTTCAAATCGTGTAGAAAACGCAATAGCTATGGGTTTAGGTGTTACATTTGTTGTGATGGCAAGTTCTGCAACGGTTTCTTTGATTAGAAACTTTATTCCTGGAAAAGTAAGAATGGTAACTTACATGGTTATTATTTCTACATTTGTTATTATCGTACAGTTATTTTTGCAATCATATTTTCCACAAATTGCAGATTCACTTGATGCATATGTTGGACTAATTATTACAAACTGTATTGTTATGGGACGTGCTGAAGCTTTTGCTGCTAAAAACCCAGTTAAATATTCTTTAATTGATGGAGCAGCAAGTGGTCTAGGTTATGCACTTGTTTTAGTAGCTGTTGCGTCTGTTCGTGAAATATTAGCATTTGGTACTTTCTTAGGTACTCGTGTTGTTGGACCAGATTGGATTAACTGGGTTGCAATGACAATGGCTCCAGGTGGGTTCTTTGTATTAGGACTTATGATATGGGGCATTAGAGTAATGACCAAGAATTACGAAACAAATATATAGGAGGGCATAGAAAATGAATATTATTGAACTATTTATATCGTCAATATTAAATAATAATATTGCACTTGTTTTCATTTTGGGTATGTGTCCTTTGATTGCAATCTCTACGAGTGTTAAAAATGCTAAAGGGATGGGAATTGCAGTTGTATTTGTTGTGACTATTACTGCTGTTATCAATTATCCGATTTATCAATTGTTACTTGCTACAAATACTGAATTTATCAGTTTAATCGTGTTTATTATCACAATTGCAGCTGTTGTACAATTGCTAGAGATATTCTTAGAAAAATTTTCACCAAGATTATATAATGCATTTGGGATTTTCTTACCACTGATCACAGTAAACTGTGTTGTATTAGCAGTTTCATTGTTTTTCGTCAATAGAGATTATACATTTTTAGAAACTGTATCCTTTTCATTTGGATCTGGTGTTGGTTGGATGATCGCGATTATTTTAGTTGCAGGTTTAAGAGAAAAGCTTGCGAAGATTTCTAATCCACCTAAAGGATTAAGAGGAAAAGCAATCGTATTTATTATCTTAGGTATCTTAGCATTAGCATTTATGGGCTTTACAGGATTAGTATAAGAAGGAGGAGATGTTATGAATTGGGTATTACCTATTGTTTTAGTTAGTGTATTAATTGTCATCTCTTTAGTTCTTATTTTAGTTGAAAAATTACTAGGTGGTGGTGGTGAAAAAGTCATCACAATCAACGATGAAACTAAAATACCTGTTAAAGGTGATGACACAGTTTTAAATACATTATCAAGCGAGAAAATATTTATCCCATCTGCATGTGGCGGTAAAGCAACATGTGGCTTATGTAAGTTTAAATTAGTTGGTGGAGATGGACATTTAAAACCAACAGAAGAACCATTTATTAGCGAAGAAGAAAGAGAAGAAGGCGTGAGACTTTCTTGTCAAGTAAAAGTAAAGAGTGATATGAAAATATTATTACCTAAAGGTTTGTTAAACGCTAAGGAGTATAAGACAGTTGTATCGCATGTTTCTGATTTAACTTATGATATTAAACTGGTTAGATTTAAATTAATTGAACCAAAAGAGATGGATTTTAAACCTGGACAATATGTGCAAATTCAAGTGCCTGGGATTGAAGTGATCAGAGCTTATTCAATTGCATCTGATCCAAAAAATAAGAGTGAAATTGAACTTATCATCCGTTTAGTTCCAAATGGACAAGCAACAACATTTGTTCATAAAGCTATGGAAGTAGGCGATAAAATCATCATTACAGGGCCTTACGGAGACTTTTTCTTAAGGGAAGACTCAAATAAAGATATGATTTGTATTGCTGGTGGATCTGGAAAGGCACCGATCAGATCGATTTTATATGCACTTCAAGCTAGAGGTATGCATCGTAAAGTTAAGTACTTCTTTGGAGCTCGATCGAAGCGTGATTTATATTATACAGAAGAGTTTAGAGCGCTTGAAAAAGAGTTTCCAAACTTTCAGTATATTCCAGCACTTTCAGAACCACTTCCAGAAGATGAGTGGGATGGAGATGTTGGTTTAATTACTGATGTTGTTGATCGTCATACCAAAGATTTAAGTGATGTAGAAGGTTATCTATGTGGTTCACCAGGTATGATTAAAGCATGTATTAATGTATTAAAGAAACATGATATGAAAGATGACAACATTTTATTTGATAACTTTAGTTAAGGAGTGTATTTTTACACTCTTTTTACTTAAATTTGGTCATATTTTTTGAATTTCAATATTCCAATTTGTGTTAAGAGTAGGTATGGATTTATCATATCCGCCATTTGAAACTGTTGATGATGATGGTAATCCTACAGGTATTAGTGTGACACTTGCTGAAGAGTTTGGTAAGTTTTTAGGAAGAGAAGTGGAAATTGTAGATTTACCATTTGGAACTTTGATTACAGAATTAAATGCGAATACAATTGATGTGATCATAGGATCGATGAGTATTACTGAAGAAAGAGCATTATCTGTTGATTTTAGTGATCCATACTTTAATTTTCCGCTTGTATCACTTGTTAATAAAGACTTCTTTGATACAAATAATATCCAAACTAAAGATGATGTTTTCACTCTAGAAGGCGTTAGATTTGTTGGACCTAAAACATTCGCACCACTTGATATCGCAAGAAATTTAGCGAACAATCCGGTAATTAGAGAAGTTGATGATGTGAATGCGGCAGTACTAGAGGTTGTTAGTGGAACATCAGATGTATTTTTAATGAGTATTAGTAATGCAGCTGGGCATCATTTGGCAAATCCAGATACCACTGAAATATTACTAGATCCAGTGGTATTATCACCTATTGGTATGGCATTTAGAAAAGGTAATGAAGATTTAGTTGCACAAGCTAAAGAATTTATTGCAGGATTAGAAGCAAATGGAATTTATGATATTTTAAGAAATTTATATAACGATGATATAGCAGCAAACATTCCTGGAGAAACTTTAAACGTTTATTTACAAGAGATTATTGATGAAGAGTAATAAACCTTTAAATGTCGGACTAGCGCTTTTGTTTTACACAGCGCTAGTCGCTTTTATTGTATTTGCTTATCCAGGGAGAAGTAATTTTAGAATTGAAGCTATTTTTGGTTATTCCAACATCCTAATTAAAGGATATGTGAATACCATTGTCATTAGTATCATTGTTTTATTTTTAAGCATTATTTTTGGTTTTGTATTGTATTTGCTATCTGAGTCTAAATTTTTGGTATTTAAGTATATATCTAATATATTTAGTGAAGTCATCTTTGGTACGCCAACGTTAGTGTTTTTGATTGTTACCTATTATTTTATTGCAGTGCCTTTAGACCTTAGGAACCGTTTTTTAGCAGGCATTGTTGGATTTACTCTATTCATGGGACCTTATATGAGAAATGCTTTTATGGGTGCGATGAAATCCATTGATGATACTCAATATCAGGCTATGAAAGTATTAGGTTTTACAAATTATCAAAAATATAGATATATCATTTTACCGCAATTAGTAAAAGTAATCGTTCCGCCAATGATTGGTAATCTTGCGATTATCATTAAGGGATCGAGTTTGCTTAACTTTATTGGCGTGGAAGAGTTATATAACCAAATCACAACCATTCAATCTAGAACTTATGCAGTAGTGGAAAAGTATTTAATGATGTTCTTGCTTTATTTAAGTATTACATTACCTTTAATATTCTTAGCTAAATACTTTGAAAAGAAGGTGGCATCATGGATTTAATGTTAAAAAATATTGTTCAAACATATGAAGATAAGTTAATTTTAGATGATGTCAGCTTGAAGATTGAAAATAAATCAGGTATTGCACTTATTGGACCAAGTGGTGCTGGGAAATCAACATTACTAAGATTATTATCAGGCATTGAAGATCCTGTTTCTGGTGAGATTTGTCTAAATCATCATGAAGTAACTCATGAAGACAAAAGCGAGTATTATAAGAAAATTGGATTTGTATTTCAAGCACATAACTTATTTCCACATTTAACTGTACTTAGAAATATAACATTAGTATTAGAAAAAGTGCACAAGATGGATATTAATGAAGCAAATAGGGTTGCATTAGATTTATTGTAGCAATTTGAACTTATTGAACATAAAGATAAGATTCCAGCAAAGATATCAGGTGGTCAGGCACAAAGAGCGAGTATCATTAGATCTTTGGCAATATCTCCTGAAGTTGTGTTTTTAGATGAACCAACAAGCGCACTTGATCCAATCTTAACGCACGAAGTATTAAAAACAATACTAAAACTTCGTGAAAAAAATATGAATTTTATGATTGTCACCCACGAGATTGCGTTTGCAAAAAAAGCTGCTGATTATATTGTCTTTATGGAAAATGGCAAAGTGATTGAACATGGAGATGTTTCTATCTTAGATCATCCAAAAACAGATAGACTTAAAAATTTTATTGATAAAGTGAGTTATGACATATAAAGGATTAGAAATAATCCTTTTTTTGTTATAATGAATGTATGAAAGTTGGTGTTTTATGAGAATATTTGTAGGCATTGATATACCAGATCATATTAAAGAAGCAATCCAGATTGAATCAAGCAAGTTTTTAAAGTACTGTGAATCATTCAGACAAGTTGAGCATCATCTTTATCATGTAACATTAAAGTTTTTAGGCGAACTTAGTGTGAGTGACTTAGAAGATTTAGAAGATATTTTAAGAGCTTCTTTAAAAGGATATAAAGCATTTGATGTTCACCTTAAAGATTTAGGGTATTTTGAAAAGAAAGACGGAAATATCTTATGGATGGGTATGGGACTAGGTGTAGGAAAACTTAAGGAACTCCATAAAGCAATAGACGATAAGATTAATGAGCGGTTCCAACTTGAAAAAGGTTTTTTTAGTCCACATGTTACGCTTGCTAGAAAAGTGATTGTTAAAGATTTGAATACATTTAAGAAAAATAAGACAAGAGAGTTTATTTTTGAAGCTAAAGAGGTTGTCATATTTTATAGTCATCATGTGGATGATGCTTTAACCTATACACCAATGACAAAGATTAAATTAGATTAAAGGATGAGATGATGAATAACATTATATTAAAAAAAGATGAGTTTACGATTAGAAGAACTGATATAAGTGATGCTGAGTTAGTATTAGCATATATAAAAAAAATCGCAGCATATGAAAAAATGAGCGACTTGGTGGTTGCAGATGTAAATGATATTCAAGTATCGATATATGAAAAGAAACAAGCAGAAGTTGTTATTGCAGAAGTAGATGACAAACCTATCGGATTCATGCTTTATTTTTTTTCGTACTCTACGTTTTGGGGTAGGGCAAATTTATATTTAGAAGATCTATTTATTGATGAACCTTATAGACACAAAGGATATGGGAAACTCATGTTTAAAGCACTGGGAAAGATTGCGATTGAAAATAATTGTAAGAGAATCGATTGGATGTGTCTAGATTGGAATAAAAAATCTATTGAGTTTTATGAGAGTTTAGGTGCTAAGGCTTTAAATGAATGGATCACTTTTAGATTAGAGGATGAAGATATTCATAAGTTGATATAAAAACAATGATGAAAATATGTTTAGAAATCAAAAGGTGCATTTTATCTAATGTATCTTTTTGATTTTAATGAGGATGAATTTTCGCTTAGCTGAATCCATATCACAACTTAGTTGCATTAAAAAAGTAATCATAAAAAGCTGATCTTGTAGTGTTTAATATTGAATCTAATCATTTGCATATTGTTTATGACTAAACAAGAATGTATAATAAGGTTATAATTTTTTGACTTTCGGGAGGATTTTATGCATAATATGATAGGTAATACCCCCTTATTAATCTTAAGATATCAGTATCATGGAGAAGAACGAGTCATTTATGCAAAAGCTGAGTTTTATAATCTTACAGGATCTATTAAAGATAGGATGGCTAAACATATTATAGAAGAATCTTATAAGGATGGAACGTTAAGAAGAGGAATGCCGATTGTCGAAGCTACAAGTGGAAACACAGGAATTTCATTTAGCGCTTTAGGTGCAATGAATGAACATCCGGTACATATATTTATGCCCGAATGGATGACTAACGAGCGTAAACAAATGATTAAGAAGTATGGTGCTATACTTCATGAAGTTAGTCATGAGCAAGGTGGTTTCGAAGGTGCAGTAGCATTAGCTGATGCGTTTGCACTAGAAAACAACGGTTTTAGACCTCAGCAATTCAGAAATGAATATAATGTCGATGCTCATTATAAAACGACCGGACTTGAGATATGTACACAACTTAAAAAAATAGGCATTGAACCAGATGGTTTTATTGCAGGTGTAGGATCTGGAGGCACAATCATGGGTGTTAGAAAACGTTTAATCCAGTGTCATCCTCATTTGAAAGTTTTTCCACTAGAACCATTTGAATCTCCAATTTTATCAAAGGGTTTAAAAGGTATTGATCATAGGATTCACGGGATTGGCGATGGATTTATACCTGATATATTGAAGACTGAGTTGCTAGAAAAACCAATCGTAGTTCATGATGGTGATGCAATTCTAATGTCACAAATGCTTGCTAAAAAATTAGGTTTAGGTGTTGGTATATCAAGCGGTGCTAATTTTTTAGGTGCAGTTATGCTCCAAAACACTTATGGTAAGGACTTTAAAATCGTTACCGTGTTTAGTGACGATTCAAAGAAATATCTCTCATCAGACTTAACAAAAGAGGTTTCAGTTGAATCAGATTTTATTTCTCCTAACATTAAACTTATTGATGTCGATGGGGAATGTGTTTGCGATACTAGAATTATTCAAGGTACTTGTTATAAAGAGTTTGGTAGATAAGTAAATAAACTTATTTTTTCATTAAAGAACATTCACAAAAAAAGCAATCAGTCAAAGATACCACTGATTGCTTTATTTTTTATAGTGAGTTTAGAAATGAGATTAGTTTTTGGTGTTGAACTTCACTACCTTTGAAGGTAATCACATCAACACTTGCTTTTTTTTCTAAGTTGAAATAAAAAGGCTTTTCATAATTGCTGATGTAAGTTGTTAGTGCTAATTTTTGTTTTAAAGATAAGTTTTTAATTTGTTTAATAACCATGAGATCTTCTCCTTCTTGGCTAATGCCATTTAAATAATCCATAACTTCATTGATGTGGTTATGTCTTTGAGTCTTTCTTGTGATATCTTGTGAAAAGTATTGGTGAATATTATGCTCGCTAAATCTCCATGTTCCACCAACTTTTCCCCCCTTTAATAATCCGAGCTTCATGTGTCTTCGTATGGTTCGTTCGGGAATATTAAGCATATCCATTATATTTTTTAATGTATACATGTTCTCACCTCAACTTTAGTATACATTTGATAATTAAAAATAACAATGACAAAATTGCATGAAATGGCAGGTTTGATGATATACAAAAAAAGATGATAATCATATATCATCTCTTTGAAAGTTATAGTTTTTGAATGTTAAGCAAATACAGTAGGTCTCTTATACATGAGAATTGTGATGATGTCTATAATCCATAGCACTGCCCAACCAGCAAGTAGCCATATGATACCAACAATGATTTGAACTGTATCGTTTCTATCTAATCCTTTAACGATACGATAAATCCCCCATGCAAAACTATCAATACCAGGTAAAGCCAAAATTAGTTTGATGATTACTGGCAGATCATCTACTGCTTTAATGAACTCTTTCATTTGAAACCTCCTATTTTTCTTTAAGTATACCACTGTTTGATATTAAAAGAAAGTATGTAAGTTTTCTAGAAATAAAATTGATTATCAACATTAAAAATACTTAAAATAGATTAAAAATATGGTAATTTTTCAAGTTTTTTTATAAAATAGGGTTATAAAATAAAAGAGGTGATTAGATGTGTGTATTTTGTGATTTTTTAAACAAAGAAGATAAAATCATTTTACAAAACGATTATGCATTTGTGATTTACGATGGTTTCCCAGTGAATAAAGGACATATGCTTATCATGCCTAAACGACATGAAGAATCATTTTTCAATCTAACATCTGATGAAAAAAAGGCAATCGATCAACTTGTGTTAAAGGCAAAAGAATACATTGATTTTAATTATAAACCTGACGCTTATAATTTAGGTGTTAACGAAGGTGTTTATGCTGGACAATCCATACTACACTGTCATGTCCATATCATTCCGAGATATATCGGTGATGTCTCAAATCCTAGAGGTGGTGTAAGAGGCGTTATTCCAGCGAAACAAAACTATTAAAAGTATCAAAAATCTGTAACGAACCTAGGGCATCTTTTTTTAAGATGCTTTTTTTGTTAGCGTTTTCATAAAGGGGTTTATTTTATGCTTTTTAACATGTATAATAGAAGTGAAAAGACGAGGCCGAGGTGAAACATGAACAAGAAATATGTAGCAGAACCATATAGAATTAAGATGGTTGAACCTATTTTTGAAACAACAAAGGAAGAAAGAATAGAACTATTAAAAAACGCGGGATACAATCCTTTTTCTTTGAAAAGTGAAGATGTTTACATTGATTTATTGACCGATTCAGGTACGGGAGCAATGAGTCAGGAACAGTGGGCAGCGATGATGACAGCAGATGAAGCTTATGCAGGAAGTAAAAGTTTTTATAAGTTAGAAAGTGTTGTAAAACATATAACAGGATATAAATACTTTATTCCTGCCCATCAAGGCAGAGGGGCCGAACAAATCGTATTACCTCAACTTGTAAAACATAAGGGTATGTATTTTATCTCTAATATTCATTTTGATACGACAAGAGCACATGTAGAACTCGCAGGTGCAAGAGCTCTTGATTGCGTGATTGATGAATGTTTTGATATAGCATTAGAGCATCCATTTAAAGGGAATTTTGATTTAAATAGACTCGAGCATATAGTCCTTGAAAAAGGTAGAGAAAATATTGCTGGTATTATCATGACCATCACGAATAATAGTGCTGGTGGACAACCTGTAAGTTTTGAAAATATGATGGGTGTAAAAAAAATCAGTGACACATATGATATTCCTCTAATTATAGATGGAGCGAGATATGCAGAAAATGCTTATTTTATAAAAGAAAGAGAAAGAGGGTTTGAAGATTTATCTATCTTAGATATTGCAAGAAAAACATTTGATTTAGCAGATATTTTTATGATGAGTGCTAAAAAAGATGGTTTAGTCAATATGGGTGGAATTATTGCGATTAAAGAGAATCAAGAGTTGTTTAGAAAGTGTCAAACATATATCGTACCATATGAAGGGTTTCCTACTTATGGTGGGTTAAGTGGTAGAGATATGGAGGCTTTGGCACAAGGATTGATGGAAGCCTTGGATATTCGATTTTTGAGACATCGGATTGATCAAATCAGATATCTAGGGGATATGTTGAAAACAGCTGGAGTCCCTATTCAATATCCTGTCGGAGGTCATGCAGTTTTTGTAGACTGTGGAAAGATTGCTCCACATATTCCCTATGATCAGTTTCCTGCGCTCAGTGTTACAAATGCACTTTATATAGAAGCGGGTGTTAGAGGTGTAGAGATTGGTTCTCTGCTTTTGGGTAGAGACCCAGATACACATGAGAATTTGAAAAGCCCTATCGAGTTTTTAAGATTAACTATTCCTAGAAGACTTTATACATATCAGCATCTACATGTAGTTGGAGAAGCGATGATTGAAGTGTTTAAAAGAAGAGATGAACTTTTAGGTTATGCGTTTGAGTATGAATCACCAATGCTTAGACATTTTACATCAACATTTAAACCCATAAAGAAGGAGAATTAACATGCATATTGTTTTTATTAGTATTATAGGATTCATGTATATTTTTGAGTTAGTTATAAATATATTAAATGTGAGTTATTCAAAGCAAGGCATTCCTGATAATGTTAGACATATTTATAATGAAGAAGAATATAAAAGATGGTTGTCATATCATCAAGAGCATTTAAGATTGGGTATTTTAAGAAAAACAGTTTCGACAATTGTTATATTATCGTTACTCATATTTAATATTTTTGGTAATTTGGAAGCATGGGCAAAATCCATTTCAGATTTTAGTATTACTCAAACGCTGCTATTTTTACTTGTTTACTTGGTTTTAGAGACCGTGATATCAATACCATTAGATTATTATAGTACATTTTATATTGAAGAGAAATATGGGTTCAACAAAACAACATTCAAAACTTTTTGGACAGATAAGATTAAAAGCTTCTTATTGTCTGCAGCCTTATTTGGGGTTTTAATATCTGGACTTCAGTCGTTGTATATCGCTTTTTTAGATCAATTATGGTTATTTATTTTATTTGCATGGTTATTCCTAGCGATCGTTTTAGTTTTAATATTTGTATTGAACACCAAGGTTTTCGTAAAAGCATTTAATAAACTAACACCTCTTGAAGATGGCGATTTAAAAGAAAAGATAGATGCTTTAGCTATAGAGCTAGGTTTTGAAGTGCAGAAGATATCAGTGATGGATGCATCTAAAAGATCGAGCAAACTGAATGCATTTTTTAGTGGTTTAGGTAAGACTAGAGATGTTGTATTATTTGATACCTTAATAGAAAAACTAAATGATGAACAAATTCTAGCTGTATTGGCGCATGAACTAGGACATGCAACACACAAAGATACAACAAAAATGTTATTACAAAATATTATTACATTTGGTTTTTTTGCAGCGTTAATTGGCTTTATATTGCAATATTCTGAATTATACACTCAGTTTGGATTAAGCGGCATATTCTTTGGATTTGCGCTGGTTTTATTTATGATATTAATGGAACCTATTTCTATTTTATTGGGTCTAGTCACAAATAGATGGTCTAGAAAAATAGAGTATAGAGCAGATCGCTTCGCGAAGAAACATGTTGGAAAAGATGAATTGATTGGTGCTTTAGAGATTCTAGCTAAAGAGAACTTCGCCAACTTAAACCCACATCCTTTATATGTATCAATCTATTATAATCACCCAACCATTTCACAAAGAATTAGTGCACTAAATCAAAAGGAGGATTTATGAAAAAACACTTAATATTAGCAATTAATCCAGGATCAACATCTACAAAACTAGCAATTTATGAAAATGAAAACCTTGTTTCTGAGTTTAAGATTAGTCACGATACAGAAAAAATTATGAGCTATAAAAGAATCATCGATCAATATGATTTTAGAGAACAAGTCATTTTAGAATTCTTAAAGAAGGAAAATGTTGACTTATCAAAATTTTCAGCGATTGTTGGAAGAGGTGGTATGCTTAAACCGATTGAAAGTGGAACATATCAAGTGACTGATGATATGGTTAAAGATATGTATGAAGCAAAAAGAGGAGAGCATGCATCTAATTTAGGATGTTTGCTTGCTAAAGATTTAGCTGATAAACATAACATACCATCATTTGTCGTTGATCCAGTAGCAGTAGATGAAATGGATGATCATTATCGATATACTGGATTTCCTGAACTACAAAGAAGTTCACTATTTCATGCATTAAATCACAAAGCTGTTGCAAGAAGACGGGCAAAAGACTTAAGAAGAAAATATGAAGATTGTAATTTCATCATTGCTCATTTGGGCGGTGGTATTAGTGTTGCAGCTCATGAAAAAGGGAAAGTTATCGATGTGAATAATGCACTAGATGGAGACGGACCAATGTCTCCAGAAAGAAGTGGATCACTACCAGCTGGGCCATTATATAAGTTAGTATTTAGTGGGAAATATACACTTGATGAAATCAAAAGAAAAAATTATGGAAAAGGCGGAATGGTGGCATACCTTGGAACAAATGATGGCAGAGAAATCATGGAGATGATTGAAAAAGGTGATGAAAAAGCAAAATTTATATTTGAAGTTATGTGCTATCAAATCGCTAAAGAAATCGGAAGTGAAGCTACTGTTTTAAAAGGTCATGTAGACGAAATTATACTCACTGGCGGTTTGGCATATAATAAACTACTTGTTGATCTAGTTAAAGAGAGAGTTGAGTTTATTGCGCCAGTGATTGTCTATGCTGGAGAAAATGAAATGGAATCTTTAGCACTAGGAGCGCTTAGAGTATTACAAGGTGAAGAAAAACCGAAAGTATATAAATCATAAATGAGGAGTTGATTCATATGTTACATACAATTAATGACTTAATTCAAAGAGCAAAAGAAAAGGAAATGAGCACATTAGTCGTCGCATGTGCTGATGATAAACATGTTTTAGATGCTGTAGAAAAAGCAAGAGCGGAAGGTATCATTAGACCAATATTGGTTGGGAATAAAGAAATCATTCTTATGCTACTTGATGATTTAACAATTGATCCAGCATATTATGAAATCATAGATCTTATGGACCATGAACAAGCTTGTGATTATTCAGTTAAACTAGTTAGTGAAAACGATGGATATGTTTTAATGAAGGGCTATGTAGATACAAAAATCATTTTAAAATCTGTTCTAAAACCTGAATTTGGGTTTAAAGGAGATCATAGATTATCACATGTATCAATTTTTGAGTTAAAAAATTATCATAAGTTGCTAATGATGTCAGATGGAGCGATGAACATGTATCCGACTGTTGATGAAAAACAAGAGATTATTGAAAATGCTGTTAAAGTTTTTCATAAATTAGGAAATAGTAATCCGAAAATTGGTGTGATTGCAGCAATTGAGAAAGTCAATCCTAAAATGCAACCGACTGTTGATGCACAAGAACTAATCAAGAGAAATCAAGAAGGCATCATCGGTGGATGTATGATTGATGGACCATTTGCAATAGATAATGCAATCAATAAAGAAGCTGCAATTCATAAAGGTATTGATAGTGATGTTGCCGGAGATGTGGATTTAATTTTGATGCCACAAATAGAATCTGGAAATGTATTTTATAAGAGTATGATGTTTTTAGCAGACGCAAAAAGTGCATCTATGGTTGTTGGTGGTAAAAGACCAATCGTCTTAACATCTAGAGCAGATTCAACAGAATCTAAATTTTATTCGATTGCGCTTGCTGCAGCATTTGAATAATCATTAAGATTTCATTAAGTCCCTTGATTTTAAGAACTGCGTTCATTATAATGGGTTCAAAGGTTTTAGTTTCTCATGGGGGAAAACACAAAAACTCCTTTTTCTATTATACAGAAGGGACGATTTAATGTCATGAAAAGAAAGCACATATTCATAGTTGTTGATTTAGTCATCTTATTGGCATTAGTGCTGATTTGCTTATTGTAAAAATATCTTAAAGATATTAAAAAAACATACCTGTATTTTGGTGGTATGTTTTTTTTGATTTAAAATTATTTAAAGCTTTTTAATGTTCGCACATTGCTTATAAACGTTATTATTTAAAGATGTTTAATAATTTTTATGTTGTTTTCATCGAAGATACTAACTTGGTGACTTTTGCTAATTGAATCAATAAGAACTTCAGTGATATCAAGTGGAAAGTGTTTGATGACTTTTAAGTCTTCATGCCATGTGATATTACCACCACCGCTTAATCTATACGAATTAATAACGAAAGTAAATATGTCACTATCGTTAATTGGTACATCATTGACTTTAATATGTTTTACTTCATTATCTTTGGTTTTGTATATGTGATACTCATAAGAAACCCCACTGAAAATATCATAGTTATAGAGCTCTTTTTTTGGGTACAAATACTTTGGATTGATATCTATTTCTTGATGATCGTTAATATAAAAGAACTGAGCGTTATGTAAAAGTGCTGATTTTAAGGTCTTACCACTAATCTCACATAAACTTAGAGTATTTGGATACACATAAGTATTTAAGACATCTCTGATCGTGATGTTTTGATTAAATCCTGTTACATCATTGCCTAAACCACAACAGCTAATCATCGCGTTTGTGACATCTTTTTGAACAGCATTAATATATTGAAACATAATGTGATTATTAAGTCTATCTTTTAACGGATTCTCTAATTTAAAAGGTTGTTCAGTAAACCCGATGACTTGATCGAGTTCTTGGTTGGCATCATCAATAAAATCTTTAATCAAATCTATGGCTTCAGGATCATCTTGATAATCTTTCATATAAACTAGTTTTGCATCGACAGTATCAACATTCCAGTCTCCATTTTCGTTATTAAAGATGATGTCAGTTTGAGAAACACATTCACCTGCATATCCAGGTTGTAACATCACGCGATTTTTTTCATTGAGGACAAGATGTCTATGTTCGTGACCCGTGAGAAGAAGATCAACATCAGGTATGGATTTAAATATTTTACATCCAAGATTTTCAGTTGGGTTTTTAGCTTCATTTACTCCAGTATCTATGTTGCACTCATAGCCTCCGTGATATGCAACAATGACATAATCAGGATGCTCTTTTTGCTTGATTGATTCAATGATGTTTCGTGCACTGATATCAGCTTGTTCGAAAATTAAATCACCGATGGTTTTTTTTGTTTCCCAATTTGGGATATAGTTATTAGTGATGCCAATGATGGCAACTCTTAAATTATCTTCAAAAGTTTTGATATCATAAGCTGAACGAAAGTAAAGTTTATCACCATCGTATACATTTGAGCATAAAACTTTTACATGTGTTTGATCCAAAAACTCATTTAAATACTCAAGCCCATAGTTGAAATCGTGATTACCTGGGATAAAATAATCATATTTTATATGATTGAGTAACTGTGAAAATGGATTCCTTTTGCTTTTTTGATGATTTTTATACATAAAAGCTAAAGGGCTTCCTTGGATTGTATCTCCTAAATCAATTCTAATTTGGTGTTCTTGTTTTTGTGTTTTCAAGAAACTGGATACTCGAGATAATCCCTTCGGCATAGGAGGTAAATGGCTGTATGAGTCACTTGTTAAATGTCCGTGAGTATCTGAAGTATGAAAAACAGTAAGATGGAATTTCCTTTTCATATCTATGTTTCCTTTTCATAATTTTTTTTTGCTAATTCTAGTATACTACAAGGTGATGATTTTTAAAGCCTTTTATTCTTTACAAAGGTAGGGGTCTTTGCTATAATTAAGACATATTTGATATATCTTATGAATGACCGAGTTTTGTGATTTTTATTTCTTTGGCACCATAGATGAACTGCTGCACGAGTTTCTCTTTGTGCTCATGAAATAAAAGCCACATATGTGGTTTTATTTTTGTAGATTATCAAATAAAAAAAATAGAGGAGAAAAGTGAATTTATGTACAAAAAATTAGTGTTATTTACATTAGCTTTTGTAACATTGCTAGGGCTTGCTGCTTGTGGTGAAGCTGAAGAAAAAACAGATTTAAGCGTATTCTTCGTTCCTTCAAGAGACAATGCTACGTTAGTTCAAGGTATTAGTTATTTGCCAGAAGTATTAAAGGCAGAATTAGCTGAACTTGGTTATGATTTCGAAACAGTAAGTGTTTATGTAGGTACTTCTTATGAAGCAGTTGGTCAAGCACTTGATGCTGGTACTGCTGATGTTGGATTTATTCCTGGTGGTACTTATGCTGTATATGCTGATGGAGAAAATATGGATGTTGCTTTAACAGCTACTCGTGCTGGATTAAACAACGATTCAGATAATCCAAAAGACTGGAACGACAACAAACCAACTACTGGTGATTCAACAAAACAAGTTACTTACTATCGTTCAATTGCTGTTGCAGGTACTTCAGCAAAAGGTAGAGAACTTGCTGCTAAAGTAAATGGTGGAGAATCTTTAACTTGGGAAGACTTACAAGATGTTAAAGTTGGTGTACAATCAGTTACATCTTCTGCAGGTCGTGTTTACCCATCATTATTGTTTAACACATTATTTGGTAAAACATTAAATGATCTTCCACAAGCAAATGTGATTCAAGTATCTGGATACGGCGGAGCAGCAGCTGCGTTAGCATCAGGCCAAGTTGATATCGCATTCGGTTATGCAGATTTCAGAAGAGATTATGCAGATGAGTGGATTTCAAGTGATGAAGGCGGATATGGTCGCACTGAATCTATTTGGGATGAAACAGATGTTGTATTTGTAACAGAAGGTGTTTATAATGATACAATTACAGTTTCTAAGAAAACTGTAGATGATGATTTACAAGCAGCTATCGAACAAGCATTTATCAATTTAGTAAGTGATGAAACACCACTTCCTAAACCAGTTGCAGGTGTGTTTGAAATGGTTAAGGATATTTTCTCAGTTTATAGCCACCAAGGTTATACAAGAGCAGATGATTCTGATTATGATGGCGCTCGTGCTGCAAACGATTTAATTAACGGCTAATCAACAATTTAAAAATATTTAAATAATAGATAGGCTTAGTATGAGAATGCATATTAAGCCTATATTTATTCAAAAGGAGTTTTCATAATGATTAAGTTTCAAAATGTTTCAAAGATATACCCTAATGGTGTTCAAGCACTAAAAAATGTAAATTTAGTCATACATCCAGGAGAGTTTGTAGCAATCATAGGATTAAGTGGTGCTGGGAAATCAACACTCATTAAACTAGTTAATAGAATGATTGATATAACAGATGGAGAGATCATCGTAAATGATCAACATGTTAATGATTTGAAAGGTGTAGAGCTTAGAAGATTTAGAAGACATGTAGGTATGGTTTTTCAATCGTTTAATTTAGTTAATCGCACAAATGTATTAAACAATGTTTTAGCTGCAAGAGTTCCAGACATGAATTTTATGCAAAGTCTTCTCGGGTTATACTCCAAAAGAGATAAACTTCTTGCACTAGAATCCCTAAATAAAGTGGGAATTTTAGAAAAAGCTTATATTCGCGCTGATCAATTATCGGGTGGACAACAACAGCGTGTTGCTTTAGCACGCACTCTCGCTCAAAACCCAGATATTATTTTAGCGGATGAACCAGTAGCATCTTTAGATCCAATTACTGCAAATCAGATTATGAGTGATTTCCAAAGAATCAACAAAGAAGAAAATATTACAATTCTTGTCAACATGCATCACGTTGATTTAGCGTTGAAATATGCCACAAGAGTGATTGGAATCAATCAAGGCGAAGTTGTATACGATGGCGACTCTAAAGCGGTTACGGAAGAAATTTTAAAGAAAGTCTACGGAAGAGAGTTAACTGATGAAGACATTATGTTCAAAGATCAATAATTTTTTCAAAAGTTACAAACAAAAGAGCGAGATAAAAAGAACTACCCATCTTCATGATGGATCATTTATTGTAAAACCTAAGTCAAATAATATTTTTTATGCATCTATAGTTATAGCTGTGTTTCTTTATTTTTGGTTTAACATCATTCAAAATTATTTTAATCGTGTGGGATTTAATTTCTTCATAAGAAACATCCCCAACTTCTTTACCATTCTTGGCGACATGATTGCAGAGTTTAATATAGATTATGCGAGCAATGTTGTAACACCAATGGTTGAGACGATTCAAATATCATTAATCGGAACATTTATTGGTGCTATTCTATCTGTTCCAGTTGCAATATTAGCATCAAGAAATATTATGGGTGCAAAAAATCCTGTACCTAACATTGTAAAATCTTTTTTAGCAGTTATTAGAACTTTTCCAACATTAGTATACGCATTAATCTTTTCTTATATTTTTGATTATGGAACATTTATTGGTGTTTTAGCAACCATTTTATTTACATTTGGTATTATTACTAAAATGCTATTTGAAGTTATAGAAGGTTTAGATATGGGTGCATTTATTGCAATAGAAGCAACAGGAGCAACTAAACTTGAAGCTTTTAGAGCAGCGATTGTACCACAAATACTTGGTCGTTTTTACTCGATTGTACTATATACATTTGAAATAAATTTAAGAGCTTCAGCAATCTTAGGATTTGTCAACGCTGGTGGTATTGGTAGAGTCTTAAACGATCAAATGCAATTAAATAAATTTGGAAATGTATCAGTGATTGTTCTTTCACTTCTTGTCGTTGTATTAGTTGTTGAAAACCTCTCACAATATCTTAGAAGGAGGTTAACATAATGAATGACGTATTATTGGCTTATGAAAGACGCCCAAAACATACCGTTAGAAATACGATTGCTGCTGTCATTATTTTAGCACTCTTCATATGGAGTTTGGATGTTATTAATTATCCTGGTATTTTTGAAGAGGGTATTAATATCGCAAGAAACTTGTTTAGATCATTCTTTAATCCTACATGGGATTTAATTTTCAGTTATCATGCTGGAAGTATTCCTAGACTCATGTTTGAAACCATTGGTATTGCGTTTTTAGGAACCCTTCTCGGTGCTATCTTATCTGTTCCGTTTGCATTTTTAACTGCAAAAAACATTGTAGGTAGAGTGCCTAGTGTTATTGGAAATACAATCATTACAACGATTCGTTCATTTCCGTTTTTCATTACAGCGTTGATGTTCGTAAGAGTAACCGGTGGTGGAGCGATGACCGGGGTATTAACTATTGGTGTTTTATCCATTGGTATGATCTCAAAACTTTATATCGAGATTATTGAAGATATCGATCCCGGTATTATACAAGCGCTTGATGCATTAGGTGCGACAACATTTCAAAAGATCAGATACGGAATTATTCCTCAGCTGACAGCAAGTATGTTATCTGTAATTATTTATCGTTTTGAGATTAATGTTAAGAATGCCACAGTTTTAGGTATCGTTGGTGCTGGTGGTATTGGGGTTTCATTGATTTTAGCGATGAATGCAGGTCGATGGAGAGATGCTTCAGCAGCTTTATGGGGTATTATCATTGTTGTGTTGATTGTGGATTTCTTCTCTACAAGAATCAGAGCAAAACTTGTTAATGGATAATTTATGAAAAAAGCATATCATGCGATATGCTTTTTATTTCATCATAATCTCAATACCGGCATTTTCACCGATATCTTCAAAGATGAGTTGTTGATTTTCGTAAAGTTTCAAAGAAATTGTTCCAGATAAACCTTCTTTGATTGTATTTTTCATAAGTCCAAATGATGGTGAAACTAGGTCTATTTCATGCTCCTTTTTTGCATCCACATAGAGTTTGTATTTGCCTTTTTTCAAAATAAAACTGATAGTATCTTTTTGGATCTCTTTCTTTAAAATTTTTGTTAAGTTGTACGTAGCAAATCTATATTCTTTTTGATTGTAGATTAAATTGACGATGAGACCTTTAAATGACATACCCATAAAAGGTATGGTTGCATAAGAAAACATAAAGGATGTTTTTTCATTATTAAAATGGTTGCTTTGTAACCAGATATAGGCTTTAGGAAAGGATTTTCCCCAATCTTTTTCTATGTATGCTTTACCATCACTAAAATCATAGACTTCATTGTTTATTGTTAAGCTACCTTTTAGATTTGATGTCATACTAATGACACCGTGGTTGCATTCCATAAATGGTAGATATGCAAAAGGTCCCATGATATTTGGTTGATACAAATTTTTGTTTAAACCTATATGGTGATTTAGGTGAATGGTTCCTTGAACAGTCATAAGCTCATGATCTAAAGATATGTTAACTTCGCTTAAAGTAAATAGATTATTTTTGACTTGCACTTGAAATTGATCATGACTATAGATGAAATCATCACTATTAAACTTAAAGTAATATGTTTTTAAATCATCACCTTTAGAGACAAATACTTGAATAAATGTATGCGGATCTTTCTGATTCATACTGATTCCAGGAATAAAAGCAATGGATACTTTTTGATCTGCTGTAACTAATTTATAATACCAACCTTCAAAGTAATGATTTTTCTTTTTATTACCTTGAAAGAGTTCGGGATGTTTTATTTTTTTTAGATACATAAAATGATCTCCTTGTCATAAAATGATGACTTGATCAAAGATTTAAATCTTTTGATCTCTTCATATTCTTGATTAGTTTGATTATAACACGCATGTTTATCAAGGTAGATCAAAAATGATTTAAATTCAAGATTAATCTTGTTTCATGTTAAAATATGAGTGAACAATGATGGATTGATATTGTTTGATTTGAACCAAATAATAGAACTTTAAGGGGAACTGTATGCACAAAGAGCGTCTACTAAAAATTAAGGATGGTAAAAAAGATTCAAGCAGAAAATATGTGATTTATTGGATGCAACAATCTCAACGAGTGCACTATAACCATGCACTAGATCATGCAATACGTTTGGCAAATCATTTTGATTTACCACTTGTCTGTTTTTTTGGTCTAGATGATAAATATCCAGAAGCAAACGCTAGAAGTTATAGTTTTATGCTTGAAGGTTTAAAAGAAGTTAAACAGTTATTAAATAAGTTAGGTATAAGTTTTGTACTTAAGTTTGGTAAACCACATGAGATGATCATCCCATTTTTAAAGGATGCTCAAGCACTTATCATGGATCGAGGATATTTAAAACACCAAAGAACATGGAGAAAAGATGTATATCACAATGTCAAAAATGATGAGATTTTATATATCGACATGGTAGATACAGATTTGATTGTTCCAGTACATGTCGCATCAAATAAGGCTGAATATGGTGCTTATACTATTCGACCTAAGATTAAGAGAGTATATGAAGAGTTTAGAGATTTCAAAAAACTTGCGGTTTTGAATCGTCAGCAAATCATTGATTTACATAGCGACAACGATTTAGATGATGTTGCTGACTTGGTTGATCATATGAATATTGATCAAAGTGTTCCAAGAAGTATTTATTATAAGGGCGGATACTTAGAAGCATCTAAACTTTTTAGTGAGTTTATACTATATAAATCAGATTTATATCCAGAAAGTAACGATCCATCAAAAGATGCAACTTCACATATGAGCATGTATCTTCATTTTGGACAAATCTCAAGTTTAGAATTGTTAGAACGATTATATATAGCTTTAGAGCAAGGACAAATCAAAGGTGAATCTTTTGACCAATATGTCGAGCAATTACTTATTAGAAGAGAGTTAGCCTTCAATTATGTTTTTTATCAAGAGGGTTATGATACATTTGAAACCATGACAGAAGACTGGGCATATCAAACAATGAATGCTCATGAATTTGATCACAGGGATTATGTTTATGACACCAAAGATTATGAAACATTTCAAACGCATGACCCATATTTTAATGCAGCAATGAAAGAAATGGTAATTACAGGATATATGCACAATTATATGCGTATGTACTGGGCAAAAAAAATAATTGAATGGTCACCATCGTTTAAAAAAGCATATGAAAACATTCTATATTTAAATAACAAGTATTTTATAGATGGTAGAGACCCAAATAGTTACACAGGTGTCGCATGGTGTTTTGGAAAACACGATAGAGCATGGACAGAACGAACCATTTTTGGAAAACTTAGATACATGAATGATAAAGGGTTAGAACGTAAGTTTGAAATTGGAAAATATATTGAAAAAATAGAGAGATTATAATATAAGTTTATTCAATTTATAAAAAGATGTTTAATTTTTTAATTTTTTAACTGTGTTCAAGATAAATACTGATATGGCTTAAAAATATCAATAGGCCAATCTCTTTGATGAATATCACTTGATTTGATTGAAACATGGTTTGATATGACATATTTTAATGCCGCATTTAAGTGCTTGTCATACTCCAATTGATACTTTAAATACTTCATGAACCTAAACCACATCAAGTAACCCTCTAAATGTTTCGTAGATACGCCTCTAAATCTTCTAAACCAGGTTTTTAATTCACTATGATAATTATTAATAACTCCTAAACTGTATTCATCTTTGGTGTGTTCACCAGAAGGAATTTGTGTAACTGAACATTCTAATTGATGAGCAATATCAAAATAAGATGATTTACTATCTGATGTGATATGACTACCCGCTTTAACCTTACCTTTAATGGCATCGAAGATATCATCTTTCCACGGATTTCCTTGACCAACGACCTTCGTTAAAACCTGATCATTTTCATCAAGTGCGATAAGAACACAAACATGTTCATTAGAAACACCACGTAAAACGGCGGGTTCACCTTTCTTCTTAGCAGATCTTGGCATTTGTTTACCTTTCCAAGGACCCTTCATGTTAAGAAGAAAATAAGTTTCATCAATCTCTATTTCCCCAGACAGTTTGACAACTTCCTGATAGTCTTTCATCGCTTCGATGACTTTATGACGCCACGCAAAGGCAGTAGTCGTTGAAATCCCAACTTCAGATGCACTCTTTCTTAAAGATAGACCATAGAGCATACATTTGATAAACATCAACCACTGTTCATATGACTTCTTGGAGTAACGAACGATGGAATGATGGGTATCTGAAATAGATCTACTGGTTTGAGGATTGAGATACTTTTGACGACCAGTAGGTGTCTTACCGTTTCTAACATATCCGTTAGGAACTCGACGCTCTCTAAAGATGATTTTATGAAGAGCATTCGCAGCATCATTGATTATCTTTTGATTCAGCTGCATTTTCTTAAGCAGTTCATTATAATCATCAGCACATAAAGTTTGAATGATTGGGTACAATGTTTCTGGTGTTATAGCTTGATTCATGTTTGGTAGACTCCTTAAATGATAAATGTCCTTAAGCAACCAGCTTGAATAGGAACTTTCTTATCGCCAAACAAGAAATAGTGTCCAAGCTGGTTGATTAAAGACATCAACTTAAAAGGTATTCTATTCACTATTCTTGTTTGGCATAATCATTTTACCAAACGTAAGGTTATTATTCAATTATGAGTTATACAAAATCAGTATTTATCTTGAACACAGTTATTTTTTTGGTAAAATAGTAAAAGACCTTATATGATAAAATCATATACAACTACGTAAAAAAGCATAAGTATTCAAAGTTTTTATGGAATTTAGAAGATTTTAAGGAAAAGTATTGATTTCTTCATGATTATGACATAAAGATGAAAGTTATATTTTATCATTTTGTGATAATATAATGATAAGGTATTTGGGGGTGGTGACACTGTTCATTGAGATACAGAAGAACCTCATATCGAGCGTTGTTTTGGTGATTTTGTTTTTTTCACTGATTAGACAACTGAATTGGAAAAACTATATTAACAAAGTTTTCTTTTATCTAATTGGAGTGAATCTTTCTTTAATTATTCTAGATTCAATCATCATTCTATTAAATGGAACTGAAGGCATTGTTGCAAGCATTGTATTACACACAAGTGTAGGTGTGTATTTTACTTTGCCTCCTCTGTTCGGACTATTATGGATCTATTATGTAGATACAAATATTTTTGGTAGTCGTAAACGTTTGATAAAATTTTCTATCATTCCAGGTATTATTTTCATTATAAATTTTGGTTTTGTGATTGCAAGTTATTTTCAAGACATAATCTTTAATATCAGCGATTTGAATGATTTTTCTAGAGGACCACATCACTACATCGTTGCGCTTTCATCGTTTTTAGTTATTATGATTGCTAACTACGATATTATCAAACATAAAGAAAAAGTAAGAAAAAAAGAGTTTTTACCTTTACTATTATTTTCACTACCACCATTTTTCGCAACAAGCATATTGATGATTTTTAATGATATTAATATGATATGGAGCAGTTTAGTTGTTTCTCAATTGATGATTTATATTTATATTCAGTCGAGAATAACATCAACTGACTTTTTAACTGGATTGTTTAACAGAAGAGAATATGAGACCATCGTTAGAGACTTATCATATATGAAGCATAAAAGCTTGACTGTTTCTGGTATTATGGTCGATATCAATGATTTTAAAAACATCAACGATCAATATGGACATCGTGTTGGTGATGAGATTCTAGTTCATGTTTCCAAATTATTAAAATCGACCATTAGATCTCAAGATTACATCTTTAGAATTGGCGGAGACGAGTTTGTTATTGTTATTATTAGTGATAAAAAAGACATAGTCAATGAGATTATGAATCGCATTGAACACGTGATTCACGAGTTCAATAAAAAATCACCATACGATTTTTCTATAAGTTTAAGTTTAGGTAAGGGCATCTATGATGAACATACATATGTAGATTTACCAAGTTTTTTTGAACACTTAGATCTTATGATGTATGATGATAAAAAATACTTTAAGAAATCTCAAGAATAAAGGCGATAAGCCTTTTTCTTTTTGTGAAATACGGCTTGACAATGAAATTCTAAAAAGATAAACTAGGCATGAGAAGAAAGGTGGTCGTGATATGAATGATGTTATAAATAATATATACAAAAGAAAAAGCGTTAGAAAATTTTTAGATAAGCAAATATCGAAAGATATTGTTGAAACGATTGTTAAAGCGGGTATAGAAGCTCCAAGTGGGCACAACACACAACCAGTTAGATTTACGATTATTAGAAATGCAAAACTAATCGATGAAATGAGTGAAGTTGCAAAATCTTATATGAAGGACTCCGATATCGATTGGGTCTCAAAATACGGAAACAATGAGAAGTATCATGTGCTTCATCATGCACCTACAGTTGTCATCATTTCAGTGAGTGAGAAAGCATATTCTCCAGTCGAAGATTGCAGTGCAGCAATTGAGAATATGCTTTTAGCAGCTACCTCTTTAAATATTGGGTCTTTATGGGTAGAACTTATAAAACACTATTTTTTAGATCCAAGTTCAATGGATAAGTTGAATATTAAAGAAGGATATAAGCCACTATACGCAGTATGTTTAGGCTATGAAAACCCAGAAAAAATTTTCAATAAACCTAAGCGAAAAGAAGATCTCTATGATTGGATTGAGTCGTAACTATCAGTTAAAGCCCCAGGGCTTTTTCTTTTTTTATTATCTTATTTATAATGATAATTAGAATGTTTATAGATATATTTGACTTCATCACTGTTTTCAATATAATGAAACTGAATAACAACGATGAGGAGAAATGTCTAATGGCAAAAAAACCTAAATATAAAAAAAATGACAGAGCTGTTTTGGCTGATTTATCTATTGGACAAAAAGCTAAAGTCATTAAATTGAACACTATAGATAAAGCCTTAAGAAGAAGATTATTAGACATGGGCATTACTGAAGGTGTACAAATAAAAGTTAAAAGAATTGCACCTCTTGGAGATCCATATGATATCGAACTTAGAGGCTATGAATTATGTTTAAGAAAGCAAGATTTAAAACTGATTGATGTAGAGGTTTTATCATGAAAGTAGCACTTTTAGGGAATCAAAACTCTGGTAAAACGACACTTTTCAATTTGCTAACAGGTCATAACCAAAAAATAGGGAATTGGCCAGGAGTGACAATCGAAAAAAAAGAAGGAAGAATCAGATCAACAGATTTTGATATTATTGATCTACCTGGTGTTTATTCGCTAACACCTTATACGATTGAAGAATCAATAACTAGAAACTATTTATTTGAAGAGAAAATCGATTTGATTTTAAATATTTTAGATTCGACAAATCTTGAAAGATCTTTATATTTAACCACTCAACTTTTAGAACTAGATATTCCTGTTGTGGTTGCACTTAATATGAGTGATATCGCTCTACAAAGAGGAATAGACATCGACTATAAGTTTTTAGAAGAAAAACTGGATACAACCATGGTTCCTATTTCTGCACTCAAAAAAACAGGTGTTTTTGATCTAATTCAAGTGATAAAAAACAAATCATACAGAAAAAATAACTATGAACATATTTATGATCATCAGTTGGAAGATTGCCTGAATATTTTAGAAAAAGAACTGACTCATAAACACAAAAGATATATTGCAATTAAATTAATTGAAGAAGATCAAGCCTTTGATGAGTATCACCAAAATGGTTCAAAAGAGTTAGTTAAAAATATGAGTCTTCATTATCAAAGGGATATGGAGCAAGTGATTGTTGATGAAAGATATCGATATATTGAGTTTATAAGAGATGAAGCAATTAAGTCTAACAAAGAGCATATGACAATAACTGATAAACTTGATCGCATTTTTTTAAACAAGTATTTAGCAATTCCTATTTTTATGTTGATTATGTTCACTGTCTATTATTTAGCTGCTGGGCCATTTGGTTCTATAACTGTAGATTTTGTTGATAAATATGTCACAATGTTTAGTGAATGGATTGCAACAACATTGGATCAAGTTGGTGCATCCGAATGGTCTAGAAGCTTAGTTGTTGATGGCATTTTAGCAGGTGTTGGAGCTATTTTGACATTTTTACCTCAACTCACTATCTTGTTTTTGCTCATTTCTTTCTTAGAAACTACTGGATATATGAGTAGAATTGCATTTTTCTTAGATAAGGTGTTTCAAAAAGTAGGATTATCTGGAAAGTCATTAATACCATTTATTATTGGTAGTGGTTGTAGTGTTCCAGCGATTATGTCAGCAAGAACAATTCATGATGAAACAGAGAAAAAAATGACGATTCTTTTGACACCGTTTGTTCCATGTAGTGCTAAGTTACCAATTATTACTTTATTTGCCGGATATTTCTTTGGAGATTATTCAGGCATTGTAAGTGCGAGTTTATATTTCTTTGCAGTGATAGTGATTATTGGATCAGCATTTATGATGAAGCAGCTCTTGTTTAGGGGTAAGACTTCAAGTTTTATTCTAGAATTGCCTAATTATAAACTTCCACATTTTGGTTTTTTGTTTAAGGATGTTGGAGATAAGGTTCTTGCTTTTGTTAAACAAGCAGGTTCAATTATATTATTAGCTTCCATTGGCGTATGGTTTTTACTAAGTTTTTCATTTGGTTTTGAGTATGGTATAGCCCCTGATCAATCAATGCTTGCAAGCATAGGGAATGTTTTCTCATGGGCTTTATATCCTTTTTTAGGAGAGTTAAGTTGGGAAGCTACTGTTTCTGCGATGCAAGGGTTGGTTGCAAAAGAACAAGTAGTCGCATCAATGGCTATTATTGCTGGTTATTCAGAGGAAGTGTCTGATGGCATATTTATTTTCAATAGCCAAGCTTTTAGTTTCTTCACACCGGCATCAGCATATGCATTTATGGTCTTTAACCTATTTAGTGCACCATGCTTTGGAGCTATTGGAGCAATGAGAAGAGAACTGGGGACAACAAAACGCATGTGGAAAGCAGTCTTTTTCCAAACTGGTATTGCTTGGGTGATTGCAACGATTGTTTATCAGTTTTTGCATATATTTGAGGTGGTATTATGACATTTACTTTAGCTGATTTTATCATTTGTCTTGTTGTTGGATTTTTAGCTGGAAGAGTGATTTATCGAATGTTAAAAAACAAGAATAAATCATATTGCGAAAGATGTGCATACGCAAAGAAATGTTCAAACTAATTTAAGAATTTGTATACAAAAAATATTATTTCAAGTCAAACAAATAGATAATCTTCATGATAACATAAGATAGGTGATTAGATGAAGTATTTAGCGGTTTTACAAAAGGCAATAGACTATGTCGTAACAATTTAGAACAAGAACTAAAAGTAGTGGATATTTCTTCGCATGTAGATATGTCAGATATTGATTTTCAAAAACTATTTTCATTTGTCATAGGTATTCCAGTGATTGAGTACATGAGAAATAGAAGAATGTATGAAGCTGCTAACCTTATCGTTAGCACATCAGCAGCTATCGGTGATATTGCAGCTAAGTATACATACTACAATCTATCTTCTTTTTCTAGAGCATTTACGAATTTCCACGGAATCTCACCAGTGACTTTAAGGAAAACACCTTCATCAAACATCAATGTATTTCCTAAGATTAGATTAGAAAGGTTTGATGAAATGGATTTTAAGATTATTGAGTTACCAAAAGTGAAAATGGCAAGATCGGGGAAAAAAAGTTTAAAATCATTTGAAAATTGGTGGAGTGAAAGATTTAATAAAAAAGATCATTTATTCCCTAAAGATTTCATGTGGAATAATGAGATTACTAAAAAACTCGAGTGGCTGTATATTTTAGATGACCACGAAGACTCTGGAGGATTTGAGACGTTCGATTTTCCAGGTGGTTTATACGCTACCATAACATGTGATGATACTTCTAAAGCGAAGAGTAAAGCTTATCAAGAACTACTTGATAAAATCTCGCATAGTCATGAATATGAAAAATCTACCATTGATAATGATGATTTTTATCACCTTAAATATCCGATGGGACATGTGTCAACGCCAGTACACTTTAAGAATCATCAGTTTACAATATTTGTACCTATTGTCAGTAAAAAAAAGATATTTAATTAAAAAGAACCGCTTTTTTGAGCGGTTCTTATCTTATTTAGGTCATTTGAAAAAGAATTATTTTTCTTTATGCGAAACAACGATTTGTGGAAATGGAATTTCCACGTCGTTTTCATCTAACATATCTTTTATAAATTTTCTTAGGGCTCTTTCGATACCGTAGTGTTTTTCGTTATTTGTTCTTGCCATAACTCTAATATCAACACTAGAAGCACCTAGAGACACTACGCCTAAGTTGATTGGGTCTTCTACGACATCTGGTTGAGTTGCTTTAAATTTAGGCAAGTATTCTTCTAAAAGATTAAATGTTTTTTGAATATCTTCTTCATACGCGATACCAAAATCTACAACAGCAACAGATGGGTTTCTAGAATAGTTCGTTAAATTGGTCATATCACCATTAGCCATGATTTTAACGTCACCTTTCCAGTTTCTTATTCTTGTAGTTTTTAATCCAATATCTGTAACAACACCTTTAAATCCTTGTACTTCAATAACATCATCAATATCATAGTGTTGTTCAAATATGATAAAGAACCCAGAAATTAAGTCATTGATGAATTTTTGTGCTCCAAGACCAATAACCAATCCAGCGATACCTAAACCAGCAAGTGCTGGACCTACATTAACACCCCAGATGGATAATATGATAATCATTGAAATAATGCCTAAAGAGTATCTTGTGACACTTGATAAAAGTTTACCAACTGTTTTTTTGCGTTTTTGATTTGGACCTTCTTTATTACCAATCTTTTTAAATGCTTTTTTGCTGAACTTCATAATAAAGAATGTAACAAATAAGATAATCAAACTAGAAACAATTCTTCCAATACTTTCAGTTAACAAACTTGTTAGATTGGATATGGTTGATTCTGCATATTCTTTGATATCAAATCCCCATATTTGAAATAACAGAAGTATGGACCCTAATATAACAAAGAATGTTATCAAATAAATAATGAATAGAATCCATCCTTTAATGCGTTCATCTTTTTTCAGTAAAAAATGTTCTAAAATCAGTATAAAAGCTATAAATAGAGTGATTCCCACTGTGTATAATATGTTGGTTTGAGTAGTTGTTAAAAATATGTTTAAGTTCATTTTGTTTACTCCTTTCATTTATAAACATTATAACATATAAGATGTTAGTGTTAAAGATAGATGATTTTTCACATTTTTAACGTTTCATATTGAAAAACACATAAAAAGTGTTAAAATAAATATGTTTCGAAAGGTGGTTCATAGATGAAAAAAGATCACAATATTACACCGTTTTTCACGAAGCTTAAAGCATATGCTCTAAGTGATACTATTTGTCATGATGTTCCGGGACACAAACTCGGACATATTGATAATGATATGATGGATTTTGTTGGTAAAAATGTTTTTAAATTAGATGCGAATGCACCAAGAGGGTTAGATAATTTAAACCGTCCAAGTGGTGTCATATTAGAAGCCTCGGAATATATGGCCGATGCATTTGGCGCAGAAAAATCATATTTCTTAACCGGTGGTACAACCATGGGTATTTTAGCGATGATTATGTCAACATGTCGTGCCAAAGAAAAAATAATTTTACCAAGAAATGTACATAAATCAGCAATTAATGCTCTGATTTTAAGTGGGGCTGTCCCTATATTTGTCAAACCATATATCGATCAAGAACTAGGTATCGCAAATCATATGGATTATGAAGAAGTAAAAAAGGCAATCGAAGAAAATCCAGATGCCATGGGTGTGTTTGTCATTAACCCTACTTATTTCGGTGTAACAAGTGACTTAGAAAGAATCGTGAACCTTGCGCATGAGTATGACATGAAAGTCCTTGTAGATGAAGCTCACGGCTCACATTTTCCTTTTTCAGATAAACTTCCTATAGGTTCTATGGAAGCAGGGGCTGATTTAGCATCATGTTCACTTCATAAAACAGTTGGCTCCTTGACTCAAAGCTCAATATTAATTGCTCAAGGTCCTAGAGTAGACCACGTGAGATTAAGATCAACAATCAATATGATTCAATCAACATCTCCATCAGGATTACTACTTGCAAGTTTGGATGTTGCAAGAAAATCTATGGTATTTGAAGGACCTGTTAAGATTCCTAAATTAATTGAAATGGCTAGAAAAACAAGAGAACAAATCAATCAAATCCCAGGACTTAAAGCTTTAGGAAAATCTTATTTTATTTCAAGAAATGCCCATAATTATGATGAAACTAAAATCATAGTTAAAGTATCTGACTTAGGACTCACAGGTTTTGATGTGTATAAAGAGTTATTCGATACATATAAAATACAATTAGAACTTGCCGAAACGCATTTAATATTAGCTGTTTTATCAATTGGAACAACTCAAAAAGATTTAGATGTTTTGGTTGAATCATTAAAAGCAATCAGTGAAACTTACATGCCAATGGAACTTGAACCGATTATGCCTAAGATTAAATATAGTTATCCAGAAGCTTACACTAGACCAAGAGAGGCATATCATGCCCCTAAGAAATATTTACAGTTATATCAAGCTGTTGATGAGATTGCAGCAGAATCAATTATGATCTATCCTCCAGGGATTCCTATTGTGATTCCGGGTGAGGTCATTAGTCAAGACATTTTAGATGACTTAGATTTCTACCAAAGAAGTGGTTCAGTCATTTTAAGTGATACAGAAAGTGGATATATTAAAGTCATTGATAAAGAATATTGGACGAAATGGAGCGAAGATGACAATGAATAAATATGAAAAAGTGGATTTATCTTTCCAAAGTTGTAAATCTACATACGAAGAGGCTGATGTTGTAATATTTAGTGTTCCTATGGACGCTACGACATCATTTAGACCAGGTACACGTTTTGCAGGAAATGCGATTAGAGTGGATTCTTTTGGGGTTGAATGGTATTCACCTTATAGAGAAAGAGATTTAAATGAATTTAAAACAGCTGATATCGGAGATTTAGATTTACCGATTGGAGCTGTAGAAGATGCGCTTGATATGGTTTATCAAACAACTAAAGACATTTTAGAAGATGATAAGATTCCTATGATGGTTGGTGGCGAACACTTGGTATCATATCCAGTGATTAAAGCTACTTTCGAAAAATATCCTAATCTTCATATCATTCATTTAGATGCTCATACTGATCTTAGAGAAAGTTTTTTTGGAAGAGAACTATCACATGCGACTTTTATGAGACATGTACATAAATTTGTTGGTGATGGAAAAATTTTCCAATTTGGGATTAGAAGTGGTGAAAAACCAGAGTTTGATTGGGCTAAAAAAGAAAACGGTCATATCCATCAAAGAAAATTTGATTTCGAAGGATTAGACCAAGTCTGTGAACAATTAAAGGATGTTCCAGTGTATATCACAATTGACCTTGATGTTTTAGATCCTGCAGTCTTCCCTGGTACAGGAACTCCAGAACCAGGCGGTATGCAGTATAAAGATTTACTTTGGGCATTTGATCAATTTGAAAAGTTGAACCATTTGGTTGCAGCTGATTTTGTGGAATTATCACCGATGCTTGATCCAAGCGGTGCATCAACTGCTGTAGCAGCAAAAACATTAAGAGAAATGGTGCTTCTTTTACAAAAGGGATTAGAGAAAAGAGTTTGATTAAGTAGTCATACAATAATAATGATTCACTGTAGAAAGTGGGTCATTTTTTTTATAATAGGAATAACACTCCACTCTGTTGATTGTTTCGATTATAGTCGAAACATATATTGACATCGGCATTAATTTCTATTATAATCGAAATAGAGGTGACTAACTATTAAAAGTCAAGTACTTTTATTAGACATACTGTAAAAACCTCCTATAGCAGATAAAATATGGAGGTTAGCTTATATTACAGATGACTTTTTACTTAACCGCCACAGTTTAAGTAATCAGTTATTTGAGTTTAGAAGAATCAAAATCTTCATGATGAGTTTCCAAATGATGAATCACTCTAATCAGTTTTTTGGCGAGATGAATAAGTGCGACACGGTGATGTTTCCCCTCTTGTTTCTTCTTGGTGTAATAATCATAGAACACAGGGTTGTGAGTCATAACCATCAGGCAAATATTAACGAGCGTAGAACGTAGATATTTACTACCGCGTTTGACAAGTTTACCTGTAGAAGACATGGTGCCAGATTGTTTGATGGTTGAATCTAGACCTGCATAGGATAACATTTCAGAGGGATTTGAGAAAAGCCGAATGTCTCCGTATTCACATATAATAATAGCTGCTGAAATGATGCCAATACCCATAATTGTTTGAATCTTTGTTGGATACCGTTCCATTAAAGAAGTGATTTGTTTCTCAGTTTCTTCGATATCAGTGTTAAGTTTCTCAACATATGAGATTGAGGTCTTTAATTTAAAGAGTTGATGATCTTGAGTGACACCAATGGTTGATTTCGCGAGGTCTTTCAGCTTCACAAACTTAGGATAATTGAACTTACCCTTTGATAGTCTTCGAAGTTTATCGAAATGACTATCGGTCATCTTAGCGATTTTATCTGGAGAAGAAAAACGTTTTAAAATGTGCAAAGATGTACCACTATAGCCTTGTTCTCGCATAAAAGGCTTATATTCAGGAAAGATGACATCTAAGACCTTAGTCATCATATTGTAGTGCTTTGTCCGTATAGAAATGAGTTTAAATCGTAACCTAGTCAGTGATTTTAAAGCACTTATATGATAAGATTGATGATGATAGGCTTTGTAGTCTACAGATCTCATATAAGTTGAAATCAATTGAGCATCTTTCTTATCCGTCTTTGTTTTTCTTAGTGAATGGGCTTCTCCAAACTTCTTCACTAGAAAAGGATTAATCTCCATGAACGAATAGCCATGGAGGGTAAGAAATGACTTAAGATTTTCACCATAATGACCTGTAGCCTCTAAGCCTATTATCATTTCTTGCTTCACATAGGGTTTAAAATGCTCTAAAAGTTCTTTAAACCCGGACTGACTGTTCTCAAATGAGAACTGATAATCAACTGTTTCGGTGGCGATGAAACAGTCGTGCTTGTACTTTGAAATATCGATACCGATATAGATCATAAGTACACCTCCTTAAAATTATGTGTACATGTGGTAAGTCCAGCTAATCTTTATCTCATAATCATGTAAAAAGCGTCTTGCGCTAACTAACTATTGCTGATTAAAATAAAGACCGTGGTAAGCGTCACCTCGAAATAGTCTAAGCTATATAAAAATGAAACAAATCCACAGTACATTATTATTATATTAAATTAGAAAGAAAGGGGAAAGATTTAAATCCGTCTTAAGTACTAACTTAATACAGTTTAAATCTTACATGATGAAAATGATAAAAAGAGATACTTATATAAATATTTTGAATGGATATAAAGACAAGCCATTTATTAAAATATTAACAGGATTAAGAAGGGTAGGGAAATCCACTTTACTAAATCTTTATGTGGATAGTCTTTTATCACAAGGAATTCCAGAAACTCATATATTAAAAATTAATTTTGAATTGCCTGACAGTTTTGAGATTAATAACTATAAAGATTTAACAAATCATGTATTGTCGTTTTCAAACAATAAAAAAGGTGTTATATATTTGTTGTTAGACGAGATTAGTAGAGTTGAACATTGGGAGAAAGCTGTCAATGCATTCCATGCAATCAATCAATATGACATTTATATTACTGGTTCAAATGCTGATATGCTTTCCTCTGAACTGGCTACCTATCTTGCAGGAAGGTATATAGAAATACTGGTTCATCCATTTTCATATAAAGAATTTAAAGAGTTAAATACAGCAGCTTCGTTTAAAGATTATTTGATATTTGGAGGTATTCCATCGATTTCTTCGTTTGATTTACAATATGATTTTTCTATGAATGCCTTAAGAGATTCTTTTCAATCTGCGATTTTGCAAGATGTAGTATCAAGATATAAAATTAGAAATTCTATTATTTTGGAAAAATTAATTCAATATGTTTTTACAAATGTTGGTAAAACTTTTTCTGCACTTTCTATATCAAAATATTTTAAGTCTCAACAAGCAGGTGTTTCAGTAGATACGATACTCAACTATTTGAAAATGATTCAGGATGCTTTCTTGATATACAAGGTAAGTAGAAATGATTTATTAGGTAAAAGTATATTAAAGACTGAAGAAAAATACTATATTGCAGACCAAGGGATTAGAGAAGCCATATCAGGGGATAATATAAAAGTTATAGAAGTTATCTTAGAAAACATTATCTACATAGAACTCCTTAGAAGGGGTTATAGCGTTTATGTTGGAAAAGTAGATGATTATGAAATAGATTTTGTAGCATACAAAGGGAAAGAAAGGTGTTATTATCAAGTATCCTATATCTTGGAATCAGAAACGACACGTTTAAGAGAGTTCGGAGTACTGAAAAAAATTAATGACAATTATCCTAAGTATGTAATATCTATGGATCAAATTGATTTTTCACAGGATGGCATTCATCACCTTAATATTGAATCGTTTTTGTTAGAGACTAAATGATTCAGTAATTAGATTATTGAATGTAATTGACATTTGGAAGATACTACGTATCTTCCATTTTTTTATTTTCATATATAAATCTAATAAATAAGCAAAATCGCTTAACAAAGATAATAAATATATATTCTATAATTAAGAGTTCTCCCTTAAGCAAAACTTTTGTATTAAAAACCCCGCTCAAGTATAATACAAGTGTAAATGAAGGAGGGCGAAGATATGCTTTTTAAAGACTATGATCCGCTTAAGAAAAAACAGTTATCAATCCTAGATGAAAAAGGTAAAATTGTTAACAAAGATTTAGAGCCTAAATTAGATAAAGAAACACTACTAAAGATGTATAAAACCATGGCTCTTGGCAGAGTTGCAGATGTTAAAGCTATGCAATATCAAAGACAAGGCAGAATGCTTACATATGCGCCAAATAGAGGCCAAGAAGGCGCTCAAATTGGCGCTGCTGCAGCAATGCAAGAACAAGACTGGTATGTTCCAGGATTTAGAGATTTAAACGTATTATTATACAAAGGAGTTACACTTGAACAAGTGTATCTTTATTGGTATGGTAACGAATGGGGAAGTCATTTTAATGATGGTGTGAAAGTTACACCTATGAACATTATCATTGGATCTCAAGTTAACCATGCATCAGGGATTGCTTATGCTTCAAAAATTTTAAAGAAAAATGAAGTTGCAGTCACTGCGATTGGTGATGGTGGTACATCACATGGTGAGTTTTATGAAGGTATGAACTTTGCTGCTGCATATGATCTGCCTTTAGTCACAATGATTCAAAACAATCAATATGCGATTTCTACCCCTAGAAAAAAAGCGACTAAAGCAGAAACATTAGCTCAAAAAGCTGTAGCATTTGGTATTCCAGGCATGCAAGTTGATGGTAATGATGTGCTTGCAATGTATGTTGCGATGAAAGAAGCGATTGAACATGCAAGAAGTGGAAAAGGTCCAGTTTTAATTGAGGCTGTGACATATCGTATGGGGCCACATACAACTTCTGATGATCCTACATTATATCGTGATGATAAAGAAGTTGAATTATGGGCAAAACGTGATCCAATTGAAAGATTCAAGAAATATTTGATTGAAAAGAAATATTGGACAGAAGAAGAAGATAAGAAATTAGAAGAAGAAAACAATACTTTTGTTGGTGAAACATTCAAGAAAGTTGAACAATCAGGTTCAGCAGAATTGCTTGATATCTTCCAGTATACATATGAAGAAATGACACCACAATTAAAAGAACAATATGAAACTCACAAGAAGTTTTTAGAAGAAGGAGGCAAATAAGATGGCAGTTATAAATTTATTAACAGCAATTAATCAAGCATTAGACCAAAAAATGGCTGATGATGATAAAGTTGTCGTATTTGGTGAAGATGCCGGCTATGAAGGCGGAGTATTTAGAGTAACTGCAGGTCTCCAAAAGAAATATGGAGAAGATCGTGTATTTGATACACCGATTGCAGAAGCTGCGATTACAGGTAATGCCATTGGCATGGCAATTAATGGTCTTCGTCCGGTAGCGGAAATTCAGTTTGATGGCTTTGTGTTCCCTGGATATACAGAAATTGTGACACACATGGCGAGATATAGAAATAGAAGTCGTGGTAAATATGGATTGCCTATTGTTGTAAGATTCCCAGTTGGTGGTGGTATTAGAGCTTTAGAACACCATAGTGAATCTTTAGAAACACTACTTGGGCATATTCCAGGATTAAAAGTTGTTATGCCTTCAACACCTTACGATGCAAAAGGTTTAATGGTTTCTGCGATTGAAGATCCGGATCCTGTGATTTATATGGAACCTAAGAGAATCTATCGTTCAGGTAAACAAGATGTTCCTGAAGAAATGTATAGAATACCGATTGGAAAAGCTAAAGTGGTTCAAGAAGGTTCTGATATCACTGTTGTTGCATGGGGTGCAATGATGAGAGAAGCTGAAAAAGCGATTAAGCTTTTAGAAGGTGAAAATATCAGTGTTGAACTTATTGATTTAAGAACAATCAACCCAATTGATGAAGAAACAATTATTGAATCTGTTAAAAAGACAGGTCGTTTCTTGGTGGTTCAAGAAGCGGTTAAGACATATGGACCTGGTGCTGAGCTTATGTCATTAGTGAATGAAAAAGCGTTCTTGTATCTAGAAGCTGCACCAACTCGAGTTACTGGTTTTGATATTACAGTTCCACTTGCAAAAGGTGAAATGTTCCATTTCGTTCAACCAGAAAGAATTGCTGCTGAGATCAAAAAAGTAGCTAAATTTTAAGGAGGTCTACTCATGTATGATTTTAAATTCGCGGATATCGGTGAAGGTATCCATGAAGGTGTTATATTAAAATGGAATTTTAAAAAAGGAGATAAGGTTAAGGAAGGCGAAACTTTAGTGATTGTGGAAACAGATAAAGTAAATGCTGAACTACCTGCTCCTGTTGATGGCGTCATCACAAAATTAGGTGCTAAAGAAGGAGATACAATTAATGTTGGTGAAACCTTAGTTGTAATCGATGATGGTACCGGTGGTGAAGTCGAAGAAAAAGAAGAAGCTAAAGAAGAAAAGAAAGATGATTCTAAAGATGAACCTAAAAAAGCTTCTGTAGCTGAAGAGGAAGAAGATGAGCCACAAGGTGTTATTGGTGAAATCGAAGTATCTTCTGCAGTCATGGCTTCTAGTAATGAACATAGTGGTGCTAAAAAAGCAAGTACTGAAAATAAACGTGTATTAGCTACACCTGTTGCAAGACAACTTGCAAAAGATTTAGGTGTTGATATTAAGTTAATCGAAGGTACTGGTGAAAACGGAAGAGTATTAAAAGAAGATATTAAAAAAGCTGCAGAGTCAAAAGGTGAAGCTAAGTCAACTGGTATCTCTATACCAAGTGTAAAGGTTTCAACTGAAGGCGATGTTGAACTTGTTAAGATTACTAAGTTAAGAAAAGCTATTGTTAAGTCTATGACGATTGCTAAACAAGTGATTCCGCATACTGTATTGATGGATGAAGTTGTTGTTGATAAACTTGTTGATCTTCGTGCTAAAGTTAAGGAACAAGCTGCTGCTCAAGATATTAAGTTAACTTATATGGCTTTTATCATGAAAGCAACTATTCTTGCACTTAAGAAGTTCCCTTATTTCAATGCAAGTTTTGATCAAGAAAATGAGCAAATGGTACTTAAGAAGTTCTATAATATTGGTATGGCTGTAGATACAAAAGATGGCCTTATCGTGCCAAATATCAAAAATGCTGATAAGAAGAGTATTTTAGAATTAGCTAAGGAAATTAGAGATGTTGCAGATGCAACTGTTGAAAGAAAAGTTCAACTTGATCAACTAAGAAACTCAACATTTAGTATTACAAATTTTGGTGCTGCAAATGTTGCTTATGGCACACCAATCATTAACCATCCTGAAGTTGGTATTTTAGGTATTGGTAAGATTGAAAAGAAGCCTGTTGTTGTAAATGATGAAATCAAAATCAGTTATGTTCTACCTTTATCATTAGCAGTTGATCATAGAGTGATCGATGGCGCTGATGCTGGCAGATTCTTAAATGAAATTAAGTCTTTATTATCTGACCCAATGATGTTATTATTAAGTTGAGGTGTAGATTATGAAAACTTATGATGTTGTTGTATTAGGCGGTGGACCAGGTGGTTATGTGGCTGCGATTAAGGCTGCGCAAAATAACTTGAAGGTTGCACTTGTAGAAAAAGAAGTTGTTGGAGGGATTTGTTTAAATCATGGATGTATTCCAACAAAAACGTTATTAAAAAATGCAAAGGTCTATAAGACATTAAGCCATGCGAAAGATTATGGTGTTACCATTGATGGTAATATTGGTTTTGATTGGTCGCAAATGTTGAAAAGAAAAAACCTTGTTGTAAAAAAACTTACCACAGGTGTTGCAGGATTACTTAAGAAAAACGGCGTTGAAGTCTTTAATGGATTAGGCAAAGTTGTTGCGAAAAATAAAGTAGAAGTTAATGGCGAAACTTTAGAATGCAAGCATTTGATTTTAGCGACTGGTGCATCTCCAATAGTTCCACCAATTGAGGGACTTAAAGATGCATATGAAAAGGGATTTGCTAGAACTTCAAGAGAGATGTTACAAATTGAAGAAGCACCTAAAAACTTAGTCATTATTGGTGGCGGTGTGATTGGTGTAGAGTTTGCGACAATCTTTAATTCATTAGGATCGAAAGTTACTATTATTGAAAAACTTGATGGTATTGTTCCGATGATGGATGATGATATTAGAACCCAATATGCGAAGATTTTAAAGCGTGAAGGTATTGAGATTTTTGTCAATGCAGAAGTTAAAGCAGTTAAAGGCGATGATGTTATCTATCTATTAGATGGCAAAGAAGAAAAAGTTAAAGCCGATAGTATTTTAGTGAGTGTTGGCATGAAAGCTAATTCACAAGGTCTAGAAGCGTTGAATCTTAAGATGGAACGCGGTGCGATTGTTACTGATGAAAGACTTAAGACGAATGTACCTAACGTTTATGCCATCGGTGATGTGAATGGTAAGTATATGCTTGCACATGTTGCATCTCATGAAGGTATCGTTGCAGTAGAAAACATACTAGGTCACGATAAAAAAATGAACTATAACCGTATGCCAAATGCTGTTTATGGTTCACCAGAAATTGCATCTGTTGGATATACTGAAAAAGAACTAAAAGAAAAAGGTATTAGCTATAAAGCATCGACTTTCCCATTACTTGCAAGCGGTAAAGCATTAGCAGATAATGAAAAAGATGGATTTGTTAAGTTATTAGTTAGTGAAAAGTACAAAGAAATACTTGGAGCTCACATTTTAGCTTATAATGCATCAGATTTGATTGCTGAATTAGGTGTAACGATGGAACTTGAAGGTACAGCTTATGAGGTTGCAAATACCGTTCATCCACATCCTACACTTTCTGAAGTGATTATGGAAGCTGCTCATGGTGCGGTAGATAAACCCATTCATATTTAAAATACAGTTAATTAATGAAAAAAGACCAAAATATGATATGATACCTCTAAAGTAGACACTATAAATAAAGAAAGTAATCTTTAAGATTATGAGTACTTTGATGTAGTAGAAACTTTGGAGGTTTTTTATATGAGCAGAAAAGCAACACTAAGTAAAGAAATGAAGTTAGAAATAATAGAGAGATACAAAGCTGGAGAGGCACCATCAAGACTAGCAGGCATATATGGTGTACATAAAAGCATCATTCCTAAATGGTTGAATAAATATGAGAGCATAGGATCATCAGCATTTGAAAATGACAAGAGTAACAAATCATATTCAAAAGCATTTAAAGAAACAGTCATTAAAGCATATCTAGAAGGAGAAGGGTCACTAGAAGATATCAGTAATAGATACAAAATAAGTAGTCGTGGGCTTCTCTTAAGTTGGATAAACAAGTATACTAGTCATATAGAAATAAAGGATTATGATCCTAAACCGGAGGTCTATATGACAAAATCAAGGAAAACAACATACGAAGAACGTATTGAAATTGTAGAATACTGTTTAGAGCATGGAACAAACTACAAAGAAACAGCGATTAAATTTAGAATAAATTATGCCCAAGTCTTTTCATGGGTAAAAAAATATAAACAACTTGGTGAAGAAGGGCTAATTGATCGTAGGGGTAAAAACAAGGTTGAGTCTGAGATGAATGAAGAAGATAAACTTCGACATCATTTAAAAAAGCTTGAGGCAAAGAACGTTTACTTAGAAATGGAGAATAGAGCGCTAAAAAAGCTCGAAGAGATCGAAAGGAGGTCGATCAGAGAAAAACACAAGAAAACATCTACAAAGCTATCTTAGAGTTAAGTAAAGATTATTCAGTAAAAGCCTTATGTATTGTCTATGAGATGAATCGTAGTTCATATTATAAATGGTTAAAGCGAAAAGATATTGTCAATGAAACAGATAAAATCATTGAAGAACAGATTTTAAGTCTACATGAACTGTTTAATCATATTTTAGGGTATCGTCGCATGACATTGTTCATCAATATCATATATAAAACGACTTATAACATCAAAAGGATAAGAAGACACATGAGACTTCTTGGAATCTCTTCAGCAATTAGAAGAAAGAAAACCAACTATTTAAGATATAAACCAGAGCAGGTAGGAAAAAACATTTTAAACCGTGATTTTACAGCAAGCAAGCCAAATGAAAAGTGGTTAACTGACGTTACTGAATTTAAAATTATTGGATCAACAATAAAGTTATATTTAAGTGCAATCATCGACTTATATGATCATAGTATTGTCACATATAGATTAGGAACATCAAATAATAATGATCTCGTTTTTAAAACATTTGAACAAGCAATCAACAAATATCCGAACATTGAAAACATCCTATTTCATAGTGATAGAGGATTTCAATATACAAATCGAGTTTTCAAGAAAAAACTTGATGATAAAAAATTCATACAAAGTATGTCAAGAGTTGGAAAATGTATTGATAATGGACCTATGGAAGCTTTTTGGGGAACATTAAAGTGCGAAATGTATAATTTAAATAAGTTTTACTCAATTGATCAATTGAAAATGGCTATTAAAGAATATATCATATTTTACAATAATCAAAGATACCAACCCGTATTAAAAGGCTTGACTCCAATACAATATAGGAATCAAGCCTCAATTTAAGAAAATATAAAATTTTATTTATTTATGATGTCTACTTGACAGGGGGCAGTTCAATATTTGGTCTTTTTTGTGCTTGTACTACTCTATTAATCGTTAAGATATTGAATTGCTGTTTTTATTGCATCAACAAGTGCATTAGAGGTTTTTGTAGATCCGGCGATTATTTGAACTTGGTCTAAGTCATCAGCACTAATGAGTTGAGATATGTAATCTCCTTCAATAACGTCTTTGCCGAATCCTGCAGTTTCTGTATGTTCTAAAACCGTAAGATTAATCAGTTCCTTTTCAGTAGAAAGTTCTACTTCAATCAGCATTTCATGATAACCCATGATACGCACAGTGATGATGTGATTCGAGTTTTCAACTTTGGCATCTACAACTGTAGGTTCTCCGTTCCATAAATCAATACCAGCTGCTTTAGCGACAATTTTTATCATTTTTGGTTCAAACATCATAGTCGCTCATGCAATGGTATCCCTTTGTTGATCATCAGCTTGATTCGTTTCAGTTAAAAATGTATAAAGTTCTTCTAGAGTTAGAGCTTCACTCACGATATAAGACTCAAGTGCCATGAGCTGTTCGTGGAATGTTCCACCACCCCATTTTCCTGTAAGACCAATAACTTTTCTACCATTTTTTACAAGACTATTTTCACTATCATAAAGTCTTACTTGCGCAAGCAAATCTGCAACAGTTGTTTCTGCTGTAATATTAAAATTATCGAATCCTGTAGATAACAATTGATAAATCTCGTCTGTAGGGACACTTTCTGGATTCACTGGAGCTCCAAAAAAGCTTAATAAAGGAAGACCCATTAATAAATCCGAGCCATCAGCTTTGATTTGTCCTCTAATCGTATACATAGCTTGAGGGATGTTCTCGGTTGATCCTCCAATAAAAATGTCAATGGTTTGATAATCTTGTAAACCACCGATCATAATGTAAGTTACATTCATTTGATAGTTTTCACTACGTTTTGAAATATTAGCCGTTGAAACCATATCAAAATGTATTTGAGTGATTTCACCATCTTCATTCAAACTACCTGCTAAGAAATAACGATATCCTGGTGTATACCCTGATGGTTCAAAATCCATAACTTCGAAAAAGCTAGAAGGACTTGTTGTTTCTTGTTGTGGAACTTCTGGTGACTCTGGTTGATCATCAGTTTCATCGCATGCAGTAAGAAGGGCAAACGAAAAAGCGCACAAAAATAGTAGTACTAATTTCTTCATATTAAATTTCTCCTTGTATTTATTTATGTATAGAATAACATAAGGAATATGGGCAATCAATCCTCTCTTTGTTTGAAAACGTTTTAATGATTTAGATTATTAAATTTATAAATGATGTTTTTATATACTTCTAATATTTGTCTACATTATTTCGTATTTATTTCAATATCAACGTTTTACTATATATAAGTTCGTATTATCTTTCAAGTCTATATTTCCTTAAAAATAAGTGTTATAATATAGATAAACATTACGCAAGAAAGAGGGATGCTAGTGAGAGCGACAGAAAAGAAAATTCTTCTTGCTGCAACAAAACTATTCTCTGAGTATGGATATTCAGGTGTATCAACGAGAAAGATTGCAGAACAAGCTGGGGTCAATGAACTCACTTTATTTAGGACATTTAAAAGTAAAAGTAATTTATTACAAGCAGTGATTAGACATTTCGCCTATGAAGGTAATATTGTTGAAAAAGTAGCACATGATCTTACTGGGGATATCAAAAAAGATATTAAGATTTTTACTGATACTTATTATATGTTTTTGCAAAATAATATCAAAATGTATTTAATACAAATTAGAGAAATTGATGAAGAAGGATTGAAATTCACCAATACAATTGACTATACTGAGTTTATGAAAGACTATTTTGTAAAAAAAGTTGAAGAAGGAAAGTTTGTTGGAGATCCGTATTTAGTAGCAACTTCCATTGTCTCTATGATCATGGGTATATTTACACTTAAAGTCCATGCGAACTCAATTTATGATAACGCTAACTATAAAACACTTATAGAAACATTCGAAGAAGATCTGATCAGATTATATGTTAAAGAGTAGAACTGCTAGCCAAGCAGTTCTTTTTTTAACTTTTTTTCTGAAAACGCTTGTATTCAAAAATAAAAAGTTCTATAATGTAAGTAAGTACTTACATATAAATTTAAGAAAGGAAAACGTTAAGTGATGAATAAACTAATCTCTAAAAAAGATTTTGTTGCTAAAGTTTTTGATGGCGCAAGTATCATGGTTGGTGGGTTTATGAACATTGGTACAGCAGAAGAAATCATTGATGAACTGCTTAAAACTGATGTTAAAGATTTAACGATTATCTGTAATGATGCAGGTTTACCAGGCAAAGGTGTTGGCAAACTTATCGATGCAGGTAAAGTTAAAAAACTCATTGCATCGCACATTGGTTTAAATCCTATTGCAGGACAAAAAATGACTGAAGGTTCGATGATTGTTGATCTTGTACCGCAAGGAACTTTAGCTGAGCGTATACGCGCAGGTGGAGCTGGTTTAGGTGGGTTTCTAACACCAACAGGCATCGGAACGATTGTTGAAGAAGGCAAAGAAGTGTTAGAAGTAGATGGTAAGAAGTATCTTTTAGAAAAACCACTTAAAGCTGATTTTGCATTTTTATTAGGGCATGTTGTAGATAAAAAAGGTAACATCCTTTATAACAAAACCATAAGAAATTTTAATCCACTTATGGCTACAGCTTGTGAACATGTTGTAGTACAAGCAAGAAAAATTGTGGAGGCTGGGGATATTAACCCTGATCACATCGTTACACCACATATTTTCGTTGATTATATCGTTGAAGGAGGAAAACAATGAATCCAAAAGAACTGATTGCTAGACGTGTAGCAAAAGAACTCAAAGATGGAGATGTTGTTAACTTAGGTATTGGTCTTCCTACAATGGTAGCAAACTATGTTGACCATGGATTAGATATTACATTCCAATCTGAAAACGGCATGTTAGGTTTAGGTCCTGTACCGGATGCTGAAAACGAAGATTGGGATTTAACAAATGCTGGTGGAAAACCTGTAACCATGACAACTGGTGGCGTATTCTTTGATAGTGCAACATCATTTGGAATTATTCGTGGTGGTCATGTGGATATCACCGTATTAGGATCACTTCAAGTAGATGAAGAAGGTAATATCGCGAACTGGATTATTCCAGGAAAAATGGTTCCTGGCATGGGTGGTGCGATGGATTTATTAGTTGGAGCTAAAAAAGTGATTGTTGCGATGCAACACACATCAAAAGACACTCCAAAGATTTTAAAAAGATGTACACTACCATTTACAGCTGTTAAAGAAGTCGATATGATCGTGACTGAATTAGGCGTAATGGAAGTGACAGACAAAGGTATTGTATTAAAAGAATTAGCACCTGGTGTAACTGCTGAAGAAGTTCAAAAGAACACAGAAGCAACACTAATTATTAGTGAAAATATAAAAGAAATGGAAATTTAAGGAGAAAGAACATGAAAAAGATTTTTGATAAAATGACTCAAGGTTCTGTAAAACTTGTTGAAAGATTTTTACCAGATCCATACATCTTTGCGATCATCTTAACGTTTGTAGTATTTTTAGTAGCAATGATTACAACTCAGTCAGGTCCTCTTACAATTATTGAAGCTTGGTATGGTGGATTCTGGAGCTTATTGCAATTTTCTATGCAAATGGCAATGATTTTAGTTACAGGTACAATTTTAGCAACTGCACCTTTATTTAAAAAAGGTTTAGGTAAGCTAGCATCTATTCCAAAGAATAAGATTCAAGCAATCATTTGGGTATCTGTTATTGGTTTAGTAGCATCATTTATCAACTGGGGCTTTGGTCTTGTTATTGGTGCGATTTTCGCTAAAGAAGTAGCGAAACGTGTTAAAGGTGTTGACTATCCTTTATTAATCGCTGCTGCTTATTCAGGATTCCTAATTTGGCATGCTGGTATGTCAGGATCTATCCCTTTGACTCTTGCAACTGGTGGAGCAAATCTAGTGACACAAACTGGTGGAGCAGTTGTTGATGCAATTCCAACTAGCCAAACAATTTTCTCAGCTATGAACTTAATTATTGTTGGTGTTATTTTAGTAACATTACCAATATTACTTGCATTAATGCATCCAAAAGGTGACAAAGTTAAGACTGTTGATCCAGCTTTATTAGAAGATGATCCAGTAGTTCCTATGAAACCTAAATCTGAAATGACTCCTGCTGAAAAATTAGAAAATAGTAGAATTATTAACTATGTATTATCAGCAATGGGCTTTACTTTCATTATTTTATATTTCGTTGAAAATGGATTTAACTTAGGATTAAATATCGTGATTTTCATTTTCTTATTTGCTGCAATATTATTACATGGTACTCCAATTAATACAGTTAAAGCTGTTAACAGTGCTGCTAAGAGTGTTGGTGGAATCTTATTACAATTCCCATTCTATGCTGGTATTATGGGTATGATGACTTATAAAGGTTTAGAAAATAATGTATCACTTGCTGGTGCTATTTCTGACTTCTTCGTAAATGTATCAAATGGTACAACTTTCCCATTATTTAGTTTCTTATCTGCTGGTATCGTTAATATCTTCGTACCATCAGGTGGTGGACAATGGGCTGTACAAGCTCCAATTATGATGCCTGCTGCAGTTACACTTGGTGTAGATACTGCTAAAACAGCTATGGCAATCGCTTGGGGTGATGCTTGGACAAATATGATTCAACCATTCTGGGCTTTACCAGTATTAGGTATCGCTAAGCTTGGTGCTAAGAATATTATGGGTTACTGTTTAATGGTTTTATTATACTCTGGCGTTATCATCGGTTTAGGTTTAATTCTTCTTTAATAGAGGATTAAATATATGTCAAAAGTATATGTAGTTGCTGCTAAGAGAACTGCAGTTGGAAGTTTTTTAGGATCTTTATCTAATACTTCACCATCTGAGTTTGGGGCAGCAGTCGTTAAACAATTATTAGTAGATACAAAAGTAGATCCAAAAGATATCGATGAAGTGATTTCTGGAAATATTTTGCCTGCTGGTCAAGGACAAGGGATTGGACGACAAGTCGCGATTAAAGCTGGTCTTCCTATTGAAGTTCCTGGTTATGCAGTAAATATGGTTTGTGGTTCAGGTATGAAAGCAATTATGGACGGCTTTTTAAAGATTAAGGCTGGATGGGAACATTTAGTCGTTGCTGGTGGTACTGAGTCCATGAGTCAAGCTCCTCATTTGATGCCTTCTAAAGGTAGAAGTGGATATAAAATGGGTAATTTAGAAGTCATTGATCATATGATCTATGATGCATTAATTGATGCTTATGATGGTATTCATATGGGCATTACTGCAGAAAATATTGCAGAAAAATATCAAATTTCTAGAGAAGAACAAGATGCTTTTGCTTATCAATCACAAGTTAAAGCGATTAAGTCAGTTGATGAAGGTCGTTTTGATGATGAAGTTGTAGGTCTAGATGTTAAAATTGGTAGAGATGTTGTTCATTTTAATAAAGATGAATATCCAAATCGTAAAACATCTTTAGAAAAATTGGGTACATTAAGAGCTGCGTTTAAAAAAGATGGCAGTGTCACTGCAGGTAATGCATCAGGGATTAATGATGGTGCTGCATATGTTATGCTTGCTAGTGAAGAAGCTGTTAAGAAATATCATTTGACACCGCTTGTTGAAATTATTGAAGTTGATCAAGCAGGCGTTGATCCTAAGTTTATGGGATTAGGACCTGTTGGAGCAGTTAAAAATGTATTAAATAGATCAGGTTTAAATCTAGATCAAATTGGATTATTAGAGCTTAATGAAGCTTTTGCTGCTCAAAGCATTGGTGTCATGAAGTGTTTATCATCTGATTTAGGTGTAGACTATGATCAGTTATTAGAAAAAACAAATGTCAATGGTGGAGCGATTGCAATCGGTCATCCAGTTGGCGCTAGTGGTGCACGTATTGTTGTTACACTCATTCATGAGATGAAAAAACGTAATGAAAATTTAGGTTTAGCATCTTTATGTATCGGTGGCGGTATGGGTACAGCTATTATATTTAAGAATATCTAAATCCCCTATAAAGAGATATGAAGCGGAGACTGATTTGTCCTTGGATAAATCAGTCTCTTTTCTTGATTAACTAGGAAATTCTAATTGATAATTTAAATAAAAACAAACAGAAAAAACTCATCTAAAATGAGTCTGTAAAACGAGTCAACAAATTAATCAATAAGTTTATGATAAATATCTAAAGGCACAAACTGCAACTTACCACAATGACTACAAACATCAACGGGAAAAGCAGCACCTTCAGTCTCCATAAAGTGAGCATAACCAGAAAAATTGACAGTAAGTTCAAATCCACAGTGCAGACATTTCATATCAACCATGATATCAAAATTAGGCATCGATATAAATGCATTAAATGAAGCGGCAGGGCCAGCAATGAATCCCTGCTTAACAGCTGATTTATATTCAGCATACAAATTCTTTTTTTGAACAAAAGACATATGCACAGATTTAGTTTTAAATAGTTTAGGCATCGCTAAATAACCTCTCTTTTCGGTGATTTGGTAGATATGAAGCATCAAGATTTAAAACCATAGTAGAACCACACTGACATTTAAAGATGTCATAGTGATAAGTCTTAAGCAACAAAGTTCGAAAGTGAAGTTGATGTTTAAGATAAGTCAAAGATTTAGGGTTAACTAACTTTAACTCAGAGGCAATTTTTCGTTTTGTCCGATTTGAATAAAAACCGTAATAACGAATCAGATGAAATCCTTTATCAGGGATGTGTTTAATGAGACGTGCAATAAATTTAAAGACATGATCAGTGATGATTTGAGTACCTCGTTTATGATGTTTATCTGAAATTTGATCATCTTCATGAGGATCAAAATGCCAAGTGACTTGGTGATTGATATCATCGAAGTCATCAATTCTAGATTCAGAGATGGCTGGATGAGAAGCATATCTGGCGATGTATTTAGCAATCTTTTTGGCTGTAGACAAGCTAGATTTTCTCTTTAATTGAGGCCCGTAAGTGTAAAAGCCTTTTTTATACTTATGAATGAGATAACTTCTTAAGCGATTAAACTCATTATAGATAGAATTTGTCGCATGGGTTTTCAAATAGGCTGAGATGTTACTTAAGAGTCTATATTGCCAAAACATACGCAGTCTCTCAAAAGGAAAGAAAGACATGTTGGATAGATGACCATGAGCATCAATAAAGCGTTCAGCAACTAAAGCATGGATATGAGGATTGGTCTTCATATCTCTGCCATAGGTGTGAAGAAAACAAATGATGCCAAGTCTTCTATCTAATTGGTGGTCAGCCTTCGTTTTCTTAACAGCTTTATGAAGAACTTCATTTACAGTTTGAAATAAGATATCAAATAAGTCTCTATAAAGCCAAAAGAATTTACGCATCTCTTTAGCAACTGAAAAGACAAAATGTCTATGAGGGCACTTAAGTAATTTGGATTCAATCGCAAGTGTTCGAGCTTCTCGATATCTTTGATTACAAGAAGGACAAAACCTTGAATGACAAGAAAGACCTTGGATATGAAAGTTATCACAAGTTGGGCATTCATAGAAGAAGTAGCCATATTTGAAATCACGACAATGTATCATTTTTTCAACATTTTCGATAATTGAGGGACGTAGTTTATCTTCAAAATGAAGTTTAAATGAATCCCAATAGGTAGCAAATATAGATTGAATGGAAATGGAGTTATCTCTATATACTTTTAAATTAGATAGTTTAACAAGCTCATTGTTAAAGACATGTTCACCATGTTTAAGAGCAAGTTCTAATTGATCTTTAAATTTATACTTAATCACTATAGGTTCCATAAATCTATTATACAATGTGACTTTAAAAAGAAAAAGGCGATTTTTATCGCCCCTAGTGAATTTATTCACTTTTGTTCTTGACAGCAGATGATGTTTTTGTTACAATACTTCATATTTGGTATAAGGAGCACAAGATGAAAATAGCAGTTTTAGGTCCGATAGGTACGTATTCTTATTTAGCAGGTAAAGTTTATGAAAAAGATTTAGGAGCGTCAGTTGAATTTGTATATGTGAAGCACATCAAAGAAATGATGGATATTAAAGATCAAGTTGATGTGATGATTTGTCCTGTAGAAAATACGATCGATGGATATATCGGCATACATATGGATTTGATTATCAAACATCATTTAAAAATAGTTTCAGAGATTCATATACCAATCTCTTTTTGTTTTGTAAGCCATGCAGAAAAAGATAATATTCAAAGGGTTTATGTTCAATATGCTGCAAAAAATCAGTGTCTTGATTTTCTTGATGGTTTTAAAGATAAAGAGATTATGGTTATGGATTCTAATGTGTACGCTTATCAAGCATATGTAGAGGATCCATCTAGTGCAGCAATTGTTCCAAATCATTTGGTAAAAGAAAATGAGATTATTGATGATAAGATTCAAGATGAGAAGGATAATTATACCAGATTTTTAGTCATGACGCATAAACGTGACCATCCAAAACATGAAATGAAAGAAACATTTAAAGTATCATTAGTTATTAGTCCAAAGATTGATCGACCTGGTCTTTTATTTGATATCATCAAAGTTTTTAAAGAATATCAGGTGAATATGACATCGATTATTTCGAGACCGACAAAGAAGAAGTTAGGAACATACCACTTTTACTTAGAGTTAGAAGGCATCAATCAAGATTTTAAGATGATTGATCAAGTAATTGAAAAACTACAACAGGAGTTTCCAGTGATATCTTTGGGTGTTTATTCAGTTTATAAAAAATAAAGGCAGTAATGCCTTTTTTTGATATAATAAGGTTGAGTATTGAAAGGAGTTGTAGTCATGTTAGATATTGCTTTATATATTGTGTTAAGTATCTTAGGATTATTAGTTGTGATATGGATCATTGGTTTTATTTCTAGAGTTATCTTTGTTTCTAAATTTAAGAAAGAAGTTCAAGAACTTTTGGCATTAAGTAAAGGTGATGAAGATATGGATTTAAGCAAGTTTGATGAGTTGCCTAAACCAGTCAAAAAATGGTTAAATCTTCATGATTTCAAAAATCAGAAAAACATATATCAAGCTTATATGACTCAAGACATAAAGATGAGACTTGGTCAAGATAAACCATGGATGAAAGCAACCGCTAAGCAATATGTTATAACTCAAGAACCAGGATTTATATGGAAGGTTTTAGTAAAAATGATGCCTGGTGTTCATATCTCTGGTAGAGATAGATATATGCATGGTCAAGGTGAAATGCTGATTAAAGTGATGAGTTTTTTAAAAGTAGTAGATAGTAAAGGTGTCGAAATGAATCAAGGCACACTTTTAAGATATTTAGCTGAAATATGTTGGGTTCCAACAGCTGCATTAAAAGATTATATTAAATGGGAAGCTATTGATGATCATCATGCAAGAGCTATTATGAGTTATAAGGATGTGACAGCTGATGGCATTTTTGAGTTTAATGATCAAGGACATATGATTTCATTTGAAGCTTTGAGATATGGAGAGTTTGATGGTGTCTATCAGTTAAAACCATGGAGAATCGAGATGTGTAACATCAAGGATTTTCAAGGATTCAAATTACCTGTTGAAGGTAAAGTGATCTGGAAGTTAGAGGATGGAGATTATCATTGGTATCAGTTTATTGTAACAAACGTTGTTTTTAATGAAAGAGTCTAACGACTCTTTTTTACTTATTGTTTTTATGATAAAATACCATAAAGGGGCGAATCTATGAGATATTTATTAATGTATAATCCCGTCAGTGGTAGATCTACATTTAAACATAAAGTAAAACACATCATATCTTTTTTTGAAAAGAGAGGTTTTTCTCTTGATGTCTATGAATCTAAGAAATCTGGAGATTTAAAGGAGAAAGCTTTTCAAGCAGCAAAAGATTATGATGTTTTTTTTGTAGCTGGCGGAGATGGAACGGTTAATGAAGTCGTTAATGGCATGATGAAATCTGACATTAGACCTGCACTAGCAATTCTTCCAAGTGGAACAGCGAATGATATAGCATCTATTTTGGGTATACCCAGGATATTGACGTGTGCACTTAGAATGTATATTAAAAATGATCCAGTTAAGATTGATGTTAATCAAATGAACGAACGATATTTTGTTTACACAGCAGCAAGTGGAGTATTATCTCGAGTCAGTTATGATGTATCTAGAAGACGGATTAAGAAATACGGTTATTTAGCTTATGTGTTTGCTGCGATGAAGGATTTTGTACAAGATTATAACTATCCGATTAAAATCGAATATAATGGTGAAGTGTTAGAAACCGATTGTATGATGGTTTTAGGGTTAAACTCGAATCGTGTTGGCGGCATGAGATTAGTTAACTTTTCTCAAAGTAAATTAAATGATGGATTGTTTGAACTCAGAATTTTTACAAGTAGAAGAAAGTTTAGAAGGTTTAGACTGCTATCCTCATTCATTAGAGGTGGTAAGAAGTTAAGAGAAGATTTTCATTTGGTTAGTGATCATTTTAAAATCACAACAAATAAAGATGTGATTTGGAATGCAGATGGAGAATCAGCAGAAAAAGGAAGTATTGAGATTAAAACGATCAAAGAAGCGTTAAAAGTATATATAAATCCTAGAAGAAAGAAAAAACAACTTTAAATAAGGTAGTGTCAAAAGTTTAATGGAAGTTATGGAAGAATGTGATTAAGATTGATATCTTGCTTGTTCAAAAAGCGAGTTAGTATAATCCATAAGTTTGAGCCATTGATTAGGCATCAATTCATCTTTAGAAAAGATGTCAAGTTCAATAGGTCTCTTGTAATTGAGAGATGAGTGACGTCTTAAGAAATTATAAAATGTGACGAATAAACTCATGTAAACGTTCGCGTTTCTTAAACTTCCATACCCATTAGTACCATGATAATTAAACTTATACGTCCTATTTAAACGTTCTTCAGCTTGTTTATAGGATCGCCATTTCTTAGAGATACTGTCTTTGTTTTTTACACCAATGACTTGATATAAATCGAAATTAACATCATTCATTTTAAAGAAAACTTGTGTAGCGTTATAAATAGGATTACCATCCGTAACGACATGAAGTTTTTTAGGTAATTGCCTATATTTATTAAATGTTTCAAAAAGTGTAGTGACTGCATTTTTAGTTGTTCTTTGATCAAATATCCGATAAGATGTAATGATTTTATTGTGGGTATCTGAACCGAAAAATACATAATTAGATTTCCCCATGACTTTGATATAAGTTTCATCAAAAGTTACAGTGTTTGATAGTTTATAGGGATAAATAACATTGAGTGATTCAGTGATAGCTGCGACAGCTTCAGCGTAGTTAACGACGGTTTGATGTGTTAACTTTAAGTCGTGTACTTCCTTAAGTATTTGAGCGGTTTTTCTAGAGGATAATCCATAGTTCACATAATAAGTCAAAACTAAACCTAGTGTATATTTAGAGTGATGGATCTTGTCTAAATCTACTTTAGAGTTTATAGACAAATGATTTAGATCCTTTAAAGAAGCCAATGTGAAATTAAACAATCTAAAGTGATATCTAAGCTTGTGTTGAGAATCATTGATGAGTAAATGATCAGCGTCACCCGCTGTTAATGATTTCTTGTTTTTAAGATAAAAAGGACATTGATAATGATGACACATTAAAACATCATAATCCTTACGCATATGCTGAACTTCAAGTTTTTGATGACAGTGTGGACAATGATGTGTGATTTCTTCATGATAAGTTTTCTTTAAAGTGAAAGTTTGTTTACAGACTTTACACATATTTTGAGTCTTTGTATGTGCGTAGATATATTCATTTGGAGCACCACAGTTAAGACATAGACCTTCATAAGAAAATGGTTTTTGTCTTTTGATGGGTTTAATGATCTCTTCTGATTGAGCGAGGATATCTTCAAAAGATAGTTGCTTATAATGGTTTTGTTTAACAATCGGTGGCTCATCTATTTTAAAAGAAGCATAGCCAGTCATAGATGGCTTATGCTTAGGCGTTGTTTGTTGTTTTAAGGGTTTGATTAATGGTGTTAGTAAATCATTAAGGGTTTCTAGATGACTGGTGATGAGTGATATATGATCATGAATCTCAGGTGTAGTGAGTTTTTCTTCTAACTGATCAGATACACGATGATTTAACATAAGAGGTTCTAGATGTGTTGATATAAGATAAATATTTTGCTCTAGACTCTTTAAAGATTGAATGAAATGTGGTAAACTTTGCATAGGTAGTTAATCTCCTTTTATGTGATGTTCGCACATTCATTATAACATGGGATTGACTACTCTTTTTATTGATAAGAAGAGTATTAAAAATAGAAAGAGAGTAGGTCGAAATTTTAAACTTTTGACACTACCCATATAAAATGGAGGGGTTAGAATGATATATTGGACAATTCTTGGTATTTGGATTTTCTTAGAAACCATGTTAGCTCTAAAGATTATTTTAGGAATTATATTTTTTAAATTCACACCGAAAAGAAATGGAATATTTGGCTTTAGAACTGAAAAGTCATTGTCGAATGAAAAGATATGGATAATTGCAAATGTTGAATTTGGTAAATTATTTATATTTTTTGGAGTTATAGAATTAGTTACTTCATTATCTACATTAGGATTAACTTTTCAAGGATTTGAGAGTGTTGATGAAGTAATAACTCCATTGATATATTTATTAATATATATAATTACAACATGGTTTACTGTGATAGTCGTTGTAAGAAAGATCAAAAATATTGATAATTAAATGTGTTATGGGGAAAGGGACTTCGGGTAAGAACTTGTGATGAATAAGTACTATCATTATAATGAACACTTTATGTTTCATAATTTATCTAAATATGCACTATTAATACAAAAACAGATAAAGTCCATAAAGACAAGACATCTTACTATAAGTATCATTAAAAAGAGTTAAACACAGATAATGTGAAAAGAGTACGACAAAATCAAAATCTATTATATTTATAATGTCAATAATCTTCTTACTTATCAGCTGTTTCAATATAGGAGGAGTGTTAATTATGGATCAGGTTTCATATAAAAATGGATTAATAGAAGCAGTAGCATTTTGTTTTTATAGAAATGGTGAAGTGTTACTCGAGGATAGAGGGAAAGGTTTTAATGTAGAAGCCTTTTATCCAAATGGAAAAATAGAACTTAAAGATAAATATGATGAGAATTATATTATTAACGCACTTTATAGAGAAATTGGTGAAGAATTCGGAAATCAAATTAACATCAATGACAAGGTGTTTTGTGGAGAATTAGTAATTCCTGAAATTAATGTATTATTTTATGTATTTCTAATAATAGACTGGAATGGAGACTTTCCAAATGCAATTAAAGAAGAAGGAGAACCCGACAGTAGAATTTCCTTCTTCAAAGTTGAAGAAGCTAGGAAATTATTTAAGTACGAAAGTGCATTTAAAATGTTGGATATGATATTAAGCAAAACTTAATTATAATCACTTAAACTAATACACTCAGAAAAAGCAACTCCGTTGGAAATAGAGTAAAACTCCATAATGACAAGACAGTTTTCTAGATGATTGGTGATGAGTGATATATGATCATGAATCTCAGGTGTAGTGAGTTTTTCTTCTAACTGATCAGATACACGATGATTCAACATAAGAGGTTCTAGATGTGTTGATATAAGATAAATATTTTGCTCTAGACTCTTTAAAGATTGAATGAAATGTGGTAAACTTTGCATAGGTAGTTAATCTCCTTTTATGTGATGTTCGCACATTCATTATAACATGGGATTGACTACTCTTTTTATTGATAAGAAGAGTATTAAAAATAGAAAGAGAGTAGGTCGAAATTTTAAACTTTTGACACTACCATACAATATTGGGGGAGATTAAATGAAAAAGATTATACTAATGATTGTAGTTACTTGTATTGCAGTTTTAATGGTAGCTATTTATTTTATAGAAAGATATCCCGATAATCAATTCAATTTAGCAAAAGGATATTATAAAAATTCAACTGTTTTAAATATGTTTGAGCATGAAGATTATTTAATTTTTGTTCTTAAAAATTATGAACAGACTTTTGATGCTTTAGATGATGACGATTGCTATGATGATATGCTAGTTTATGCCGTTACAGATTCAAAAGGTAATATAATGAGTTCAAAAGAAGTTACAGAGACGCTTACCTTAGATAATGATGGCGATGGTATAAGAGCTGGAGAAGTAAGGGCAACTTCAGCACAATATAATGAGTATGTCTACACAAGTGTGAAAGTATACGGAGATACTTTTTTCGTGAAATTCGATTCAAAAAGCAATACATACGAAATCATTGATACAGTTTATTTTTATGAAGATTTCATCATTGATCAGCATTTAAAAGGTGTAACACTATTTGATAATGGAAACATTCAAATAGATTATGTTGAACACTCATTAGCAGGTGAATTGTTAGATTTAGAACATATTGGATATTTAGATCAAACGAGTCAATATGGTATAGCAAATCAAGTTCATCCTATGCTGACAAATGATTACATTATTGTTTATGGTGATTTGCTTAATCGAACATTTGGAAATCACATAGCTAGTATATATCATATTGAGTCAGGTGAAATAGAAGTTGTGACTCATGATAAAGATGAGTATATTGATTTTTGGAAAAAAGATCATCAAATATTCTATGGTAAAAGTTCCATTTATGAAGGTACAATTGATATCTATGATTCAGAATCTAATTTTATTGAGGAAAAACAAGAAAATGAGGTTTATAGACCAAACTCTTCACATTATACAGACATTTCAGAGTCTTCAGATTTCTTTAATAATCAAGTTATATTAATGAATGCTGATGATGAAATCATAGTATTAGATTTCAAAATTAAAACGCATGTTAAAAAAATATATGAGTTTGGTGATGATCTATATTTAGTTGTTAAAACTAGTCCAGGATTTATATCACAAATCATTAATGGCTCGGATTTTGAGTATATAATACATTATAAAATTGACGAAGTACATTTATTAGATGTACCAAGCTCGTAATGTAAAAGTGATGTAATCATAATAGTTAGTTATATAACCGAGTTGGAGGGGGTTCACTATGAAAAAGTTTGTATTAAGCATTTCAATTTTTGTTTTAGGATTTTTGGGAGTCATATTGTGCTTTATTAATAGCACTGTTATAAAAAATATTTATACACGAACGGGAAATACAGATGATGTAGCGACATATACGTATACCACTGATGGAGTCATGATATTTGGAAGTGTTGTATTTGGTTTAATAGCAATTGTTGGGTTGCTTTTTTCAGTGAAATTTGCAAAGGAAAAAGAGTTTATTAAATAAATAATATCTCAAAAATCATTAACTTCAACAAATCATTTTTTTCTAAGGTTTAAATGTGCACATAATAATCGTTAAGGAGGGAACACATATGCCATCAGGTTCTCACGGTGGAAGAAGAGGCGGTCACAGCTTTGGAGGATCTAGAATTGGAAGTTCTAAAGGTATCAAATTTGGATCTTTTCAGCGTCGAGATAATGACTATCATCGATATAGATATCCTTTCTTCAGAAGATCATACACAACAGGTTCATCCGGATATAATTCAGGACCAAAAATCGGTCCTTTAATATCCTTTTTAGTCTTTGGGCTTGTCATATGTAGTGTTTTCTTTTTTACACAACTTTCTAAAATAAACCAAATCAAAAGGGATCAGTCATACTACTTCAATATGATTGAAACAGCTGAACCTAATCAATATGTCACTGCAAAAGTCACAAATCAGTTTCTAGGTGAAGGTGGTAAGTATTATATCACTTATAATATAGAAGATTCTAACTTTGATTTATGGTATGAAGATGGGTATACGTATTCTATTTACACGGTAGAAGAAGCTTCTCGGATTTTTAGAAGAGGAGAAATCCAAATTGTTGTTGATAGATTACCATTAACATCTGATACAGATTCTATCAATGCCGATTATATGAATTTTGATTTATCTGATGATGGAAGTTATGTTGAAGCAGTTCGATTGAGTAGGATTGCATTAGGCATTGGATTGATTTTGATTTTCTCAATTATTCTATCTTTAACATATTACTTCAAGACATCGAGTTCGCAAAGATCAAGTCTAGATCAATATACTAATGATGATACCCAGGAGAAAAAAGACTATTGTTTATATTGTGGCTCTGTGATTGCTAAAGATAAGACTAAATGTCCGAATTGTGGCGCAATAAGGTCATATTCCAGATAATAAATAATGTTTAGTAAGTCTATATAATAAATCTTTGGAGGTCATGATGAAAAGAAGATATGCAAGAAAACTGTTTAACTTGAAAAGACCATATGATTTGAAAAAATCAGATGATCTATTTTGTCTTGCGATGCGAGAAAACGCAATGTATCATTATAATAACTGCGAAGATTATAAGCGGATATTAGATGAAGCAAATTTCGACCCAACAAACATTGAATCTATCGATGATTTGATAGATCTACCATTTATTCCAACTTTATATTTTAAACACCATGAACTTTTTTCAAAACCTTTATGGAAAATGCCAATCAAAGCTACTTCTTCAGGTACTTCGACAGGTTTTAAAAGTAAGATTGCCTTAAGTGTAGGTGACCTTTGGCGTGGTTTTAAGATGATAAAGCGATTGTTTGCGGTGCATAAGTTGTGGTCTATGAGACCAGTCACTTATTTGATATTCGGATATGAGCCAACAAAACATAGTGATGCGGGTATCATGAAAACTGCATATGGTTTTACTTATGTTGCACCTGCAAAGAAGAGAATCTATGCAATCCGCTATTCAAAAGAAAAGGGATATCAAGTAGATTTAGAACATATGAAACAAGCTTTTATTTCTGCATCTAAAAAAAGAACACCGATTCGAACCATAGGTTTTCCAGCATACACATATTTTTTGCTTAAAGAAATGGAAGCTGAAGGTATCAAACTCACTATGCCTAAAGGATCCAAAATCACTGTAGGTGGTGGATGGAAACAGTTTTATGCAGAAAAAGTAGATAAACAAGAATTCTATCGACTTGTGCATGATGTCTTAGGCATTAAAGAGAAAAACTGTGTTGAATTCTTTGGTGCGGTTGAACATCCTATTTTATACATTGATTGTGAACATCATCATTTTCATGTACCTGCTTATGCAAGGGTAATTATTAGAGATCCCGATACATTTAAACCAGTGCCTAATGGACAAATAGGACTTATTAATTTATTGACACCTATGGTTGAAGGTACTCCACTCTTATCGATCATGACAGATGATTTGGGGATTTTACACGATGAAGGATGTTCATGTGGTGCGCAATCACCATGGCTGGAAATCATAGGACGTGTAGGTATAAAAGATATTACGACTTGTGCACAAGGTGCAGAAGATCTCTTGAAGAGCTGAGGTGATTATATGATTTTATATCATGGTGAAATATTAGAAAATCATAAGCAATCAGAAAAACTTAAGTCACTTAGAAATGATTGTTATAAGACATTACAAGCTCAAGATCGTTTGAATATTGATGATGTTGTTATGGCATGTGATAAGCTCGCTCAAAAAGTTAAACAAGGAGCATATGATGATTTGATACTGCCATTACTCGAAGAGTTTGATATTCCTTATGATTATTTTTTGAACCACATGCCTATGTTTGAAAAAGATGCATTATTCAAAAAAATGGAAATTGAGTTAGGTAAAGATTATCAATCTTTAGAAGGTTTAAATGAGCATGTCCAAAGAAAAATATATCCATTAGGTATATTATTTCATATTGCAGCAGGTAATGTTGATGCTTTACCTGCATATTCAGTCATTGAAGGATTACTCGCTGGAAATATAAATATTTTAAAACTACCTTCAGGTGACAGAGGTGTGTCGGTTAAACTGTTATCTGAACTAATCGAGATAGAACCTAAATTAAAACCATACATATATGTTTTTGATGTGCCATCAACTGAACTTGAAACTTTGAAGATGTTTGCTGATATTGCAGATGCGATTATTGTTTGGGGAGGTGATGTTGCCGTTAAGGCAGCACGATCAATGGCTTCTGTGACAACCAAAATTATTGAATGGGGGCACAAACTGTCATTTGGCTATGCGACACTGGATGCAAGCGATGAAGACTTAATAGGCATTGCCAATCACATGGCAATGACCAATCAAGTTTTATGTTCGTCTGCACAAGGTATATTTGTTGATACTGATTCGAGAGAAGAACTTGATCAGTTTGCTGATCGATTTTTCAAGATATTTATTGACGTAAATCGTAAGCATAAGCCTATCCCATTTGGTATGAAAAGTAAAAACGCATTACAGTTATACAATGAAAAACTAGAACAACACGAAACACGTAAAAAGATTTGGCAACAAGACGGCATCAGTGTAATGACATCTGATGATTCAAATCTAGAATTATCCATGCTTTTTAGAAGTATTTGGATTAAAATGCTTCCAAAAGAACACATTATCACCACCTTAAAACCACATAAGAATCATTTACAAACTGTTGGACTCATGGTGTCTAGAAATGACTATCAAACTTATGCATCATTATTAATTCATGCAGGTGTTACAAGATTAACAAAAGCCAATAACATGTCTAGAATGATAACTGGAGAAAGTCATGATGGTAGTTTTCCATTAAGACTTTATACGAAAGTAGTAGAATTAGAAAAGTAGATCAATCGAAAACAAAAAGAGGATATCCTTAATCGGGTATCCTCTTTATAATGATGTGTTTGTTTTATGCTGTCACGCCAGAATCGTCAATAATGAATGTTCTTTGTTCACAATCAATGGTTGCTTTTGCCCCAAAAGGAATCGTGATCATAGGTGCTGTGTGTCCGAAATTTAGATTATATAATATAGGCAAATCCTTAAGTTTTAGTTCGTCACGTACGATCTTTAAAATACTGTTTTTATATTCGTCATAGTATTTCATATCGAAAGGTTTCCCAAAGACAATACCTTTCACACGATTTAAAATACCAATGGAACCATAGTTTCTAAGCCAGTATTCAATATAATCAGGTGTAGGAACATCTTCAGATGTTTCAAAGAATAAGATTGCATCATTCCACTGATCCAAACTTGGCCAAATTGTTGTTGCTTTTATCATTTCCATGACTTCGATACATCCACCAATGAGATGACCAGAGACGATACCTTTACCTTGTAAGAGTTCATATCCTTCATTTGGTGCTTGATGTCTTTGGATATCTTTTGTTTCTTGATGCCATCTTAGGTGTTGATCAACCCAATAGGAAGCTGGTTTAATTTCTCCTATAGGTAAATCGCTAAATAATGCCTTTTTTAAGTGCTCTACTGTATAATCATGCATCTCAACATTCTCAGCAAACTCTGCTAATAATGAAGGACCATAAAAGCTACTAAGACCAGCCTTCAGACACATAAAATGAGCGACAGTCGTATCTGAATAACCAATAAAGATTTTAGGATTGTCTTTAATCACATCAAAATCAATGTATGGTAACATTCTGATACTATCATCACCACCAATGGTAGAAAAGATTGCTTTTATGTTTGGATCTTTAAAGGCAGCCATTAAATCTTCTGCACGTTTTTCCGGGTGATTATAAACGAATTCAGGACTTTTTAATGTGTGAGGCATCTCTATAAGATTTAATCCAAAAACTTCTTTTAATCGGTTTTTAGCCAAGTCATATCGAAAGCTAGTGTTTGGATCACCTGCACCACCCCATGATAAACTGACTGAAGCTACAGTATCTCCTGGATTTAACTTTTTAGGTTTGATTAAGGGTTTCATAGTGTTTTTATAAACGTATTTAATACGTGCTCCTTTCCTTGACAGTTATCATTATTTTACTTTATTCTTAGGCATTAAACAACCTCAGTATATGCAAAATCTTTCTTTTTAGGGATTGTATCAAAGGTAAGAAAAACAAAATTCAAATCACTACTGGCCGATTGCGTGTAAAAATTATATAATGATAACAAATGTTATAAAAGGCTAACATTGATTTTACAAGAAATAATGCTTAGTTGTTAAAGAAAAGGAATGGGCAATGTTTAAGGATTGATATGTCTTATACTGCTCAAAAGGGAAATAATGAAAATCAATATAAATCACAGTGAACATATCATCAATCAAATTTTAAGTGAGTGCAATTTAGATGCTAAAGAGATTGAAGTGTTTCAGAGTAATGATCGGGTATGCGATTATCTAGTTAATCAAAGTTTGATGCTAAGAATTTCAGAACATACATTAGATGAAGTTCATAAGCTTTTAAGATTAAATGTTTTGCAGGGTACTCAAAGAGTATATGGACATGGTTGCATAATACATCAAAAGAATAAGATAAACTATATGCTCTTAGATTTTTTTCATGGGTCAAATTTATATGATACCATACCTGCTTTATCGACTGACAATGCTATTGAAATAGGAAAAGATATTGCTAAAGCACTAAAACAATTACATCAAATAAAAGGTGATCAATATGATATTGGGCATTATATTCCAACAATTCCAAAGCACAGAGGAAGCTGGAAATCAGGTCATCAAAAATATATAAGTTTATTACATAATCAAATCAAACAAGTAGATCTTTCTGCTGATGATCAACAAACGATAGCATTAGCTTTTAAATATATGTATCATCATATAGATAGTTTAAATTTTGAAGAAGGTCCAGTAATACTCCACAATGACTTGCACCCCAAAAATATTATCATTAATCAAAATAGATATGTTGGTATGATAGATTGGGAGTGTTCACAATATGGATCATATGATTTCGAATTTACCAACTTAATTCATTGGTGTATATATCCTATGGATTTAGATAGAAGTTTTGAAACACTATTAAAATCGATACTTGATCACTATGATCACTTTTGGACGATTCCGATGTTAGCCGAAAGATTTACAATTTATCAGTTAGAACATGAGATCAATCAAATCATATGGAATCAAGGAAATCAAATAGAAGATAGAATACGTCGAATCAATGGATGGCTTTCAGGTTTGATACACCAATTTTTTGATAAAATCCATGATTAACGATAATAATCACATCGATATTGTAATTGTATGAATGGAGAGATAGTATGAAAAATTTGGGCAATTATAAACTAGAAGACTTTGCAAAAAGCAGAGTAGGAACAGTTGATATTGGTTATGCAAGTAAGATGAAGCATCAAATAACATCACTCATAGAACTAGATGTAACTGAAGCAAGAAAAATGTTAAGAGAACTTAAAAAGGAAAATAAAGGCCTATCTTTTAATGCATGGATGATTAAATGCATCAGTAAAGCAGTTGAAGAAAACAAATCGATTCATGGCATTAGAAAAGGTAAGAAAAAAATTGTTATATTCGATGATATTGATATAACAATCATGATTGAAAGAGAAGCTGATGGCATCAAAGTACCGCTACCTTATCTCATTCGAAAGACTAATGAAAAATCGATTAGTGATATTGCTTTAGAGATTGCTAATGCTCAAAATCAAGCTATAAACAACGAAGGCGATTATGTCTTAGGTGAAAAGAAAAATGCTCGTATGATGAATATTTATGCTAGAGCTCCTAGGTTTTTAAGAAGGTTTATATGGAAGAGAATTTTACATAGTCCATTTTTAACAAAATCGAACATGGGAACAGTGATGATTACTTCTGTAGGTATGATTGGTAGAATTAATGGATGGGTCATTCCTAAAAGTGTTCATCCGCTTTCTTTTGCGATTGGTTCTATTATTAAAAAGCCAGGTATTGTTAAAGGCAATATCGAAATTAGAGATTATTTGTATGTGACTGTACTAGTTGATCATGATGTCATCGATGGTGCACCAGCGATTAGAGCTCTTTCAAAAATGGTTGAACTGATTGAAAAAGGTCATGGGTTGAAATAAATACGAACGATGGAGTTAATTATGAAAAAGAAGAAAGATACATTCATTGTGTTTTTACCGGTTTATATTTTTATAACAGTACTCACGGTTGTTTCAGTAAGTATGTACATATTGATGATGACAGTAGGTAGAAATGATAGTGTTACGACAGGTGTCATCATTATAGGGGTTTTAATGTTTTTAATTTTCCCACTTGGATTATGGATCTGGGCTTTTCTGTATTTGCTACCCCAAGTTAAAATTAGTGAGAAAGGTATAGATAGAAAACTACTTTGGATGAAAAAGAGTGTGTCTTGGAAAGAAGTTAAAGAAATCACGATGATTCATACACCAACACAAGGATGGTTATTCTTTTCTGAGTCCGAGATTGTGATTAAAGGTAGTGGATTTTGGGAGATATCAAAATATCGATTGAAGAAAGCTAATATATTTATAGCAAGTAATGATCAAATATTGGAAGTTGTTAATACCTATGCACCAGAAGAACTACTTCCTATTAAACACAAATGATCTATGAGATTTTAGTCTAATTAAATAGACAAAAAAAAGAGTTTAAAGTGATGAGTACACTTTAAACTCTTTTGCTTGAGTTAAATATTATTTGTCTACACTAGCAGTTGAGAAATCAATAGTTCCCAATACTGATCTTGACCAACCAGTTACTATAGAACTTACCATGAGTACATCACTATAGTGATAAATTGGAATCACTGGCATATCTTCCATAAAGATTTCATGAGCTGCATATAAAGCATTAAAGTGAGCAGCAGCAGTAGTTGCGTCTCTAGCATCTTCTAATGCATCTTCAAAATCAGGATTATAATAATCAGGGTCATTATAGGCATTACCTTGAGTGAAGATACCAATCATACCTGATGGGTCCATGAAGTCTGTTAACCATCCGCCACGAGATAGATCGTAAGCACCATCAGTTCTTGTGTCTTGGAATGTTGCCCATTCTTCGTTACCTAGTTTAATTTCAAAGCCTAGGTTTTCAGACCACATTTCTTGAATCAGTACACCAACTTGAGCATGTGCTTCACTTGTGTTATATAAGTATGTCTTAGTTTCAAGTTCTGCTCTTAAGTCAGCAAGTGGGGTTGATGAGTTTGGATATAGTTCATCAGCAGCATCCTCAAAGTAAGCGACAGCTTCGTCGTACATGCTGTCATCAACAGCAATTTCAGAATCATCTTTACTGTTTTCGTAGAAATCTTCTTCGTTATGATCTTTAAATCCAGGAGGAATAAATCCAGCAGCTGGAACTGCACCTGTACCAATCGCTTCAGTGATTGCTGTACGGTCAATAGATAAAGTTAAAGCATAACGTAGATTTTGATTACCGAATATTTCAACATCACGATTACCGATATCTCTAGTACCTCCAATAGGCGTACCAGATAAGTTGAAATTCACATAATAAGTTCCTAGTAAAGCAAAAGTATAGAACTCATCTGATGTTACAGATAGATTTGGTATTAAATCAGATGGAACATCATTTAATACATCAAGTTCACCTGCATAATATCTTGCATAAGAAGTTGTTGCTAAATCGATGAAATATCCATTGATTTTTTGAATACCAACTTCATCTTCATTCCAATAGTGTTCATTCTTTTCAAGTTCAAGATGATCTCCAACTTCATAATAAGTCAATTTAAAAGGTCCATTAGAAATAGCTTTTTCAGGATCTTTAGCCCATGCACCTTCACCTGCGATTGTAGCACTTTCAGGAACTGGCATGAAATGATAAAATGCCATCAGTGATACAAACCAGTTTGTTGGCGCAGTTAATGTAACTTCGAATTGAGCACCATCATTTAGCGATTTAATACCAACATCATCAGCAAGTGCATCAAGTTCGGCATCTGTACTTTCTGAATCAGCAAATGCAAATTCATTAGCACCTACAACATTAGTGTATTCCCAAATCCATGAGTATTCAGAAGCATTTCGTGGATCCATGCCTCTTAACCAAGATCTAACAAAATCGTCAGCAGTTAAAGCTGTTCCATCTGACCATTTAGCATCTTCTCTAATGTTAAATGTATACGTTAGACCATCTGAAGACATTTCCCAAGATTCCGCCATACCAGGATAGACAACACCATTTTTTTCTCTAACTAGACCTTCAAACGTGTTGTTGATGACGTCCCCACCATCACTAGCACCGTTTAGACCTGGATCCAAAGTTTTTGGATCAGCGCCGATATTCCAATTAAGTGTATTGGCATCGACTCCGCCACCACAAGCGATGAGTGTGAACAAGGTTGCGATAGCGACTAAAACTAACAACATTTTTCTCATAACTCTAAATCTCCTCCATTTTTTATTTATTTCAAATAATCATAATCTGATATGGTTATTTCAAATCATTGATATCTTTGACGAAGTGGCAAGCTGCATAATGGTCTTTTTTGATTTCTTCAAAGACTGGATCTTCTGTGAAACATCTATCTTTTGCATATGGACAGCGTCCTGCAAATCTACAACCAGGTTTTGGATTAATTGGTGATGTGACTTCACCTTTTAGTATCATTCGTTTACTTTTTTTATTTGCTTGTGGATCAGGTAGTGGAATCGATGATAACAAACTCTTTGTATAGGGATGTAAAGGTTCTTCATAAAGTGCATCACTAGACGCAAGTTCCATCATTTTTCCTAAATACATAACTCCAATGCGATCACTGATGTGTTTAACCATGGATAAATCATGTGCAATAAACAAATATGTTAATCCGAATTGTTCTTGGAGATCTTCAAGCATATTAACAACTTGTGCTTGAATTGAAACATCAAGTGCACTGATTGGTTCATCACATATAATCATTTTTGAGTTCATTGCTAAAGATCTAGCAATACCAATTCTTTGGCGTTGACCCCCACTAAATTCATGTGGATATCTTGAGGCATGTTCTTTTTTTAATCCAACAGTTTCTAATAGACTAAAGACTCTTTCTTCTATGGCCTTACCTTCTAGTAATTGATGTGTTTTTATTCCTTCAGAGATGATTTCAGAAACAGTCATTCTAGGATTAAGAGAAGTAAATGGGTCTTGGAATATCATTTGAATGTCACGAGGATTGCGTTTGATGTCCTTTTGTTTTTGCAGAGCCTCATGTTTCTTATGCATTTCTTGATCAACTTTTTCTTTATATAGTTTTTTTAAAGTCGTTATTTCATCTATGCGACTTTTTGGTATCTTTTGTACATTTTCTTTAAGTTCATCCAGGATTTCATGGATGTTTTGATCAAACTCATCTGTACCAATAGAAATGAGTTTACCTTCAAAGTATACTTCTCCACCAGTGTTCTCGTATAGACCAATGATGGTTCTACCACATGTTGTTTTACCACATCCACTTTCACCAACAAGTCCAAATGTTTCACCCTCATAGATATCAAAACTGACACCATCAACCGCTTTTAACGTTTTAGTAACTCTACCTAAAAGTGAGTGTTTAATATAGAAGTGCTTTTTAAGGTTGCTCACCCGTAACAAAACTTTATCTTTATTCATGATTTCTCACCTCTGACTTTGTAAAGCCTTCAACATCTGGAGCATTTGGGTCTTGAAGCCAACAAGCAGATACTTGAGTCTCACTGATTTTATATAAAGGTGGAGCTTCTTTGATACATGCCTCCATAGCAAATGGACATCTTGGGCTAAATGGACATCCTTTAGGTGGGCTCATGAGATCTGGTGGGGATCCAGGAATAGGTATGAGTCTATTTTTTTGACCAACAACATCTTTTGGAATGGATTGATGAAGTCCTTTGGTATAAGGATGCTGAGGATTATAAAATATTTCATCAACAGTCCCTTTTTCCATGATCATACCACCATACATGACAATAACATCTTGACAAAGTTCTGCAATAACTCCTAAATCATGTGTGATGAAGATAATGGATGTATCTAAATCTTTTTTAATGGTTTTTAGTAAATCTAGTATTTGTGCTTGAATAGTTACGTCTAGTGCTGTTGTTGGTTCATCTGCAATGATAAGTTTTGGTTCACAAGCTAAAGCCATAGCAACCAGTGCTCTTTGTCTCATACCACCAGAAAATTGATGAGGATATTCTTTAATTCTTGTTTCTGGTTCGGGTATGCCTACTAGTTTTAAGTAGTGTATTGCACGGTCTAATGCTTCATTTTTATTTAGTTTTCTTGTAATCCCTTTTTCAAGGTTTTTTAATGTTTTTTCTCTTTCTTTTAGATCTTTAATGTCTTGAGCTTCTTTAACTGCTTGTTCAGATGTAATATGAACATGTCTTAAGATAACTTCAATCATTTGATTTTTAATCGTATATACAGGATTTAATGAAGTCATGGGATCTTGGAAAATCATGGCGATTTCTTTTCCTCTATAATCTTGTATATCTTTGTTTGACAGTTTGACTAGATCTACACCATCAAAAATGATTTCACCTTCAGTGATTTTTCCTGGATCATCGACTAAGCGCATAATGGATAGACTAGATACACTCTTGCCACTGCCAGACTCTCCAACAATGCCTAAGATGCCACCTCTTTTGAGTTCGAAGCTTATACCTCTAACTGCCTGAACTTCTCCAAGATGGGTGAAAAATGAAGTTCTTAGGTTTTTAACTTCTAGTATGTTATCTTTTTTCATTTTCCCACCTATCCTTTTCTAAGTCTTGGATCAAGTGCATCACGAAGACCATCACCTAAAAAGTTAAATGCAAGCATCATAAACGCAATTGCGATTGATGGAATAAACAGTTGATATGGGTAGGTTTGCATAAATCTCGAACCATCATTTGCAAGGGATCCAAGTGATGCTTTGGGTGCTGATATGCCTAAACCAATAAAACTTAAGAATGCTTCAGTAAAAACTGCAGTAGGAATCATCATTGCCATAGTAACAATGATTGGACCAAGAGCGTTAGGAATTAAATGTTTTTGAATGATCTTTTTATTAGATACACCCATTGTTCTTGCAGCTAAAACATATTCTTGTTCTTTAAGACTTAACACTTGAGCTCTTACGAGTCTCGCCATACCTACCCAGTAGACACTAATGAGAGTGATAATGATTGTACCTAAGCCACCTGTACCAAACAGTTTATCTAGTATGTTTTGCTCAAACCAACTCTCTTTTAATACAACCATAAGTAAGATAACATATAGAAGTAGAGGTATTGAGTTTATGATATCTACAATGCGCATCATAATCATATCGGTATTTTTTCCAAAAAACCCAGAGATGCTACCATAAATAACACCGATAAAGAAGTTGATGATTGCTGCAATGAAAGCAATAACTAATGATATTCCAGTTCCATACATCAGTCTTGCAAGCATGTCTCTACCATTTAAATCGGTTCCCAAAATATATGTTTTATTCCAAACATTATCGTAAGCTTCTTTATATTCAACACCTTCATATGTAAAGCTATAGCGAATACCTTCTAGCTTTTTAATAGGGTCTGTTTGATAAGAGAAGTCTACAAGAATAGCAGCAATTTCGTTATCTTGTTCATCGTATAATCTGTAAGTTCTTGTTCGGTTTACTAAATCTTTATCTGCCTCTGCTAGACTAAATCGCTCAATCAGATGACCATCTTCTGAGACGAGTATTAAATCGAGCATTTCACTCAGGTATACATATAAATCGTCATCTAATTTATAAATTTCTAATTTTGGTGGAATATTTTTATAATCTAGTTCTTGACTACTATAATCGTGAGGATTGATAAATGGACCTATGGTAGCAAAAAGTATGATAAGTATAACACAAACAAGACCAACAAGAGCTAGATGGTTTTTCTTTAATCTTCGCCAAACATCTTGCCAGTAAGTTAAGCTTTTTCGTGTTTGCTCTTTATCTAATTTTTGATCTTTATCAAGAAACTTAAATTGATTTTTATCCATAACATCACCTACTTAGAAACCCTAATTCTAGGATCGATTATTGAATAAGCTAGGTCAACTAATAAAACCATGATGATATAAAATGATGCATAAAATAATGTGACACCGATAACAAGGGTATAATCTCTAGCGCCAATGGATTCAGTAAAGTATTTACCAATACCATTGATGACAAAGATTCTTTCAACGACAAAACTACCAGTCATAATAGCTGCAATCATTGGACCAATATAAGTGATGACTGGAATAAGTCCATTTTTTAATGCATGCTTGAAAATAACTTTTGATTCAGATAATCCTTTGGCACGTGCAGTTCTAATATAATCTTGTCTTAAAACTTCAAGCATACTAGATCTAGTAAGTCTAGAAACAAATGCTAAAGAATAGCCGCTAAGTGCAACCACAGGACCAAGGTAAGATATGGGTTGGGTGAGCCCTCCTACTGGCATCCAAGAAGTATTTTGGGCCAATAAAATAAACAAAGAGCCAATGACAAAGCTCGGGACAGTAATGCCTACCGTGGCCAAGATCATGACTCCGTAATCGATATATGTATTTGCTTTTAACGCTGAAATGACGCCTAAAGGGATGCCTACAACAATAATAACTATTACCGCTAATAGCCCAATTTGAAAGGTTTGGGGGATCCCTGTTGCTAATAATTCATTAACTGAATAAGCTGGTTTTCTAAAGGATGGTCCTAAGTCGCCGGTAAAAAGATTACCCATGTAAGTAAAGTACTGAACCATCAATGGTTCGTTTAAGCCGTAAGCTTCTTCAAGTCTTTCGCGGGTTGCCTCAGGCAAAGGCTTTTCTCTTGTGAAAGGTCCACCGGGGATTGCTCTTAACATGAAGAACACAAGAGTAACGACAATCAAGAGGGTTAATATAGAAAAAAGTGTTTTTCTAATAAAAAACCGATGCATAAAAGTTACCTCCTATTTAAAATCATACTGATTCATTGAGGATTTACTACAAAATTATGCTATATTTAATATATAAGTGCCGTCTTTAAGCAAATTATATAGCAATTGTGAGATTGTGTCAATATAATAAGTGATAAACTGGAAGAAACTAGGATTTTCATTAAGTGTGATATGAGATAAAAAAATTGAAAATGGTGATACTATGAAGATCAAAAAACTTTGGATAATTCCAATGGTTTTAATTGTCGTATCTGTAATAGCTTCTGTGATAGCTTTTAATCAAACAAAACGTTTAGAGTACGGATATTTATATGTTAATAATGAACCGAAAACAACTGTTTATGAGGGCGAATATGTAGCTATTATCGGTCAAACAGGAGTTGCTTCTTATATAGAAGTATCGTTATTGGATGAATATGTTGAAATTATTACATATAGAGATAACTATGTTATGCTCGATCGCTATCACCTTCAGATATCATATGATGGTATTAATCACGAAAAAGCACTAGTTAAATCGCTTATGGAAAATGAAAAAGTTCTTATTGATGAAATGAGTGAGTATCTTGTGATTCTAGATTTAAAAAAGAATCACGTGTATCATATGATGTTAGAAGTGATCGATGATGATCCTTTTACTGATGATATTGATATCGTTTTTGTAAACTTACCTGAACATGTATACAATTTAAAAACACTTATGGAAGGTATTGCTGTTACAACTTTAGTTTTTACTGTTATTTCTTCAATAACAATAGTAACAATTATAATATTAAAAAAAGATAGTTAAGTTTATAAATATGGATGGATGTTTTGATTGAATATCTGTCCCATTTTTTTGATTAAGTAAAGGCGTATAGATCAATGATTGTTTCTAAATTTGATATAATTAGACTAAATTAGTGGAGGTGTGTCATGAACATAAAAGATAGGGCACAAGGTGCTTTTATAGGTGCTTTAATTGGAGAAGCTTTGGGTGTTGGTCCACATTGGTTTTATAATCTAGATGAGCAACATAAACACTATGGAACATGGATTGATGATTATACGACTCCTTTAGCGCATAGATATCATGGACAAATGAAAAGAGGAGATATATCTCAACAAGGTTGGATCATAAAGAAAGTTGCTGAACAATACATTAAAGATAATGGCTACAAAAAATCTGGATTTATTAAGCTTTTTGATGAGGAAATACTACCTCAGTTAGATGGTACACCTATGGGTGGTTATGGTGGATATACATCACAAGTCATGAGACATATCTATCAAAAAAGAGTCATTGAAAAGGTAGATTGGGATCATTTAGCAAGTATTAGTGATACAACAGAATCACTTGAAAGAAATATTCCAACTGCAATTTATTATGCAAAAGATTTAGCAAAAGTAGCTGAGATCGTTACAGAAAACACATGCTTAACGCAAAGTGATAATGTAACTGGATCAGTATCAGTTGCATTTAATGTTTTACTTGCTTTGATCATTCAAGGAGAACCATTTAATCAAGATATAAGTTCGAAACTCATGAAAAAAGTGTATCAAAAAGAATTACCTTTTCATGCAGTGACATCTTCAAATTTAGGTGTACCTGAAAAAGGAGAAAAAGCAAAATCTAATGAAGGGTTATTTGCATCTCCTGATGCACTGCTTTCTCCAAGTTATATGATTAGAGCAGCATTTGATCCAAATATTGTTATTGAACCAGCTTGGAAAGTTTCTTTAGTTTACGGAATGCCATGTGCTTTTTATCATATGATGCCAGCTGTTTATTATTTGGCTGCGAAATTTGGTGGTGATTTTGAATCTGGTGTTTTACATGCTATCAATGGTGGTGGACAAAACCAAGTTCGTGCCATGTTGACTGGTGCATTAATTGGTGCACAAGTGGGACTTTCAGGGATCCCCAAAAGATTTATTGAAGGACTAAATGAAAAAGAAGAACTATTGAAGTTAGCTGATAGTTTAACCGAACACTTATAAGATGTAGAAAAATAATAAAGCTCAAATCTCTTATTCGAGATTCGAGCTTTTTACTTAGAGTTCACATTCAAGTTGAAAATCCCTTGGGTCGCTTTCATAGAGTTCTTGATTAATCTCCATAGCATTTCTACATCCAATAGATCGATAAAAAGCGATGGTATCTTCAGAAGAACCTGCACAGATATATAATTTATTAGCACCCCATAATCTGGCTTCATCCATGCATAGCTTCATAAGAGTTTTACCAATGCCATGTTTTCGAAAAGGTTTGGATATAAACAATTGATCAAGTAAAACATAGCGATATGATTTTCCAAATATCGGTCGATTGAGTGTTGCAAATCCAACCAATAGATCTTGATCGTTATATGCGCCAACCGCATAACCATGATTCAAGATGGTATGTTCTAACTCCTTTTTGTGTTCATCTATGCCATTAGGGAATCCTTTTTCATCATAATCAATTGAAACCAATTTTTTGATGCCTTCTACATCTCTCCAAGCGTTTTTGATATATATAGAAGCGTCGATTTCTGACAACTTGGGAACATCATTTATGTTCATTTTTTTGTATGTTATATGAGCCATTTTTCCTCCACAAACTAATTTTAGTTGACTTTAAGATACACTTCTATTATAATATATCATGTGATATATATCAAGTGATATCTATGAGGAGTTGAATTTTATGCCAGCTAATACAGTGTTTTCAAAAGAAATGATTGTCGATGCAGCCTTTAATGTAGCATGTGAAGAAGGTATTGATCATATGACAATAAGAAATATAGCCAAACATATGGGCTCATCGATTGCACCAATATACGTTAACTTTAAACGCGTTGAAGAATTAAAACAAGCAGTTATGGAAAAAGCGCAACATGTCTATCATCACATGATTCAATCATCTAAGCATGAAGATCCGTTTTTACGATATGCGATTGCTTCGATAGAGTTTAATAAAAAATATCCAAAGCTTTACAAGGTTTTTCTTCTTGAAGAGGATGATCCAGAAACAAGTGAGAAAAATGTTAAAAAAATGATGGATGCAGTTTTAGAAAACGAACAATATAAGAACCTTAGTAAAGAAGCACTCATGCGTTTCATTATTTCTATGCAGGCTTTACAAGTTGGGTTAGCCATTATGGCTAAAAAGAGTTATTACAAACCCTACTTAGAAGATGAAGCTGTCATCAAACTTATTGATAACAATGGTGAAGCACTTATGGATTACTTATTGAAAAAGTAAATGAAGTAATCATTAAATTAGATAAAAATATAAAATGGAGGAATTATGAATACTTTTATTGGCATTTATTTTATAGTTGTAGCTGTTTTTGTGAGTGCTCTTCAAATTGCACTTGCGCTTAAGGCACCTTTAGGTAGTTATACAATGGGGGGTAAATATGAAGGGGTTTTACCTAAACCACTAAGAATTGCGGCAATCATTCAAGTCTTTATATTGTGGGGGTTTGTCTATATCGTTTCTGCGAGTTCAGAATTGATCATAAATCAACCTGCATTTGTGACTGATGTGCTTTTATGGTTTGTTGTGGTATTTTTCTTTTTTGGCACGGTGATGAACTTATCATCTCAAAGCAAAAAAGAGCGTAACCTGTTTGGTCCAATTAATTTGATTACATTTATTTTGCTGTTAATTCTTGCGATTTGATTTTGCCGAAAGGAAATAAATAAGCAAAATTAAGTAATTTTTTTAGTAATTAGACTATAACATAGAATATTTATTGGTTATAAATGAAAAAGGATTGATTCTATCAAATAGAAGACTCAATCCTTTTTTATTATAATAGGAAAGTCATTTCATTTTGAATCAACATGCTTAGCTTGGATCTTTTCGTGTCGATTTTCTAATGACGAGTAAAGGAACGGTCATAAAAGTTTGAAAACTAGAGTTTGGTTTTCTGATTTTCTCTAAAAGTAATTTTGCAGCTTGCTGTCCTAAATCGTATACATCAATATTAATTGCTGTAGTTGGTGGATTGGTTATCGCAGCATATGGATAATCATCAAAAGTAACTACAGCCATTTCATCAGGGATGATTACTTTAGCATCATTTAATGCTGCAATACAGCCTAAATCAATCGTATTATTTGCACAAACAATGGCATTAGGACGAGGATCCATTTTTAGGAGATCCATTGTTACTTGATAACTAGCAGATATGGAAGAATTAGTATTTATAAAATAATCTTCATTAATAGCAACCAAATTATCAGTTAACTCTTTCTTGACACCTTGTAATCTATGCTCTGAGATTAAGTCTTTCTTTTCTCCAGCGATAAAAGCAATTTTTTCTCTACCTAAACCGATGAGATGTTTAGCAACAAGATGTCCTGATAGCTCATTGTTGGTATCTACCCAAGAAGCGGATGTCGGAAAATCTGGCATCCCTATGATGATATGTGGATAATTGATTTTAGATAGATATTTAGCTATTTCTTGTGTAATTACCGATGCATGTATAAGCATGCCATCCACACTTTTGTTTTCAACTAAATCTTTAATGACTGAAAGATCTGAGTTTTTTAGTCCAATAAACGACATGGTATATCCACGCTGAAATAGAGTGCGTTGGGCACCTGTCATCACTTCAAATAAATGAGGATTGACAAAGGCTGAATCTCTTTTTGCCTTCGTAATGAATGATATAATATTTGTGTTTTTTTTAGCAAGATTCTGAGCTCTTTTGTTAGGGGTATAATTTAGACTTTTGATAGCCGATTGCACTTTTTCAACAGTTGGTAGTGAAATGGTAGGAGATCCATTGATTACTTTTGAAACTGTTGATATAGATGTTCCTGCTATACGTGCGACATCTTTAATCGTTGCGGACATAAAATCACTCTTTTCTTAATTTTTTATGAAAAATAGCAAAACCATAAGGTGCGATTTCTCCATGAGAAAGACCTTCTTGAATAATAACATTTCCTTGCGTGAAGCTTGTAATATTTGATGTTTCATTCGCATGATTTAAAATCACTGTAATTTCTTCTATTTCATCTGCTCTTTTATAGACATATAATCCATGATCTTCACTCGCATGGACTGTTTGATAACTACCAGTCATTAAAGCTTTATGAGAAGCTCTTATAGCAGAAATTTGTTGATAGAATTCAAACAATTCATGATTGTTATTAAATACCATGGCTTGTCGATAATCGTCTTCCTTAATTCCAGTAAGACCTTGCTCATCTCCATAAAGTATCATAGGAACACCTTGTTGAGTAAATAAGCATACTACAGCAAGTTTATAGATAGATAAGTTGTTTTTACATAGTGATAAAAACCTTGGCACATCATGGCTATCAAGAAGATTAAATTGCGCAAAGTTAAATTGAGATTGATAACGCATTCTCAGTGTTGATATACGACTATCGAACACGTGAGCAGTAACGTGCTGATTCGCAAAGAACTCGATTGAATGTTTTCTAAAATCATAGTTCATAACAGAATCAAACATAGAACCATCTAAGAATGCATGAGCATTTTGCCATACTTCACCTATGATTGCACAGTTTGGATTAACGGATTTAATAGCTTTCCTTATGGCTCTCCAAAAATTCATGTCTACTTCATCAGCAACGTCTAATCTCCAGCCGTCGATATGATATTTTTCTGTCCAGTACCTAACGACTCCAATAAAATATGCAATGACAGTCTCATTGGAAGTGTTTAGTTTTGGCATATGTCTTTCATAACCAAAACACGCGTAAGGAGGTATGTCATCATAGTTATCGGGCGAATATATAGGGAAATCTAAACGATAGAACCAGTCTCTATATATGGAATCTTTTTGATTTTTAAGCACATCTTTAAATGCAAAAAAGTTCCATCCGGAGTGATTAAAGACGCCGTCAATAACGATTTTCATGTTTCTTTTATGGACTTCATTAACAAGTGTTAAAAAATCTTCATTAGTTCCAAAATTTGGATCGATTGTATAGTAATCGATTAAGTCGTATTTATGATACTCTCCGGCTGTAAAAATTGGATTTAAGTATACTGTATTAAAGCCTAGATTCTGAATATAATCTAAGTTTTCTGTTATACCCTTAAGTGTACCACCTAACTTAGATTTACAAGACAAGCCTCTATAAAAGACTTCTGAAGCTGATTTGGATATATAGTTTTTTCTTGTCGCAAAACTATCTGGAAAAATATTATAAACAGTACTTTTAGATAACCAACTCGGAACCTTTGCTATATCTTCTTTTCTTAAATAAGGGAGTTTGTATAAATCGTTTCTATCTATTGAGATAGAATCGTAGAAGTGATCTGCATAATAGTAATAACTTTGTTGATTTTCGTCGATTATTTCAAAATAGTAGACCATTCTAAGGTAAGGTTCAGTGACATGAACCTCATAATAATCTTTATATAAGTCAGATGCAATCTTGTTCATAAGCAATTTTGTAAATATGACTGGATTACCTTTAAATGCAGTATCTCCGTAACAAAAGTAAACTGCACTAATACCTTCTTTACCAGTTTTTAGTCTAAAAACAGCTTCTTGTTCACTGATTGCAAATGCATCTTCTGACATTGGATAATGGGAAACTAAACTTTTATTCATTATGCTTTTACACCTCCGACAGTTAGTCCTGATTCCATGTGTTTTTGAATGGTTAAAAATACGATAAGTACAGGTAAAGATGTTAAGAGTGCAGCTGCAGCAAACAGTGGCCATGATCCACTCATTTCACCAGCTTGTAGACTATATAATCCTACAGCAAGTGTAAATTTTTCTAAACCTGTCATAAAAGTGATGCTAAATATATATTCATTCCAAACATATATAAGCACAAGGACAGATGTTACAATAATTGAAGGTTTTGCTAGTGGTAATACAATTTTTGTGATTACTTGAAATTCTGAACTACCATCTATACGTGCAGCTTCCTCAATTTCTTTAGGTATTGTATCAAAATATCCTTTCATGTTCATAATGCCAAATATAGCCATAGTTCCAGCATAAATTAAAACTAAGCCTAATCTTGTGTTAACTAAAGATACTGGACCGGACATTAACTTCCAGATGGCAAACATTGACAAGATTGCAGGGAATGCATTAAGCAAAATTAAACCTTGAAATATAGAACGATTACCTTTGAATTTTAACCTTGAAAAGGCATAAGCTGTTGGTATTGCTATACTTAAGGATAATCCTAGTGTTGATATAGCAAGAATCAAAGAGTTTTTAAACCAAAGCAGTAATGGTTTTTCTGTAAATAGGTTTATGTAGTGTTTTAGTGTTAATGCACTTGGTAAAAATGAAAAATTAGAAGATACCAACTCATTTTGGGCATTTAAAGAAACGGATAATGTGTATAGTATCGGGATAAGTGTTATGAAAGACAAACAAACGAAAAAAGAATGCAAAAGTATTTTTTTGATGATGATTTGCTTTCTTTTTTTTCTAGACATTGTCTTTTCCTCTCTTTAATCGCTTATTCGTTAGTATGACAAAAACTATAAGTAATATAAAAATAATGATTGAGATAGCAGAACTATACCCGTAATTATTTGTAATAAATGCATTCTCGTATGCATATGTGATAATCGTATGCAGATTAGCACCAGTTCTGGAACCCGGTTGAAGTGTTAGCAAAAATACGATATCAAATTGCTTAAAAGTTGTAAATAAAGTGATGATTACAGCGGGACCAATGACGGGTTTAATAAGTGGGACTGTAATGAATAGAATCTTATGAAAAATATTTGCTGATTCCATATCAGCAGCTTCATAATAAGATTGATCAATACTTTGAAGAGCCCCATCCATGATCATAACCATAAATGGAAGAGCTAACCATAAATTAACAACAACTAGGCTTATAAAAGCAATCCCACTAGATCCTAACCATTTTATAGATTCTAAACCCATAGCGTTTAACCACTGATTAAGTAGACCGAATTCTGTGTTAAACATGCCAGTGCGCCAAATTAGAATAGAGACATATCCTGGGATTGCCCAAGGAATGAGTAAGATTGTTTTGTATATACCTTTGCCTTTTAATAGTTTGTTATTCAATAAGAATGCGATGATAAATGCAATAATCAGTTGTAATACCATATTTACAGTCGTCCAAACGATAGTAAATATTAATGCTTTAATGAACCCTGAATCTATAACAAATATAGCTCTTTGATAGTTGCTAAACCCAATAAAATTAAATGTAAACCAATTATATATATTCATATTTGTAAATGAAATATAGAATGTATATAGTATAGGGAATAAAACGATTAAACCAATGAGCGTTAAAGCTGGGGCACTTGTTAAGTAAGGGTAAGCTTTTTTGATGAAAGTTCTATCTTTTCTCATAGTTTAAGATCTCATCAAATCGATAAGTTCTTCAGATTTTCTTTGAGCACTGTTCGCGGAATCTAGAATATCATTACCGACTAAATTGATATTTACAAGCATCTCGGATGTTGTTAACCACATAACATCCATTTCAGGAAGATTTGGCATCGGAATTGCTTTTTCTGCAGCGGCTTTCATTGCCATAACAAGTTCATCCTCTAGGATTTCTTGGTCTAGGTATGCCTGCACATGTGCAGGTGCTACAGCACTAGATAAAGCCATCTCTATACCGATATTAGGGGAAGATAAAACATTAAGTATATTTGAAATGATAGCTTTTTTCTCGGGATTTTGTACTGCAACTTTTAAAACGTGTATCCCTTGTACACCTGCATATGGGGATATTGGCAATCCAGTTTCATCAACAACGGGCATATTTGCGAATCCAAGATTAATATCATTGTCTCTTGCTTGTGGCACTAACCATGGACCAGAGATAATTGAGTTTGCGACTTTCTCAAGAAAAAGTGCATTTACTGTGGCATATTCAGCTTGACCACTTGGCATATATTCGATAAATTTTTTATGATAAGTTAATGCTTGAATGGTTTTTTCGTCATTCAGTGCAGGAGTTCCATCAGACTTTAGAATAGATCCACCAAAACCATGAATCCAGCCTGCGCTGTAATAAGCATTAGAATGTTGTTCTACAAATCCATATCGTCTAGAATTTGTTGTTTCTTTCATATATTGATATAACTCTTCTGTCGTTTCAGGAACTTCTTCAGTTGATAAACGATCTTTATTATACATAAAGAGAAGTGTTTCAAAATAAAATGGAAGCTGATATATTGTGTTTTTGTAAGTGATGGCATCTTTCGTAAGAGGTAAGTAATCATCAAACACAGAAGGAGCGATTAGATCTGTGATAGGTGTTAAAATATCTATCTCTGCAAACAGTCCGATTTTATCATGAGCAAATATATACATATCAGGTGCAGCAGATTCGTTATTTCCAACAAGTTTTAGTGTATCAGTAAGCGATTCCTTTCTGATAAGTTCAATCTGTACTTCTGGTAAATTGGTATTGATTTGGTTTTGTATCACATCAGCAATAACTTCCTCTTTATCGTGCCAAATGACAATAGTATTATCCACTTCTTGGTTTTGACACGCTGAAAGAAGAACTAAAGTTGTAGCAAGCGAAAGTATCCATAATAGTCTTTTCATATAGCCTCCTTTAAAAGCGTTGAAAGCGAAGATGTTTAACATCTTCGACTTTCATTTTTATTATTTCTTTTTGACTACAAAGAATATAGCAGCACCAATAACTAAAGTACCTACTATAATACCTCCAATAATGAGAGGTGTATTTGATGGTTCGTCTTCAACAGGTTCATCAAATGATGGCACTTGACCATATGTAACTGTGGTCGTATACTTACCATCTTCATCTAGTTCGCCAATAACGATATAAGTATCATCTGTTTGATCTATGACAGTATCAATGGTTTGAACTAAAGCATCTCCTTCTAAACCGTTTGTAATAATCACTCGATTTATACTAACTGGTAATGAGATTTTATAAGCTTCAGCTTCATCATCATAAACTAATGATTCGCCTGGCCATGTAGGAAATAGGTTTGTTCCATCAGGATGAGACCATGCCCAAATTGTTGGGGTTTCCCAAGATTCATCTAAATAAATATATAAATCAAAGGTTTCTTCATTTGGTTCTTCATCATAAGTTACAGTAGTTAGATATTTACCTTCAGTATCCTGATCACCAACACTTATATAAGTAGTTTCAGTCATTTCAAGTACTGTATCAATGGTTTGTGCAGCACCATCGCCAACAACGCCATTGTTAATTATGATACGATTTACCCAATCTGGAACTATAACTTTATATGTCTGTGATTCATCATCAAAAACTAGTGGTTCACCTGGCCATGTGGTAAATAAATTTGTTCCATCAGGATGTGACCATGCCCACACATGAGGTGTTGTCCATGTATCTGGAACTGTAATATAGACTTCGAATGCGTCTTCCATGAAAATTGGTTTTTCGTTGAAAAGTTCAACTTCATATTTTCCATCATTATTTAATTCTTTTAATACGATATAGACATTTTCAGTTGGAATATCAATATCGATTGTTTGAACAACTGGATCACCCATGTCATTAATAATCACTCTGTTTGCAGATGTTGGTATTTCAATTCTAAACCAACCATCATCTAATAGAGTCATTTCTTGTCCTGGCCATGATGGGAAAACATTTGTTCCATCAGGATGTGACCATGCCCAAACGCCAGCAGTATCCCATTCAACTGGAACATAAGCATAAACGTATTTTGTTGGTACATATGTTGGGAGATCGCCAACAGTTAACTGAGCTAATGATAACGTTGGTTCATAAATGGTTTCATTTTCTGCATTTAAGCCTTCAGTAAATGTAACCCATACGTTTTGTCCATTAACAGCAAACGCTTCTCCTTGTACAGTACCATCATTGCCATTGACAATTACGTTTGTCATTGTAGATGGGATATATAAATAATACCAACCTGGATTATTAGGATCGCTGATCATTTCTTTTCCTGGCCATCCAAGATCAGCAAATGCACCTGTGCCGTCATCATCCCATGTCCATATGTGTGGTGCAGTAAATGTATTTGGAGTTTCTGCATAAATCAAAATGACATCATCAGTTTCAGCAGCATTTACGTTTATGTTTGCTATTGAGGCGTATGCAATACTGATCATGAGTCCTAAGATAATTAATTTAAGATACTTCATAATTTATTTCCTCTTTCTAAGATTTTTTGATAGCGCTTTCCGCTACCGTTATTATAACATCGAAAAAAGTCTCAAAAAATAGAAAGTGAGAAAACGTTTTCTTAATTATACCATAATAAAAAGCCTTTATATAGCGTTAAAAATAATAAAAAAATAAGTTTTCGTAAAAAATAACGAAAACGTTTTCCCAGTACTTAATAGCTTTTAAAAAAATAGGAAAACTACTTGACAGCAGTTATTTTGAGATGCGATCTTTTGTTTTTTTCTGATTAAATTAAACACAATCAACGAATGGATAGGTATATAACAAGGTTAAGTATTACCCATTAAAATAAGTTTATCAAAATTATAGGCGTTATCATGAACTAAATATAAAAAAATAGTGTTATTTTCTTGTCATGTGGATGTTTTTGTGATACAATCAATTCATAACTTTATTATGATAAAGTGATAAAGTAATTTATTTACATATACTAGCCAGTTTTTATATTTAGAATTATTATCAAAGGAGATTTATTACATGACATTTTTAAATATTTCTGATGAGTTAAAATATCAAAAAGTGAAATTTGAAGTAACTCAAAAACTTCAAAGCCTTATTATAAAAGAAGGATATCAATTATTTGAACCCTCTTTTTTTGAAGATTACGAGTCATTTATTTTAAAAAATCGTAGAGTTAAAAAAGAACGTATGATTAAACTCATTGATGCTGATGGAAGAATTCTTGTTTTAAGACCAGATATAACAACCTCATTAATGAGACAAATCATTCCTAGAATTCAAGATCAAATGATGTTAAAGGTATTCTACAACTCTACAATATTTACAAAGTCTTCGTCAAATCAAATAGATACTGTTAGACAGTTTGGAGTTGAGTTTATTGGTGAAGAGGGTACGAATGCAGATTTAGAGATTATTAACTTAGCCTCGAATATATTAAACTTATTCAATTTAGATTACATCATTGAAATCTCTGACACAAAAATATTAGATAGCATAATTGAAGTACTTGAACTTAATGATCAAGAACAAAATCAGTTCAAAGATATTTTATTTAGAAAAAGTTTATATGATTTAAAAAAGTTCATTGAAAAAAAACCAATGATTCCACAAATGAAAGTCTTTTTGAATCAATTTTTTTTGTTTCAAGGGAATATCAAAGAGGTAGAAGCCAAGTTGATTCAATATAGTGTCAATGAAAAGATTCAAATAGCTTTTGAAGGATTAAAGGAAAGACTTAAAAACATATCTAATCAAGACCAAGTGATGATTGATTTATCCTTAGTGTCTACTTATGATTATTATGATGGCATTCTCTTTAAGGGCTACATCAAAGGCAGTAAAGAAGAAATTTTAAGTGGAGGAAGATATGATCCACTTACTGAAAATTATGGAAGAAGAATACCCGCAATTGGATTTACACTTAATACACAAGAGATCATCAAGGAGGTGTTGTCATATGAATAATGATCAATATTTGACCATTGCACTGCCTAAAGGTCGATTAGGGGATGAAGCTATAAAGAAGTTTAAAATGATTGGGTATGGAGATTCAATCTTAGAAAACTCTCGAAAATTAGTTTTTATTGACGATGCGAAGAAGATGAGATTTATGCTGATTAAACCAAGCGATGTCATAACTTATGTTGAAAATGGTGTTGCAGATCTTGGCATTATCGGTTCAGATACACTTTTAGAAGAAGAGAAAAACTTATATGAATTACTACCGTTGGGTTTTGGATATTGTAAGTTTGCGATTGCAGGAAAAAAAGAAGAAGTTATTCATCAAAGAGAAGATGTCTTAAGGATAGCAACAAAATATCCGAATATTACAAAAGCGTATTTCAAACAAAAAAATCAAACCATTGAAGTGATTAAACTCAATGGCTCTGTGGAATTAGCTCCTTTAGTAGGTCTTTCTGATGTGATTGTTGATATTGTTGAAACTGGAAAGACTTTGAAAGCTAATGGTTTAGAGATTTTAGAAGAGATGATGGATGTAAGTGCAAGACTCATCTCAAATCCTGTTAGTTATCGATTTAAGTATAAACTTATTACAAGTTTAATGGATGAGATGGAAAAGGTAGGTTAGTCGCATGTTAAAAATTATAAATCAAATCAATCAAAAGGATTTGATAGAAAAATTGATGTTAAGATCGAGTATCAACGACATAAAAATAACACAAACAGTTGAAACGATTGTTAAAGAAGTTAAATCATTTAGAGATGAAGCAGTTTTTAATTACACAAAAGCATTTGATGGTGTTGGTGTGATGAGTTTTAAAGTCACTCAAGAGGAAATTGATGATGCCTATAGTCGTGTAGATGCATTATTAATTGAGGATCTAAAAAAAGCAATTGAAAACATCAAGTTTTATCATCAAAAACAATTGATTGATTCTTTTGAATATGAAAAAGAAGACGGTGTAATCATTGGACAAAAGGTGAGTCCAATCCAAAGTGTTGGCATTTATGTACCTGGTGGAAGAGCAGCATATCCATCGACAGTTCTAATGAATGCATTACCAGCAAAGATTGCCGGTGTTAAAAAAATCGTGATGATTACTCCACCAAATAAAGAGGGTAAGATTAATGATCATATTTTAGCTGCAGCAAAATTGGTAGGTGTAGATGAAATTTATAAAGTTGGTGGAGCACAAGGGATTGCTGCACTCGCATATGGAACGGAATCCATCCCTAAAGTTTCAAAAATAGTAGGACCTGGCAATATATATGTTGCTATTGCAAAAAAGATTGTATCAGGTTCTGTAGGTATTGATATGATAGCCGGTCCATCAGAAGTTTTAATCATTGCAGATGAGTTTGCTGATCCAAACTATATAGCATGTGACTTAATGGCTCAAGCAGAACACGATCCTAAAGCAGCTGCAATGCTTATCACTAATAGTAAAACTTTAGCTGACAAAGTCAATGAAGCACTTGAAAAAGAGATCAAGACATTATCTAGAAGAGAGATCATTGAATCTTCTTTAAAAAATTATGGTGCTATCATTTTAGTTGATTCGATAGATCAAGCAGCTGAAATATCTAATAGGATTGCACCTGAACATTTAGAAATAATGACAAATAATCCGAGTGCTATTTTTAAGGATATTGAACATGCAGGCTCAATATTCATAGGACCATATAGTCCAGAACCTGTAGGTGATTATTTTGCAGGACCAAATCATACATTACCTACAAGTGGAACAGCAACATTTTCTTCTGGTCTATCTGTCTTAGATTTCATCAAAAAAAGTTCTTATGTTTATTATTCAAAAAAAGCTTTAGAAAAGGCTAAAAATAGCATTATTAGAATTGCTGAATCAGAAGGATTAAGCGCACATGCTAGATCAATAGAATCAAGATTTAGGAAGTAACAAAGATATGAAAGCAAAGAAAAATATTATCAGTTTGAAACCATATCAAGTTATAGATCAACCATATCTTTTAAAGCTTGATGCGAATGAATCGAACAATTACTTGGACGACATAAGTTTATCATTACAAGGCGTAGAGTATTATCCTGATCATCAATCAAAATCCCTTAAACAAGCCTTATCCAAGTATATAGGCATTGATTCTAGTTTGATGACGATTGGCAATGGGTCAAGTGAACTTTTGGATTTACTCTTTAAAGCATACATAGAACCCGGTGACGTGGTATTATCTTTTGATCCAACGTTTTCAATGTATGAAATTTATGCAAACATTTATGGTGCTAACTATATTAAAGTACCATCAAATGATGATTTTACTTTAAATATGGATTTAATGATTAGCCAGTTATCACTTAATCCTAAGATGATTTTATTATGTACACCTAATAATCCAACAGGTTTTCAAATACCTAGAAAAGATATATTAAAATTATTAAATTTGACACAAGCTTTAGTGGTCATTGATGAGGCCTATATTGAGTTTTCAGATCAAAATGAATCCATGATTAAAGACATACTTATATATAATCAAATTGCAGTTTTAAGAACATTTTCAAAAGCATATGGACTTGCTGGCGCAAGACTAGGCTATATGGTAAGTTCAAAGGATATTACGTCAATCATGAATAAAGTACGATCTCCTTATCATGTAAATGCCTTATCACAAAAAGCTGGACTTATGGCATTGTCAAAAAGAGATCTCATATTCAATAATATAGATGAGATTAAACGAGTTAGAGAAAAAACGTTGAAAACTTTAATCGATTTAGGATTTAAAGTTTATAAGTCACAGGGAAATTTTTTGTGGGTTAAGTCACCAATCAAAGCTTTAGGCATAAGACTTAATGAGAAAGGTATTTTGATTAGAGATTTTTCAAAGGATCAAAGTGAGTTTTATAGAATCACAATTAAGCAACAAAATGATATGGATATCTTGATATCAAGTATAGAGGAGATTATCAATGAGACAAAGTAAATTATCTAGAAAAACGAAAGAAACCGAAATAGAAATAGAATTAACTTTAGACGGGAAAAAAGATATTATCGTTGATACCGGTATTGCTTTTTTCGATCACATGTTAGAACTGTTTGCATTTCATGGAAACCTAGATTTAAAGATAAAAGCATCTGGAGATTTAAAGGTAGATGATCATCATACAGTTGAAGACGTAGGAATCCTTTTAGGTATGGCATTTAAAGAAGCTATTGGTAATTATAAAGGTATTAACCGATATGGACAAGTATATCTGCCTATGGATGAAAGTTTATCAAGAGTAGTTGTAGATGTCTCTAATCGACCATATCTAGTTTTTAATGCTTTGTTCAAACAAGACAAATTAGGAACACTATCTACTGAAAATGTAGAAGAGTTTTTCAAAGCTTTTGTCCAAGAAGCAAGAATAAATCTACATATAGAAAACTTATATGGTTCAAATGATCATCATAAAGCTGAATCTATATTTAAAGGTTTTGGAAGAGCCCTAAGTGAAGCTAGCAAAGTCATATCAAATGAATGTCCATCGACTAAGGGGTTACTGTAATGAATGTGATTTTAGATTATGATTCAGGGAATTTGGAATCAGTATTAAAAGCCTTTAATGAGGCTGGTATAAAAACCATCATATCTAAGGATAAAGATATTATTGAGCAAGCAACTTCATTAGTTTTACCAGGAGTCGGAGCTTTTAGAGATGCTATGGATGCACTTAAAACATCAGGTCTTATACCTCTTATCAAAAAACACGTCAATCAGAAGAAATATTTATTTGGTATTTGTCTAGGAATGCAACTGCTTTATGAGTTTGGATATGAGTATGGTAGACATGAAGGTTTAGGATTTTTAAAAGGCGATGTTAAATACTTAGACATTGATTTGAAGGTTCCACATATGGGATGGAATGAACTTTATTTTAAGAAAAAAGACCCTATTCTAAAATATATTAGTGAAAAAGACTATGTATATTTTGTGCATTCTTATTACGTAAGTGCTAATAGTAATGAAGTCTTAAGTTTTACAACATATGAAGAAGAGATATCTGCGATTATTAGAAAAGACAATATATATGCAACACAGTTTCACCCAGAAAAATCTGGATTGGTTGGTGCAAATATATTAAAAGCATACAAGGAGATATTAGATGATTATATTGCCAGCAATTGATTTGAAAAATCAAAAAGCTATTAGACTTGTACAAGGAGATTTTAATCAAGAAACTGTCTATAGTGACGAACCGGTTACATTAGCAAAGAGCTTTGAAAAAGCAGGTGCAACCTATCTTCATGTGGTTGATCTAGATGGTGCAAAAAATGGAAACATGAATCATTTAGAAATCATTAAACAAATTGTTGATCAAACAACTCTTCAAGTTGAAGTAGGTGGTGGGATTAGGTCATTAAAACAAATGGAAGATCTTTTTTCTATAGGTGTTTCTGAAGTGATTGTTGGTTCTGTTGCTGTTGAAGACACAAAACTATTAAAACAAATGATCAGTGCTTTTCCTGGGAAAATAGTTGTTTCAATAGATTCTAAAAACGGATATGTACTTACCAGAGGATGGCAAAAAAATAGTAAGATTAAAACCATTGACTTTGCAAAACAGATGGAAGAAATAGGTATTAAAAAGATTGTATACACAGATGTTTCAAAAGATGGGATGTTAGAAGGTCCTAGTTTTAAGGACTATCAGCAATTGCTTAATGAAACGAAGCTGATGATCATAGCTTCTGGTGGTGTTTCATCAGTGGATGATATCCTTGAGTTAAATAGGATGTCGCTATATGGAGCGATTATTGGTAAAGCATTATATGAGAAAAGAATTGATTTAAAGGAGGCAATCACATGCTTACAAAAAGAATCATTCCGTGTTTAGATGTTAAAAATGGAAGAGTTGTCAAAGGCAAAAAATTTGAAGATATTAAAGATGTTGATGATCCGGTTGCCTTAGCAAAGTACTATAGCTTAGAGGGTGCAGATGAAATTATATTTTATGATATTACAGCATCACACGAAGCAAGAGAAATATCTTTAGATTTCATATCTGATGTTGCAAAAGAAATCAATATACCTTTTTGTGTTGGTGGTGGTGTCAATACGATTGATGATTTTACAAATATTCTTAGAAGAGGTGCTGATAAGATATCTGTTAACTCAGGAGCAATCAAAAATCCTTTGTTAATCAAGGAAGCAGCTCAGAAGTTTGGTAATCAATGTGTTGTCTTATCCATTGATGCGAAAAAAGATTTAGATGGGACTTATAAAGTTTATACACATGGTGGTAGAAATAAAACCGATTTAGATGTGATCGAATGGGCAATTAAAGGAGTAGGATTAGGTGCAGGAGAAATATGTATCAACTCAATTGATGAAGACGGTATGAAAAACGGGTATGATTTAGAGTTATTGACCTTGTTAGCAAAATCAGTTAAAGTGCCAATCATTGCATCTGGTGGTGCAGGTATAAAAGAACATTTTTTAGAAGCGTTAGCAAAAACTGATACAGATGCAGTACTTGCTGCATCAGTATTTCACTATAAAGAAATTATGATTAACGATTTAAAATCATATCTTAAAGATGCAGGAATCAATGTACGCATCGAAGGGAGCAAACAATGAAACCAATTCAATTTAATGAACAAGGACTAGTTCCTGTAATCACTCAAGCTTATGATACGAAAGAAGTATTAATGCTTGCCTATATGAATGAGGAAGCTTATCAAAGAACAGTAGATGAAAAGGTTGCTCACTATTATAGCAGAAGTAGAAAAGAACTATGGAAAAAAGGTGAGACAACAGGTCATATCCAATATGTAAAAGCCATGTATTATGATTGTGATCAAGATGCATTGTTGTTGATGGTTGATCAAAAAGGTGTTGCTTGTCACACGATGCATCGATCATGTTTTTTTGAACCTGTTTTTGAAACAACTCAGTTAAGTGATTCATCTTATATCATTGATGAGGTTTACGCAACCATTGAAGAAAGAAGAAAGCATCCTGTTGAAGGTTCATATACTAACTATTTATTTGATAAAGGTTTGGATAAGATATTAAAGAAAGTTGGAGAAGAAACTGCTGAGGTCATCATTGGAGCCAAAAATAGAGATAAAGATGAACTGATTTATGAGTTATCAGATCTTGTTTATCACAGTTTAGTGCTAATGGTTGAACAAGGCATTAAACCAGATGATATTAAAAATGAGTTAAAAAGGAGACAGAATAAAAAATGAATCCGAAAATCATTGATCAACACATGCATACCAATTATTCACCTGACGCAGATCCAAATGCGACATTTAAAGCATATGTTAAAAAAGCTAAATCGATGGGTATTTCAAAACTTATGTTTACAGATCATGTAGATTTTGATAGTGTAGCAGAACTTTTTGACGACTTAATTGATTATGATAGATACATGATCGATTTGAAGAAAGTCGAAAAAGAGGAAAACTTTCCACTTGCGGTAGGTGTTGAAATTGGATATAGACCCCATTTAAATGATCGACTTAATGAGTTTTTAAACAGATACCCCTTTGAGTTTGTTGTTTGCTCGATTCATTCAGGAGATGGATTGGATTTTTATAACCTAGATTTTTATAGAGGAAAATCTCAAAAAGAAGCTTATCAAAGATACTTTGAAATCTGCTTAGAGACGGTACAAAACTACGAAAATTTTGATGTGTTTGGACATATCGATTATATTATTAGATGGGGAACATATGATGAGCGTAAGTATAACTATGAAGATCACAAGGATACGATTGAGATGTTTTTAAAGGTATTAATTGAAAAAGGTAAAGGGTTGGAGATTAATACCTCAGGTATTAGATATGGATTAGGTTCTGTTCATCCTTCTTTAGATATTATGAAAGCATATAAAAGACTTGGTGGAAAGATTGTGACTTTTGGGTCTGATGCTCATTATGTTAAAGATTACTATTTTGGATTTGATGAAGCGATTGCATTACTTAAAAAAGCAGGATTTGATGAAATCACTGTATTTGAAAAAAGAAAACCCATATTTATAAAGATATAAGGCCTAGTGCCTTTTTTTCTTGTGAAATTTTTATTTATAAGTTATCATGAGTATAGATATATTCGAGGTGACTTATGAAAATTAAAGATTTTATTTGGGGATGTATTTTGCTTTTCATATCATTGTTTGTATTTTTACCGAGGACAAATCAAATTTTTGTAGAACTAACAACGCGTTTTCCTTATGCTATGGGTTTTCTAAAAACGATGATTCTAGCCAGTATGGGTGAGATTTTAGTTAAAAGAATTAGAACTGGATATTATTTTAGAGATCCTGGAGTTTATATTAAAGCAATCATCTGGGGCTTTTTAGGGATGGTATTTGTTTTTGTGTTTCCACTATTTGATGGAGGTATAAAAACAATATTTAACAATCAAATTATTTTCGAAAATGAGTTTCTAAATAAACTTATTTATGCATTTATGATTAGTTTTTCAATGAATGTCATATTTGCACCTACATTTATGATGTTTCATAGATTCACAGATACATATATTGACTTAGGAGAAGGATCAATTAAAAAAATAGTAACTGTTCGTTTTGATGATGTTGTGAAAAAGATAGATTATCATTTTTTCTTTTCATTCGTGATTATGAAAACTATACCGTTATTTTGGATTCCTGCACATACGATTACATTTATGTTGCCTTCTACATATAGAGTACTCATGGCAAGTTATTTATCGATTGTTCTTGGGGTGTTACTCTCACTAAAAAAACAAGAAAAAAAGCGGTAAACCGCTTATTAAAAACATGAGTTGTAGATGTGAATTATTATTTACCAGTTTGAATCTAATTTCATTTTCCATAAACCATCACGATCTTTAATCCAAATCACAAAGTATTTGTCTTGATAGTTTGGGAGGATCCATGTTCCTATTTCATATGCTAAGGATGCATTTACAACAACGCTGAAATCTTTTTTTAAATGAACAGTATATTCTGGTTGATTCATATAAGAATACATTTGATTTAACTGCTCGTGACCAGTATAAACATTACCCTGATTGTAATAGACACAGTCTTTTGTATATAAATTTTCAATCAAAGCTTTGCAACCTTGATTGCTTGCTATGATACCCCACTGATCTCTTAAAGGTTTAAGAGGATCTTCATTGATTTCTTGAGGGTTATATCTTGCTAGGACTTCAAGTTCACGGTACCATATAGAATCTTTTTTTGACCATATGACCATATATTGATATATCTCTTTGGTGGATAATAAGAAGTGTCCTGACTCATAAACAATATCTTGATTGCCATTGAGTACCGCTCGATAAGATACTGATAGGTTATCAATCGTTTTTTGATTATTATTCATTCTAAGATAAGTGTTGATGATATGTTCATCGCCTATTTTGTGAGTCTCGTTCTCATAAAAGATGATTGCTTGTGGGTGGTAATAGTCTTTTAATGCTTTAGGATTTGAAGAAAACGTGGTTTTCCACTTAAGGTTTATATTGTCAAGGTCAGTATATATAGTTTCTTTTTGTTTTTGAGTGAGTTGATTTTGATGCATTTTGTTCTCCTTTGAGTATTATTTATATATGTTAATGCTTTTCTGTTGTAAGTCTCATGATGTAATAATCTCTATTTTTAGCATCTTTGTGTCGACTTATTATTTTAAATCCAAATTTTTCATAAACATGAATAGCTCGAAGATTAAATGTGTAAACTTCTAGAGAGAATGACACTATTTCATGTTTTGAGATCATATAATCTAGACCAGCTTTCATGGCATGAGATCCGTACTTTTTACTGAAGTCACTTTGATTAAATATCGCAATTCTAAAATCACAATGTTTAGTTAATGTGTCTATGTGACTAAACACAATTTCACCGACAAGTCTTGTCTCAGAAAAAATTAAAAAATCTATGCGATCATTTTGGTCGACCACATGATCAACATAATCTGATATTTGACTATATGAATATGATTTATCTGTGCCTGTTAGATAGTCTACTTGTTCGTCAGGATGTTTAAATCCAGATTCATAATAGATGTGTTTGTCATCTTTTGTAAGTCTTTTTAATGTGATATTTTTGTAATTGATCATTTGAGTCCATCCATTCATTGTATATATTTAAAAAATTATTGTGTTAAAGACCACATATGTAGATATTTAAACATGTTTAATTTATCATAATTAGTCATTGTGTGTCAATAGGTTATCGATATTTAATTATTGAATTTAAAAAACACTATATATAAACCAAGCAATTTGAGACTTGTCGTGATTCCTATGTGAAGATGTTGTTATCATAGTAGTATATAAAGCATTATAGATTTTAGTTGAAAACAGATATCTTCTATTATAGAGAAAAACTATACAAATTATGCTATAATGATTTAGGATTATTTTATTGATAAATGATTTAAGATGAGGTGTATTATGGAAATTGAGAAATTATTATTATTTATCTTTATTGGTGGACTTATCGGATGGCTAACAAACAAAATCGCTATTAAGATGCTTTTTAGACCAATCAATCCACATCATGTTTTAGGGTTTAAGATTCAAGGGGTTTTTCCAAAGAGAAAAGACCAAATCGCTGTCTCGTTAGCTGAAATTATTGAACAAGAGTTGTTGTCAAAAGAGGCTATGATGGATCAATTACTCAATGAAGCACATATGGATGTAATCAAAGAAAAGTTGAAAAAAGTTATTATTGATAAATTGGCAGAAGCAATCCCACCAGCGATCGCAATGTTTATGGGTGGAGAAGTTAGACCGTTTATAGAAAAATACATGAACAAACATAGTGATGAAATGTTTAATCAAATGCTCGAGGAATTTAAGAAAGCAAGTTTTGATCATTTAAATATTTATCAAATGGTTAAAGAAAAAATTGACACATTAGATTTCGTTGAGTTTGAGAAAATAATTTTTGGACTTATGAATAAAGAGTTACGTTTTGTTGAAATCGTTGGGTTATTCCTTGGAGCTTTCATCGGTGTTATTCAGTATCTAATCACTTTGTTTATCTAAAGATAATGATTGTCTGAAATGGTATAGATAAAGTAAAAATGACATTTTTTGAAAAGTATAATATATAAACTACATGTGGGTGAAAACATGAAACTAGTAATCGCAGATTTAGATGGAACTTTGGTACATAAGCAATATGTATCAAATCAGACATTAAGAACAATAAAAAAATTAAGAGAACAAGGCATTATGTTTACAATCGCAACAGGTAGACATATGGTAGCAACTAAAGAACTCGTAGAAAGATTAGAAATTGATTTACCTGTGATTTGCGGTAATGGTGCGATTATCTATGATTTTAAAAATAATAAAATTATACATAAAGAAGTTCTACCTGAAGGCATACTTCATCGAATCATAGATAGATGTTTTGAAGAAGATCTTGACTTCTTAATGTATACAACCAAAGATGTAGTTACAACCAAACAAGCAGCAATCAAAATCCATGAAAAAATTGGTGTGTTTGATACGCATATTGTAGAGAAATGTGAACTTAAAGACTATATCAAAACAGGTGTTTTTAAAATACTTGTCATTGATGATACGATTGAGAAGATCAAAACACTTAAACAGTTTTTGTTAGATACAAAAGGTATATCAATGGTTCAAAGTCGACCTTTCTTTTTAGATATAGGACATCACTTATCTCATAAAGGAAGAACAGTTTTAAAACTTTCCGATTTGCTACATGTTGATATTAAAGATGTGCTTGCAATCGGTGATCAAGAAAATGATATTACGATGATAAAAACTGCAGGTTTAGGTATTTCTATGGGCAATGGACATGTAGATTTAAAAAAAGTTGCAGATGATATTACTGACACTTATGACAATGAAGGTTTTACAAAAGCAATGAAGAAGCATGTTCTAAAATAGTCATGAAAATAAATTTTTACGAGGAGAGTAAAGATGGAAAAACAAATGATTAAACATTTAGAGAATATTAAAGAAAGCAAATTTGATTTTTCTAAAGTGGATATTCAAGCACTTATAAAAGCATTGTTAGAAAACATAGGACATGAAGATCCTTATATTAGAGATCATCTTGTCTATGAAGTGCTCGCACATGTGTTTCATGATCAATTACTAGATGATAAAACTTTAGAAAAATACCTTTCTCGGTTGATCAGTGATAATTTCTTGTTCTATGATATGAGTAATCAACATCAAAATAGTGTTTTAAAAAGAAGTTTTACAGTTTTGCAACTTGTTATTTTCGTTTATGTTCATCAAAGAGATGATGTCATATCTAAACAGTTGATCCATGAAACTTTTGATAGGTTTATGTTATATTTCTCAAAAGAAGAGATGTTAACAGGATATGACAGTAAACTTGGATGGGTTCATGCGATAGCACATAGTGCTGATTTAATTAAAATGTTTATGGGGTTATCATGGTTTGATGCATCGAAACTTGAGTTGATGTTTCATGCAGTTAGCAAGAAAATAAAAGATCAACATCATTTTTATATGTTTAATGAAGATGAGCGTTTGGCAATAGCACTAAAGACCGGACTTGATCGAAAGATATTGTCAAATGAGTTTGTGTTTAAGTGGATTGATGATATGCTGCATATGGATGAACAATTACCTCTCCCAAATGATATTATATGTAAAAATAATGTGAAGCAATTACTAAGATCGTTATATTTTAAATGTCTCAAAGATCAGTCTTTAAAAGATATAACTGATCAACTTGAATCGGTTTTAGTCAAATAAAAAAACACGGGTACTATTCCGTGTTTTTCATATATTCTATGATTCCATTTTTAACTTGATAAATATGATCTGCAATATCAATTGCATCTGCTAAATCGTGGGTTGCGAATATACAGGTTATATTTTTTTCCTTTAAAATACGTTTTAAATCTTGTCTTATTTGAGCTCTTAGATCAGCGTCTAAGTTGCTAAATGGTTCATCAAGAAGAAGTACTTTAGGATTTGCTGCTAAACTTCTTGCTAGCGCAACACGTTGCTGTTGTCCTCCTGATAACTCGTGAGGATAATAGCCCTTTTTTTCTTTGAGCTCTATGAGTTCGAGTAACTCATCAACGATTTTGTTTTTTTCTATAGTTGATTTTTTCGATAAACTATATGCAATGTTTTTTTCGATGTTTAAATGTGGGAATAATGCATAATCTTGAAAGACCATACCAATCTTTCTAAGGCTAGGATCAACAAAGTGATGAATATCATTTAAAACAACATCATCTAAAGTGATTATACCTGCGTCCGGTTTTTCAAGTCCAGCCAAAACTCTAAGTAATGTGCTTTTTCCAGATCCGCTTTGACCAAGGATTGCAACGATATCTCCGTTTGTTACTGTTAATGAACATCCTGTAAGAATAGGGTGTTCTTTTTCATATTTAAAATGTATGTTTTCTAATTTAATGGACATTGCTAAACACCCCTTTTTTATAATGTGTTATGATAAATATCAATGTTGATGCGATTAATATGAGAATGAGTGATGGCATTGATGTTTCTTGAATCATCTCGTTACTCGCATAGACATAAGCACTTGTAGCTAAAGTATCGTAATTTGTGGGTCTTAATATTAATGTTAATGGTAGTTCTTTTATGACATCAACAAACACTAATATAAATGCTGTAATTAATCCTGGATAAATCATCGGTATGTCAACTGTGATGAGAGCTTTTAGTTTTGATGACCCAAGCATGTAAGCTGATTCTGTAAAATGTGTACCAACTTTTTCATATTGACTTTCAACTGCATTAAATCCAATGCTTAGAAATCTAATGACATAGGCAAATAGTAGTGTAAATACACTCATTGTAATGATTAAGGTTGGACTATCTGGATTGAAGAACCTATAAATAGGTGATAATAAACGATCTAAATCCACAAAAAAGATATGAATGGATACAGCGATAACAGCTCCGGGGATCGCATAGCCTAAGTTAGAGATTTTCACCCAGTATTTATGCAGTGGTTTTCTTTTTTTCAAACGATTAAAGTTTACCATGATTACTGCGATGATGACGATTGCTGAAGTCGCAATGATTGCGGAAATGATCGTTTGTAAAGTGATAATGAGTAAACCTTCTGTTAAAGTTGTTTTTATTGTTAAGAATAAATAATACAGCATCTGTAAAACAGGAATGAAAAATCCAATGAAAAGAATTGTGAGTAAAAAGAAGTATATAAAAATCTTTAATGGTAATTTCGGCTTTTGTCTTGAGATAAGTTTTGATTTGCTTGGCATATGGTATTTCTTTTTACCTCTTAAGGCTCTTTCGATAAGGATGATCATGAAGACTGTAAGCATTAAATAGGCTGAAAGTCTTATGGCAGATGTGACATCTCCTAGTTGAAACCAGGCATTAAATATCGCAAAACTAAACACTCGAATATTAAAATATTGGACAAGTCCATAATCATTTAATGTCTCAAGAATAACAAGTAGACTACCAGCAACAAGTGCTGGTCTAAGCAGAGGTAAAGTGACTGTCATAAAACGTCTAAAGGAGTTAGCACCTAAAAGTTTAGCTGAGTCATTATAATTAGAACTTTGTCTAGATAAACTTGATAAAGACAGAAGATATACATATGGATATAAGGTGAACGCAAAGATGACGGATGCTCCAAAAGTATGCATGATGTTTATAGAATGATCAATACCAAGAAAACCAAGTAGTCGAGTGAGTGTGCCAGTATAACTTGTCATATCTGCATAGATATAACCTGCGATATATGCTGGAACAGCTAGCGGTAAGACGAGTAACCAACTCAGTAGTTTTCTACCTTTAAATTCAAATCTAGATATAAAATATGCTGAAAATAAACCTAAAGTGATTGCGATGACAGATACCAATAGAACTAATACGACTGTGTTTGTAATATATGTCCTTAGTAAATATGTTTTAATGTGGATCCACTCTGGAGTTGTTGGACTAAAAAGTTCAACTAAAATATTAAAAAGCGGCAATAATATGAGTATGCCACTTATAATACTTAATATGGTAAATATATCTGTTTTATATTTGATATATTTCTTCACAGATGCCACCTTTTTTTCTTATACCCAACCTGCTTGATTCATGAGCATTGCAGCTAAAGTTGCATGTTCACGTAATGTATCTAGAGTAATGTTTTGCTTATTAAATGTACCCCATGATGCAAGTAATTCATGTGGAGCAACTAATGGGTTTACAGGAAATTCATAATTTGCGTTTGCATAAGATGATTGAGCATCAACTGATGTTAGGTATTCAATGAGTTTGATTGCGTTTTCTTGTTTTTCAGAATGCTTAACAACACCAATACCGCTGACATTAACGTGTGTGCCTGTAGTCTCTTGATTTGGGAAAAACACACGTACAGTTTCAGCAACTTCAACTTCAAGTGGATCACTTGAGTATAACATTTTACCGATATAATATGTGTTCATGATTGCAAGGTCTGCTTCACCAGCAACGACTGCTTTTGCTTGATCTCTGTCATTACCTTGAGGACTTCTTGCGAAGTTAGCAGTTAGACCTTGTGCCCATGATAATGCTTCATCTTCACCCCATAGTTCAATAAATGAAGACATAAGAGATTGATTGTAGATGTTAGTTGATGAACGTGTTACAATACGACCTTCCCATTTAGGATCTGTTAAATCTTCATATGTTGATAACTCGTTTTCAGATACGCGATCTGGATGATAAACAAACACTCTTGCTCTCATGGTTAAAGCATACCAATAGTTTTCTGGATCTTGATAACTCTCGGGTACATTTTCATCTATAATCGTTGATTCAACTGGTTGCAATAAATCAAGTTCTTTTGCTCTTCCTAATCGACCAGCATCTACAATAATTAATAGATCAGCTTCTGTGTCTTCGCCTTCATTTTCAAGACGAGTAATCAACTTATCTGCTTCATCACGAACAAGATTAATCTTTATGCCAGTTTCTTCAGTGAACTGATCATATAAAATTTGATCGGTGTCGTAATGACGCTCAGTGTATATAGTTAATGATTCTTCACCTGCTTGGTTTAGTTGACAAGCGGATAGTGTGAAAATCACAACAAGCATTAATGATAATGCAAAAATTTTGTGCATATTCTCTTTCTCCTTTGCTATAGTTGTTATGCGATTATCATTTTATATAAATGCTTAAGTGAAGTCAAAAAAATCGATAAAGATTATAAAATAAAAATATGTTTATTATAAACAACAGTTAATTTATATAAATAAATTTTGTGATATTTTTTAGAATAGGGTTCATAAGAATTAGTTTGACAATCTGAAGTAAAGATGAAAATGTATTTTTTGTATTGACTGTGCAAATATTTTTTACAAAAAATGATTCATATAATGGATCATTTACAGATTTTCTAATTCATTAAAAAAGCCTATTTTTGGAGGAAGCATAATGTTAAGTGTATATACAGATAAAAGTAAACATCCAACTGAAGAAGAAGTCCAAACAACATTGAATGAAAATCACATTTTTTGGACAGCGATTGAATCATTAATTATGGACTATGGTACTATCCGAGTTGAATGGAAATTTTATTCAAAAAAAACCGGTTGGTGCAAAAAAATTATTTTAATCAATGGAAAAGTTGAGCGCAACCTTATATTTCTTTATCCGAATCAAGGATTTTTTACGTGTGTTTTAGTATTTGGAACTAAAGCAATCATGCAAATCGAAGATGATATCATGCTGAGTCAAGTGAGTGAAACACTAAAAGAATCTAAACAATATGCTGAAGGAAAGTCTTTTCAGTATGAGATTCATAGTCATCAAGATATGGCTTTGCTTCAAAAACTTATTGAAATAAAGATTAACTTTTGATTCTCTATAACTTAAACGAATCAAAGTATAATTCGTGTAATTTGATAAGAACTTAATATATGAAAAAGCATCCATAAATAGGATGCTTTTTGATTTATAGGAATCAACTAATGTTCTATAATATTTAAGATTTTTAAATATAGATTCTACACTACAAGATTATGTCCATGACTTGATGGCGAATGGATTCATATGCTTTTGATGGTTCTGACCATTTGACACCAATAATCAGCATAACTTCATTTGTTATGTTTAATTGTTCTTTTGCGTCTGTTAAGACTTGATTCATGCCATGTAATGGTTCTATCAGTTGTACTGCAGGTCTTAGATTTACATATGAGAGTTCTAATGATAACCATTGTGATAAGTAGCCAACATGAAGGTAATCAAGTTGAGATGGTTGCTCTTTCGAAATAACGAAGTACGAAAACTCAGAAGCTAATCTTTTTTCAAATGTTGTTATTGAAGATTTTCCAAAAGACTCCCAGTTTGATGTCATGCCAACTAATGATTCAATGTAGAATTGCATTGGTCTTGAGATTGTGTTAAGTGATAGACCATATCTAAACACATTTTTTGAATGTCGAGAAAATCTAAAAATCGATAAGAGTTCATCCATTGCAGCTTGATCCGTAGATTCAATTGTGGTTCCTTCTAATAAAAATGCTTTGAATGTTTCTAATTGTTCATCTTTGATAAGATCAATGGTATATCCTTGTTCAAAAAATCTATCCATTTCTTGTTGAGGGTTAAATGAAGTCTGTTGATTTAAACTATCACCATCATTTTGATATGTTGAACCTGATCTTATGTCTGTTGGGTTCATTGTAGTACCTTGGATGATTGAAATGGTAGCAACCTTTGGACTTTCAAGTTCGAAGTCAATATTCTCAGCATATGATATTTCAATCATCATACCTCTTGATGAAGCCTCATCATCTATGTTTGCGAGAAATCCGCCGATACTCATCAATGTTTGATAATTGTTTGGATCAACAACGGGTAACAATTTACTTTGATCGATATATACCTCAAACGTGCTTTCATCTACAATCTTAACTAACCATGGCTGCATGTTATGACTACTAGCAGATGACATACCTGCTTTTATCAAATGGAATTGGTCTTCAGTCATATATGCGCTTTCGTCATCATAGATATCTTTTGATAGGTCATATTTGACTGGTTCAAGTGCACCATTGATAACTGGAATAAGTGCTAATGTTGTTATCATTGCAATGAGCACTACCATTACAATGCTTTTAATCGTTCTTTTTTTCATAATGTCTCCAAAAATTTATTTAATATGTTTAAGTGTTCTTCATAGAGTTTATCTATGTCACTTTGAAAGTAAGTTGTTAGCCAGTTTTTTTTGCTTTTGATAATATCTATCCATCCTGTAATCGAACTCCACAAAAAAATAGCTAGATATTTGTTGTATATATTTGTGTCTAGTTCCTTATTGATGAATAATTGGCTTAACTCATATTTATTAGCAATATCACTGATTTCTTTTACATGAACTGGATATTGTTCAATATAAAGATTTTCATCGTATTGATTGATGAGGTTTGCTTCAATACTTGAACTCAAAGAAAAAGTCATAATATGCTTTGCAAGATTATATAATAAGGTTTTAATCTCTTGATCTAAATCCATGTGAGCATCTAAATATGCATTTCTCTGTTCGAATGACTTTTTGATAAGAGCTAAATAAATGAGATGTATACTAGGAAAATAAGCATATAGCGTTCTTTTACTTACTTCAGCTTGTTTAACAATATCTTCTGCGGTAATTGCTGACCAAGATTTATGCTCTAATAATTTAAGCGTTTGATCTAGTATATGTTGGTATAATCTTTGTTTTTTTTCTTCTCGTTTCATAAACTCTCCTTATAAAAGTAAACTGTCGTTCTACTTATATTATACACCTTTCTTTTAAATGTACAATATGATGAAGACGTTTTCATTAAAAAAAGTATCGATAGCAGGAATCGATACTATTATATATTGTTATTTAATATTACTTAGACCATAGATCAAATAGCTCAGTTTTTAGCTCTTGATAACGTGCTTGGATTTTTGAGAACTGGATTGATAATGATTCTATATCAGATACTTTAAAACTATCTTCAATGAGTTTGACATCTTCCTTAGAATAGTCTAGACGTCCGTATCTTAAATTGAAATCAGCTCTTTCTGGACGATGCTTTAAATTAAGCATGATACCTAAATGTCTTGATATGAAAGTAAAGTATGTTGGAAAAACATCTATAAATTGTTTCCTTGCAATACCTTTGTTGATCTCTAAAATCATTAAAAAATCACTTTGAGTGACACTTTCATACAGTTTTTTTCCTCTAATACGCATATCTTTTTCGCTTGATGGTGAACCATCATAGATGTGCTTTCGATCAAACCATACATTTGCGATGCCATGACGGTCTTTTTCCATAAGTTTATCTGGTAAGCTTTCCTTGATCACAGCGATATCTAAGTATAGATGATCTGTAACATCACTAATTTGAAAGAAACACTGTGATAATCCGTGCCATGTCGGTTCTGGTACACGATATTTGCGAATGATGGTAAAGTGATCTTTTAAAAATGCTTCAAAAAGATCAAATGTATGCTCAACTTGATCATCAGATACAACAAGCGATAAGTCTAAATCTGAGTACTCGTCCATACGATTAGTTGCTGCTGATCCCCCTTCCCATGCTGCGATGATTTTAGATTGATGTTCAACCCACGGTCTTATAAGTTTAACCAGGTCTTTTCGATTATATAGCATAATATGTCCTTTCGTTATGTCGCGTTTTTTGTTTATCTAGTATTTTATGTTAAGGTTTTGTTTTTGTCAATAGATTATAAGTAGAAGTAGAGGTGACTTTTTTAACAGTTTAAAGACATAGAAGAATACGTTTATACAATTTTTATTGTAAAAACAGTAAAAAAAACAGATATCATTGACAGATATCATTTGATTATGATATATTAAACATGTTTAAATAATCAGAATAAAAAAAACGAGGAAATCTATAAATGAAAGAATTGAAAAAAGAATTTCAAACAAAAACTGTAATTATTGGTATACTCATACTTGCTGTATTTGATTTTTTGTTTGAATTGTTCTTGATCTTTACAAGAGATATGATTGTTCTTGATTCATATTTACTTACAGGCATTTATCAACAGCTTATTATGTTTGTAACAGGTGTGATATTGACGTTAGTTTGTTTTAAAAGCGTACCTTATCAAGTATTCAAGGGACTTAAAGATAACTTGAAATATGTATTTTATTTTGTTCTACTTTTTCCTATTGGGTTATCAGTTGTATATCTTTTAGTTTATCTTTTTGATACTCAAACTTGGTTAACACTCACGAACTATCAGATCAGTGATATGAGTCGATTAAGAGATACTGTTATCTTCCAAAGTGTTTTTCCAGGGCTTGGTGAAGAAGTTTTATTTAGAGGTTTTGGACTTACCCTTCTTTTAAATGGTTATTTTATATATGGTAAAAAGGTTTCAAAAAGAAAAGTTTTTGGATCATTGATTCTGATTTCTTTGATTTTTTCAGCAGCACATGTCAGTTATAGATTTCATCCATTTTCGATGACTTATGATTCTTATCAGTTGTTTACAGCTTTGATATTGGGCATGATTGAGGGCTACGCTTTTTACAAATCTAGAAATATAATTATACCAATACTCATTCATAATATATCGAACTTGATGTTAACTTTTGCACCATTACTGATAGGGTACTTATTTTAGAATCTTTAATTTAATAAGACATATGATATGTATATGTCCAATAATAATTAAACACGTTTAAAAAAATATTGACATATATAAGTTTACTATGATATAATAAGTTTAAAGGTTAAACACGTTTAAAAAATGGAGGATATTATGAAGGCAAAAGATAAAATTTTAGAAGTAACTATGAAGATGTTAAACAATCATATGGATCCCGAACAAATTACAGTAAGAGATATTGCAGAAAAAGCAAAAGTGAATCTTGCACTGATTAACTATCATTTTGGTTCAAAAGAAAACCTAATTTACATTGCCACAGGAAATATTTTAGATCATATTACAAATCAATTACATATGACATCAGATGATTTGACAGGAATGTCAGCTTATGACCGTTTACTAAAGACCATGACTGATATTGGAGATTTTGTTTTTGGTACTTATCATCTATCTGTAATAGGCGTATCAAATGAGATGAAACGTGGTAGCACAGATACAATTTCATTAATTTTACCAGTGTTAAACGAGTTTTTTAAAGGTAAAAAAAGCGATACGGAGTTAAAACTATATGCTTTGCAAATAATTACTCCATTACAGGTGATTTTTCTTAATAGTGATACATACAATGAGTTTTTATTTACTGACTTGTTTGATAAAGAAAAAAGAGCAGATATTATTAAGCAAATTGTAGATAATGTATTGAAACTGAATTAAATACTAATTAAGTAAAACAAAAGGAACAAGTATGAGAAATAAAGTAATAATTATCATGGGTGTTGCCATTATTTTCATCTTAGCAATATCTGCAGTCATAAGACTTAGTTTAAAAATTGATGATAAAGGTAAGTTATTTGATGATGATCAGTATATCATCGCAGAAGGGACTTCATTTAGTTTCTTTAGTAAAACAGGAAGTGATGATCAATTACAGTTTGAAAAATTTAGTGGGACGTACTTATTAGATTCATTTGCTGATGGATCCGGATTGAGATAGATTTGAGTATTCAAATCAAACAAGGTCGTTTTAAAGTCGTATTAATTGATCCAAATAATCAAATTATCGATTTAACAAATGGTATCAATAAGATCTCCACAATCATAGGTGAATATCGAATAAAAATGGTTGGAGACTATACATCTGGAAGTATCACTATTAATCAACAAGTAGTAGAAGGAGAGGGTTCTTAAATGGAAATAAAAAAAAGTATTATTATCATAACATTACTGATTGCATTGTTATCTATAGTGAGGGAAAATGTATGAGAAAAATGTTAGTGTTATGGATGGTTGTAGGATTGTTTACTTTAAGTGCTTGTGCTGTTAATATAGAACAGTAGACACAAAGAGTAAGAATCCTTCTTATGATAGAATATAAGGAAGGAGTTGATCTCATGTCTTCAACAGGCAATCGTTATTCAAACGAATTTAAACAACAAATCGTCGAATTATTTCAAAGCGGGCAATCAGTATCTAAGTTGTCCCGTGAGTATGGCATACCCACCGGGACAATCTATAAATGGACAAAAGAACTTACACCTGTGATCACTGAGGATGGTAAGACTGTTACACCTAAAGAAGTAAAAGCATTAGAAAAGAGAATTAGGGAACTTGAAATGGAAAATGAAATCCTAAAAAAAGCGACCGCCATATTCGCACGAAAACCCTAAAAGAAAAAGTCGACTTTATCAAATTATTCAAGCATATCTATCCAATTAAGATAATGTGTAAAGTGCTTCATCTAAACCGCAGCACAGTCTATAAGATATTCAAACACAAGATGTCTGATAGAGAAATCAGACGATTAGAACTCGAATCCAAGATTATTGAAATCTATAATGAGTTTGATAGCATCTACGGTGCACCAAAGATTCGTAGGGAGCTAATAAAACAGGGCTACTACGCTTCACTTAAGCGCGTCAGCGTCTATATGAGGCGATTAGAGCTTAGATCTATCATTACTAAAAAATATAAACCTGGGTCAACTTCTAAAGCGCCTGATGATAAAGAAAATATCATGAATCAAGACTTTAAAACCCTTTATCCGAATCAGAAATGGGTGATGGATATCACCTATATCTGGACCGTCTATGATGGTTGGACATATCTAGCATCCGTCATGGATCTTCATTCAAAGATGATCATTGGCTATAGTTATCAACGTCACATGAAACAGGAAATCGTCCTTGAGTCTTTACGCCAGGCTGTTTATAAGACAAAACAAACAAAAGGGATTATTGTTCAATCGGATTTAGGTAGTCAGTATTTAAGTTATGATGTCGAACAGTTCATCGATAATTATGAAATGATTCACTCATATTCGAGAAAAGGTACGCCTTATGATAACGCACCGATCGAAACATTTCATTCTATCATCAAGAGAGAACGTTTAAGTCGTATGGTTTTAAAAACATTCGAAGAAGCCAAAATGGTCATCTTTGAATATATTGAAGGGTTTTATAATCGTAAAAGAATCCATAGTTCCATTGATTATCGAACACCTTATCAAGTGTATTACTCAAAGTAAGAAATTCTCACTTATCGTGTCCACTTTATTGACATAAAAGCATTGTTCTAGTATGTATGATATGAATGTTGAGTCTGAACCATACGCAACTGAGTATTATCAAGAGGGTGAAACATATGCTGAGATTGTTGAGAATGAATTTATAAGAACAGAAGATATGCCTGTTTCTACATTTTCAACAGATGTAGATACTGCATCTTATGCAAATGTGAGACGTATGATCGAAGATGGGTATCTACCAGATCCTAATGCAGTTCGTATTGAAGAGATGATCAACTATTTCGATTATGATTTAGAAGCATCAAATGATGAAGTTATTAATATTTTTACTGAGTATAGTCAAGCACCATGGAATCATGATCATCATCTGCTTATGGTTGGATTAAAAGCCGAAGAAGTTGTGTTTGAAGATACTGATGGTATGAATTTAGTATTCTTAATTGATGTTTCAGGATCGATGGGATCAAATGATAAACTACCATTATTAAAAAGAGCTTTTGGATTACTTGTGGATAACCTTAGACCTAAAGACAGAATCTCTATTGTTGTTTATGCAGGAGCTGCAGGTGTTGTTTTAGAAGGTGGGGATAGTTCTAATAAAAGAGAAATCTATGATGCACTTGATGATCTACAAGCTGGTGGATCAACTGCAGGTGGAGAAGGTATTGAACTTGCATATAAGGTTGCGGAAAGAAATTTCATTGAAGGTGGTAATAATAGAATCATAATAGCTACTGATGGTGATTTTAATGTAGGTATATCTGATGTAGATCAATTAGAAGATTTGATATCTGAAAAAAGAGATACAGGTGTATTCCTAAGTGTTTTAGGATTTGGGACAGGTAATTTAAGAGATGATGTTTTAGAGTCTCTTGCAGATCACGGAAATGGTGTGTACTTTTATATTGATAGTTATAAAGAAGCAGAAAAAGTATTTTTAAATGAATTAGGCGCATCTATGGTAACCGTTGCTAAAGATGTTAAACTTCAAATAGAGTTTAATCCAGTGCATGTTAAAGGCTATAGACTCATTGGTTATGAAAATAGGGTTTTAAATTATGAGGACTTTGATGATGACCAAAAGGATGCTGGAGATATGGGAGCTGGACATGTAGTTATTGCTTTTTATGAGATCATACCAGCTGATTCAGAAGAAACAATTGATGAGCAAACATTTGATGAAATCTCAGAGTTAAGATATACAGGTGAAAATTATCAAGATGAACTTATGTATTTAGCAATTAGATACAAAGATCCAAATAGTGATATTTCAGAATTAATCGAATATCAAACATATGAAAGCGATTATTCATTAGAAACAAGTGAAACATTTAATTTTGCAAGCGCTGTTGTTGAATTTGGATTATTACTTAGAGATTCTGCTTATAAATATGAAGCTAATTTTGATCAAATCATTTCAAGAGCAAACGCAAATCTCGGAGATGATGAGTATGGATATAGAGATGAATTTGTAGAACTTGTTGAAATTGCAGAAAGATTGATGAGTAGAAGATAAATGTAAGATGCATTCAAAAAGGTATGGATATGAAATCTATACCTTTTTTTTGTTGATCATGTATCAAATAAAACCATATTATATGCTATAATATGTGAGAAACATACTATAAAATTAATGATAATGAAGAGGTGTATGATGGAAATAGAAAAACTAATATTATTTATCTTAATTGGTGGTTTGATTGGATGGTTAACAAACAAGATTGCGATTAAAATGCTTTTTAGACCGATTAATCCTCATAAGATTTTAGGCATAAGATTTCAAGGTGTGTTTCCAAGAAGGAAAGACCAAATTGCAAAATCTCTAGCTGATATCATTGAACAAGAATTACTTTCAAAAGAAGTGATGATGGATCAGTTATTAGGTGATGAGAAAAAAGAAGCGATTAAAGAAAAACTAAAACAAGTGATTATAGAGCAACTTGCTAAAGCTATTCCACCAGCAATCTCTATGTTTATGGGTGGAGATGTAAAAGGTTTGGTTGGTAAATATTTGGATAAGCATGGAGATGTTATTTTTGAACAAATGCTTAATGAGTTTAAAGACACAAGTTTAGAGAATTTAGATATTTATAGTATTGTTAAAAATAGAATTGATGAGTTAGATTTTGTAGAATTTGAAAAAATTATTTTTGGATTGATGAATAAAGAATTACGATTTGTAGAAGTTGTAGGACTATTTTTAGGTGCAATGATTGGGGCAATCCAATATATCATTACACTATTTTTACTGACTTAATCAATAGGAATTTTAGGAGAATAATATGAGATTAATTATAGCTGATTTGGATGGAACACTTGTAGAAAAAAAACAGGTATCTAAAGCGACATTAAATACAATTAAAAAACTAAAAGAACAAGGATATTTGTTTACGATAGCTACTGGTAGACATATGGTAGCAACCAAAGCATTGGCAGAAACTCTAGAAGTTGATTTGCCTGTGATTTGTGGAAATGGTGCGATTATCTATGATTACAAGAAAGATGAGATTATTCGTAAAGAAGTACTTGATCCAAGGACTGTTGAACAGATTATGGATTTATGTTTTTTTCATCAAGTCTCATTTTTGATGTATACAACAAAGTATGTTGTATCCACTTTAGAAGCTAAAGAAAAGATTCATGCTCAAATCGGATATTTTGATACACATGTTGTCAATCAAGAACAGTTAAAAGACTATATTGATATTGGTGTTTTTAAAATACTAGCAATCGACGATAAACATGAAAAACTGATGCAAATCAAAAAAGAATTAAAGCATCAAGAAGATATCTCAATAGTACAAAGTAGACCAATCTTCTTGGATATTGGACATAAGGACACGAACAAAGGAAATACGATAAAACACTTAGTAAAACTACTTGATGTAAACATAGAAGATGTACTTGCGATTGGTGATCAAGAAAATGATATCCAAATGATTCAAACTGCTGGAATGGGTATCGCAATGGGCAACGGGCATATTGAATTAAAAAAAGTTGCTGATGATGTGACTGATACATATGAACATGATGGTTTCACTAAAGCAATAGTAAAACATATCTTTAATAAATTATAGTTCATCCATTTGGGTGAGCTTTTTTATTTTATGATTTAAAACAAAGATTTTTAGTTGACATTAAAAAAATATGGTTTAATATAAGTATGCATATGCATCAATGAGAAACTAAAGAAAGGAGTATGGACACTATTTTTATGCATATAAAATATGGTATTCAAAAGAAAAATGGACGTAATAAGTTTGTTAATAAAACCAGCATCTAGCCTTTGTAATCTTAGATGTACATACTGTTTTTATCATGATGTATCAAATCACAGATTATCAAAATCTTTTGGTATTATGAATGAAGAAACAATGATGCATTTGATTGAAAAAGCATTTCTTGAAGCTAAAAAGGCAGTGATATTCGCTTTTCAAGGTGGCGAACCAACACTCGCTGGGCTTGCTTATTTTGAAAAATTTGTAGAATTAGTTTCTACTTTTAATCAACATCATACACAAGTGAATTATGCAATACAAACAAATGGAACTTTATTGGATGATGAGTTCGTTATGTTTTTTAAAAAACACAATTTTCTTGTAGGTATATCAATTGACGGGTATGAAACTGTACATGATATACATAGATTTGATCATCAACATAAAGGTACATATCAAAAAGTTATAAAAGGTGTTCAATTGTTGAAGAAGTATGATGTTGAGTTTAATGTTTTGACAGTAGTTAACAAAGAAACTGTGAATTATGGAACTGAAATATATGAACATTATAAAAAATGTGATTTCAAATATATTCAATTTATACCAGCGATAGCACCATTTGGAGAAGATCAAAACAATCATTTCTTAGCTGTTGACTCTAAAACTTATGGTGTTTTTTTAGATGAAGTTTATAAGAAATGGCAAGATGATGTTTTACATGGTAAAAAAATAAGTATTCGTTTTTTTGATAATCTTGTTATGATGGCAATGGGTTTTAAAGCACAAGCTTGTGAACAACAAGGAAAATGCACATTAAATTTAGTGATTGAAAGCAATGGTAATGTGTATCCATGTGATTATTATGTCCTCGATCAATGGTTGATCGGCAACATAAACGAACATAGTTTCAAAGACATTATAAACCACAAGAAGACACAGTTATTTATTGAGTCATCTATGAAAAAAACCGACCAATGTCTTTCTTGTAAATATTATCCGCTTTGTTTAGGTGGGTGTAAGAGACATAGACAAAAAGATATCCATACACCAATTGGGATGGATCAATTTTGTGATGCCTATACTTACTTTTTTGATAGAAATTATGAAAATGTATTTAATTTGGCACAAAGATTTTTTATTAAGAATAAAATATAAGCAACCGGTAAAGATGTCAAGCACTAAAAATTAAAAAAGCGAGTAAAATTTAATAAAAAGCATCATTTAAAGACATGCTTAAAAAAGTAAAAGTTATAAGAATTAATCTAATTAAGTTTTACTTATAAAGTCTATTGGTACTCAACAAACCATAGATAAGACGAATAAGTTTTCTAGCAGTTAAGGCGAGTGCACGTTTGTGTTGATGAGTCGTGACTTCATCATATTTCTTATGATAAAAATCACGATACTCAGGTATATGAATTCTAGCCATGTTGGCTGCTTGGATTAAAAAGTAGCGCAAATATTTATTTCCAGTTTTAGTCATGTAAGTCTCATCAGCGGTGAATTTCCCGGATTGATTTTTACGCCAGGTAATACCTGCATATTTAGCAAGTGCATCATTGGATTCAAACTGACTAATATCAACAATCTCAGCTAAGATACCGGCTGCATAAACTTTACCAATACCAGGTATAGACGTTAAGATTTGATAGTGATCATGATTAAACCCAGCGACTTGTCGCAAAATGGCTTTATCAATATCTTTCATTTCATGTTCATAACATTTAATGACATTTATGGATGAGGCGAGAGCTGTATTAATAGGATCATAAGAAACTTTATCAAGACGATAAGAATCTCTAGCAGCTTTTTGGATCTTAGCAGCGATATCAAGTGAATTATCAAAGCGATTTTTACTTGATTTAGCAACAAAGTCAGATAAATCTTCTAAAGATGAATCGATAATATCATCAATGGTTTTATAATCTAATAAGAGATCAACAGCAGTTGATCCAAAGTTATTAGAAAATATAGTTTCAAAGTTAGAAAACTTTATAAACACGTTATTAAGGGCATAAACCTTCTCATTGGATAGTTTTTCAGCAATATGAAGTCTATGCCTTGTGAGTCTTTCTAAAGCAAGTCTTTGACCACCTTTAAAGGGAGTTAACTCATCGGTTCTTCCAACTCTAGCAATATCAGCTAAGATGTAAGCATCTTTAGGATCAGTTTTATCCATATCAGCAAAACTTTTTCTATAATTTTTAGAAATTTTAGGATTGATGAGATAAACTTTGATATCGAAAACACTCAAAAACTTAGAAGCTGATAAGTAGGTCGCAAGATGACCGGAGTAAACACCAGTTGACTCTAAGATGACAATGACTTTAGAGAGATGATGTTTATCAAGAAGTTTTAAAATATGCGTTTCAATTAAGTTCGCACCATCTTGGGTATTAGGAATATTGACAGATAAAAGTTTATCACGATTAAAGTTAAGTGCATAAACGTGATTGGACAGTTTAGCAACGTCAATACCAACACATAAAGTATGATTCAAAAGAACACCTTCTTTCAAGGGAAAATAGATATAAGAGAAGTCCTAGCCTTGAAAGACAACTGCAGCCTCGCCAATAAGAAACCACCGTTAGACATAGAAGTTGAGTGAAATCTAACGGGTAACAACAACCGGTTAGCAGATAAGCCAATCAAGCAGGTTTGCACGCTTAAATAGCACCATGATGTGCAAGGAGTGGAAGCAGATTCTTCTGGTTACATCTTGATTTAATTATAACACTAGGACTTCAAACTTATAAATAATGATATGTAGTAAGGCATCAACCTAAATCTACACTACATATTATATGAGGAGTGATTACTTGATCCATATAATGAGTTTTAATATACGCGTAGATGTCAAAGGTGATGGTATTTATCAGTGGTCTAACAGAAGAGATAAGGTGATATGTTTTATTAATGAACAATCACCAGATATTTTAGCACTTCAAGAAGCCAATCCAAATATGCTTGAATATTTAAAAATGAATCTACATACATATGATTTCTTTGTAAAACCTAGAGATGAAGGTGGAGAATCTATACCTTTGCTAATCAAAAAAGGGTTTGGAAAACTTATTGAAACCAAAACAGTATGGTTAACTGATACCCCTCATCAAAAATCAAAGGTAGATGGGAGTTATTATCCAAGAATAGCAACGTATGCAATTATAGAGACGAACACACAAGGAAAGTTGGGTGTGTTTAACATACATTTAGATAACTCTGGTGATTTAACTACACATGTTCAAGTTAAGAAACTTCACACATATATCAATAAACTTCAGAAAAAAATAGGTTTTAAATCTGTTATATTAGGGGATTTTAATGCTACACCATCATCAAACACGATAGAATATATGAAAAAGTATTACTTTCAAAGCTATCGTGAACCTTCAAATGAACAATTAACTTTTCACAATTATAGAGTTAACAAAATAGGAGAACCGATAGATTATATCTTTCTAGATAAAACATTACCACAAAAATCTTCTCATATCATTCGCTATGATAAGGAGTCTATGTTATCTGACCATTATCCAATCGAGGTCAAATTATGACAAATATTAAAATATCTGGTTATGCTGATGAAATATCAAGTGATTTTGAAACACAACTCAAAGCACTAAAAAAAATAAATATGAATCATATAGCATTAAGAACTATCAATGGAGTAAGTGTCTTTGATTACGCATATGATCAATTTAAAGAAGAAATATATCCATTATTAAAGTCATATAATATTTCAGTTTCTGAGATTGGATCACCGATAGGTAAAGTGCATGTTGACGATGAAATCTCAAAAAAGAAACAAATCGATAAAATCGATAATCTCATTAAAATTATGAAACTCTTAGATACAAAATACCTAAGAGTATTTAGTCTTTATGTAAAAGAACACAATGATCAAACTTTCCATAAAGTCATAACTTTTTTAAATGAAGTGATTGCAAAGGTTGAAGGACATGATTTGATTGTACTTCATGAAAATGAAAAAGACATTTATGGTGATCAAGCTGTCTTTTGCAAACAAATTCATGAACATATAAAACATAAACAGTTTAAAGCGATTTTTGATTTTGCAAATTTTGTACAAGTTTATGATGATACCAAACAAGCATATAGTTTACTACAGCCCTATATTCATGGATTTCATATTAAAGATGCTGACGAAACAGGAAGAAACGTTTTAATTGGAGAAGGAGAAGGCTATCTTTCTGATATACTTTCTCAAATAGATTTTCATAGATTTAAAGGGTATGTTACTTTGGAACCTCACTTAGTTGATTTTGATTCACTTAAGGCATTAGAAAAAAAGCATAAGGGAAACAAATCTACTTTAAGTCCTTATCAGGCCTTTCTTAAAACATTAGATGCACTATATAAAATGCTGAACTTAGATAAATAGGTTGAAATAATACTTCACTTGAAGTATAATGAACTTATAAATTTTGTAAGCGTTTTATATTTTTTTCAGACGAAGATGAAACGTTTCACTTAAAGAGGTTCATTATGATTAAAATAGGTATTGTTGGTGTTGGCCATATGGGATCTTTTCATGCAACATCTTTATTAGAAAACAAGATTGAGCAAGCCGAACTGGTTGCAGTCATGGATATAGATCCTTCAAAACTCGAGCCATATCAAGCTATTGATGAGGTTAAGTGTTATCAGACATTTCAAGAATTTATTGAAGATAAAAATATAGATGCGGTGATTATTGCGACACCTCATTATGATCATCCTACTTTAGGAAAAGAAGTTTTACTGCATCATAAACATTTGCTTATTGAAAAACCTGTAGGTGTGTACACAAAAAATGTAGTTGAACTTAATGAGGTTGCGAAACAATTTAATCTTTCTTTTTCAATCATGTATAATCAACGAACAAATCCTCTTTACATAAAATTGAAATCCATGATTGACAATCATGAAATTGGACAAATAAAAAGAATCATTTGGATAGTGACTGATTGGTATAGATCAACTGCTTATTATCAAAGTAGTCCTTGGAGAGCGACTTGGGAAAAAGAAGGTGGAGGTGTACTATTAAATCAGGCACCACATCAACTTGACTTATTGCAGTGGATGTTCGGTATGCCTAATAAGATTCGTGCATACATGAAATTCGGTGCTTATAGAAATATTAGTGTAGAAAATGATGTCACATCTTATTTGGAATATGATTCTGGATGTTCTGGGGTTTTTATAACAAGCACTATAGATGCACCCGGGACAAACCGTTTAGAAGTTGTGGGATCAAAAGGGAAAGTTATTATAGAAAAAGGAAAAATGACTTTTTATAGATTAAAAATAGAAGAAACTGAGTTTGATAAAATAAAGCATTCAAATCTTTTTGCTCAACCACCATATGAAATGATTGAGTTTGATGAGTTTAAAGAAAATGCATGGGGGGTTCAACATCAAATCGTTTTAAATAATTTTGTAAATCATATCATAGAAATTAAACCTTTAATCGCTCCGGGTGTTGAAGGTGTTTTTGGTTTGACAATTTCTAATGCAATGCATTTATCAGCATTTACTGATAAAACTATTCAATTAAAAGATTTTAATCATGACCAGTTTTTAAGAGAACTTGAAAAACGAATCAATGAGGAAAAAAAACATGCGTAAGCTTAAGGTTGGTATCATCGGATGTGGTGCCATTTCAGATACACATATAAAACATATTTTGACCTATAAACATGCGGATTTAGTCGTATTGTATGACACAAATATAGAAAGATCAGTAAATAAATCTGAACTCTACAATATTCCATATGTTGAAACTTTAGATGAGTTACTTCAAATGAATTTAGATGTGGTTCATGTGCTTACTCCGCACGATTCACATTATAAAATTGCTAAGACACTTATTTTAAATCATATACATGTGCTTGTTGAAAAACCATTAACGATTAAGTACCAAGACGCAATTGATCTTGTGCATCTAGCACACGAACATCAAGTTACTTTAAGTGTATGTATGCAACATAGAACAAATAAAACAACTAAAAAAATGATAGCTTTAAGCAATCCGAATGCATATGGGAAAGTGCTTGCTGTGACAGGGAAAGTTCATTGGCATAGAGATATGAACTATTACCTAAATGATTCATGGAGAGGTACAATCAAGCAAGAAGGCGGAGGTGTACTCATCAACCAAGCTATTCATACACTTGATATCATGAATATCTTAGGTGGTGAAGTATCTCACGTTTCTGGGTCTATAGATCAAGTTAAACTCAAAGATATCGAAGTAGAAGATACAGCACATCTTCATATCAATTATAAGAGCGGCACTATAGGATTTTTAGATGCGACAAATGCTTATCCAAAAGATATGCCAGTTGAACTTGATGTACTATATGCAAAAGGTAGAGTTAAGTTAATCGGACATCAACTTTATGATATTACCGAAGGTTTTCTAAATCTGATTGAAGAGGATCAAAGTATAACTGGTAATAAGTTTTACTTTGGTGCGGGACACGAAAAACTAATCCATGATTTATATGATTATTTATTATTTAAGATGGACACATATGTCGAAGCTATTGATACAATTGTCAATTTGGAAATTATAGAAAAAATATATGCTGCTAAATCGAATGAAGCTGTATCAATTGATAGAGATTACTGGAAAGAGGATTAAAGCATGGGACCAATAAGATTATACGGAGATCAAACCAAACCAGGTATTTTATTGTTACACGGTTTTCACGGTAATGTCGTAGAAATGAAAGAACTTGCACATAAGCTACATGATAAAAACTATACAGTTTTTGTACCTTTATATCCTGGGCATGGAAAAGTATCTTTTGAAACATTTTTAAGTACAGGTATTCAGGAATGGTATGCACATGTCTTATCGTTTTATAATGAGTTGCGTACTCAATACAATCAAGTTATTGTAGCTGGTTTATCATTAGGTGGAGCATTAACACTCAAAATAGGCATAGACATGAATCCATATAAAATGATTACGATTGCAGCTCCAGTTTTAGAATTTAATGAGGAGCAATTATATAAACATACAAGTATAGAGATTAAAAATCATCCAGAAATATCATATGAAGAGGGATATCAACAGTTATTAAAGATGAAGTTAGATATCAATAATTTTTATCGATCAATAAGAGAAAATCTTGACAAAATTAATTCATCTATTTTTATCTGTCAGGGTCTTAGCGATCATGAGCGATTCATTAATAGTTCTACAATCATCCACGATCGCGTTAGTAGCATTCATAAAAAGATAAAAACTTATGAAAATGTAGAACATGTGATGACTATGAGTCAGAAAAAAGAAGAAATAATGCAGGATATTATGAATTATATAGAGGATAAATAAATGGATAGATGGTACAAACAGTCGGTTGTATATCAGATATACCCTATGAGTTTTTGTGATAGTAATCACGATGGGATTGGGGATATTCAGGGTATCATTAGCAAACTTGATTATTTAAAAAACTTAGGTGTTGATATTATTTGGTTAAGTCCTATTTATCAATCACCTATGGATGATAATGGATATGATATATCAAATTATCATGAGATTAATCCAATGTTTGGAGTTATGGATGATTTTAAAGAGCTACTAGAAAAAATTCATCAAAGAGATATGTATTTAATTATGGATTTGGTAGTTAATCATACATCTGATGAACATGAATGGTTTAAAAATGCATTAGAACATGAGGATAGTCCATATAGAGATTACTACGTTTTTAGAAAAGAACGCAACATAAAAAAACCATTACATAGTTTTTTTGGTGGTAGTGCTTGGGAACAAGTCAAAAACAGTGATACATATTATTTGCACATGTTTTCAAAAAAACAACCTGATTTAAACTGGAAAAATCCCAAATTAAGACAAGAAATTTATAAAATGATGAATACTTGGTTAGATATGGGTGTCGATGGATTTAGAATGGATGTTATCGATCTTATTGGTAAGGATATTGACCAACAAATCATTGGTAATGGCCCTTATCTGCATCAGTATCTAAAAGAAATGTATCAACAATGTTTTAAAGGAAGAAAAGTGTTAACAGTTGGTGAAACTGGTGGGGCAACTCCTGAGATTGCGATATTATATACATCCATTGACTCATATGAGTTGGATATGGTTTTTCAGTTTCAACATATTGGATTAGATCAAATCAAAGGGAAAGATAAATGGCATTTAAAACCTTTAGATTTGGTAGAATTAAAAGCTGTATTATCCAATTGGCAAGTCAAGTTGTATCATCAAGGTTGGAATAGTTTATATTGGAATAATCATGATCAAACGAGAATTGTATCAAGATGGGGCAATGATAAAGAATATCGTGTTGAAAGTGCAAAAATGCTTGGGGCAATCCTTCACTTTATGCAAGGAACACCGTATATATATCAGGGTGAAGAAATTGGTATGACCAATGCATATTTCAATCGCATAGAACAACTTAGAGATATAGAAACGTTAAATATGATTAAAGAAAAAGAACTTGTATGGGATCAATCTAGAATATGGGAAGCGATTGATAAAAAAGGAAGAGATAATTCTAGAACACCGATGCAATGGAACGAGCAAGCTTATGCAGGCTTTAGTGATGTAAAACCATGGATTGATGTGAATCAGAATTATCATACAATTAACGTTGAAAACGATCTGATGGATAAAGATTCAATCTTGCACTTTTATCAAAAGCTTATTAGATTAAGAAAAGAGATTAAGTGTATTTATGAAGGTAAGTATGAACTGATTAATCCAACAGATCATCAGTTCTTTCATTACACTAGAAGCACAGAAGATGAACTTATTCATGTCATCGCCAATTTCACTGATCAGTATTTATCAAGTAATGATGAAGTAGAAGGGCGTATGATTTTGTCTAATTATGCTGAAAATGAAAAACTGTATAAACCATACGAAGTTAGAGTTTATTATCAAAATAAGGTAGGCGATCATGATGCTCAGCTATCATAATGAAAATTTTATTGTCGATCAAAAAGAAACATTTATTTGGGGTGGAGAATTCCATTATTTTCGCGTAAGAAAATGTGAGTGGAAGGATAGATTACAAAAAATAAAAGATATGGGCTTTAATCTTGTTAGTACATATATTCCTTGGATATGGCATGAAAAAGAAGAAGGCCAAATTGATCTTGAAGGAAAAACCAGTGCAGAAAGAGATTTAAAAGCTTTTTTAGAAGCAGTTAAAGATATAGGGTTGTGGTTGTTGGTTAGACCAGGTCCATATGTTATGGCTGAAACAGTAAACTCAGGTATCCCAGAATGGTTAATTGAAAAACATCCAGACATAAGAGCACAAAAGGAAGATGGGTCATATCACCAATCTACAGGATTAGTGAGCTACATGCACAAAACATATTTACGCTACGTTGATTATTGGTATAAAGCAGTTTTTGGTTTGCTTAGTCAATATGAGTACAATCAAGGTGGCCCAATCATCATGATTCAGTACGATAATGAAGTTGGTATGTTTCATTGGGTTACTGGACAAGGTGATTATAGTCCTGTTACACTCAGTTACTTTAAAGCATACATAGTAGAAACATATAGAAAAGAAATATTTACTGATGTATTAAACACGTATAAAGATTTTGATCATTACATGAGCGCATATTGTAAGCAAGAAACAGGGCAACAAGCATCTATTGAAATCAATCAAGCTTATAAAACTTTTTTTAGAACATATATTAAAACATATTTAGAAAAACTTATCGAAATAGCAAAATCATACGGTGCTAAATCATTACCGGTTGTGAATGTACATGGTTTTTCTCAAATTGATTATTCAAAACGAGGGAATCGCTATCCTGTTGGTCTATCCCAACTATATGAAACAAGTAAAATCAAAGATGTTGTCATTGCTGGAGATTATTATGTAGGAAACATCGTTTCTGAAAACTTTTTTGATGTGGTTATTGCTAATGCATTTACAAGAGCAATCCAACCAAAAGATCAACCTTTGTTTAGTGCTGAATTTCAAGGTGGATTTCAAAATGGTGTTCCTAGATTACAACCAACTACTCATGATTTGAAAACTAGATTAACAATTGCAACAGGTATGAATGCAATTAATTACTATATGTTTGTAGGTGGAGAAAACTATCAAGAAATAGGTATTATTTCAAGAAGACATGATTGGCAATCTGCAATCGGTTATGATGGTAGTTTACGTAGACACTATCATGTGATTAAACACATCGTTGATGTGGTTTCATCATATGAGAAGGCTTTATTGAAAGCTAAATTAAAAACACATACAACATTAGCATTTGATGCTGATTATTATATGACAGAATATCAAAATCAATATAACCGCCATATCGCAAATCATTTAACCAACGCAAGACAAAATTATTTATATAATGGTATTGGCAAAAGCTTAGTTATGAACAACATATCTTTTGATTCTATCGACATGATTGGATGTCATCATATAGATCCAAAGCAACATCCTACTTTGATTACATTTTCATTAGAGTGGATGAGAGAAGATGCTCAAAAAACTTTGAAAAAATATGTTGAAGATGGTGGGAAATTATTTCTGTTTCCAGAAATACCAACTAAAGATTTAAACGATAAACCGTGCACAGTGTTAAAGGATTTCATCAACGTTGAAATTTTAGATAAAACTTATGGGAAACGAGTTAATTTAAATGGACATGATTCTGTAAACTGTCATTATGCACAAGTTTACGATGTTAAAGAAGGATTTGCGTCATTGGATTTAGATCATCAAAAAATAACAGGTTTTAAAAAAGCACTTCATAAAGGTATGATTTATGTTTTTGGTATGGCAATTAAAAGCGATTGGGATTATATTGATCAATTCACTTATGAAATTTTAAAAGATATGAATATATCAAAGATTGAAACATCGCCTGAGTGGTTAAATGTATATATTAGAAGTGGTATGTTAGGATCATTTGTTTTTATTCATAATTTTGAAGAATTTGATAAACAGAGTCAGATTGTAGTGGATCAAGAAATCTTGTTTGATGGTTTTGAGTTCTCTATTCCCATGAGAAGAGGATTGATTTTACCTATGGATTGGAAGGTTACTAAAGATTTTATGATCAAGTATTCAACTTGTGAGGTAACACATGTCGATCTAAATTCAAATGAAATTACTATATCGTTTAAACCGAACTCAGACCACGATGAAGTTTTATTTGAAGGTGATTATCAAATCAAAAACCATGAGGATATAAACGTAAAAGAGCATAAAATAGTATTTAATCACAAACAACAAAAAACTATTACATGGACGAAAGCGAGTGCAAAATGAATATTAAAGAACTTATAGAAAAAGAAATAAAAGGGTGTTTTGACTTTTTTTGGCATGAGGCAAATCAAGATGAAACATCAAAAGGATATGGTCTTATTCTAGATTCAACTAGAAGAGATGATATGGCATCGATTGCAGCAGTCGGATTTGCTTTAAGTAGTTATGTTATTGGTGTAAAAAGAGGATACATTACATTTGAAGAAGGATACCTTAGAACATATCAAACATTAAAGCATGTTTATGAAAATGTAGATAAGAAAAACGGATTTTACATACATTTTTTAAACATTAGAACAGCTGAAAATTATGGAAAAGCTACTGGGCGCTTATCTGAATACTCGACTATTGATACAGCTATTTTGCTGATGGGAGCTATCAGTGCAGCAGAGTTTTTTAAAGGAGAAGTTAAAAAAATTACAGATAAGATGCTTGAAGAAGCAGATTGGGCATGGTTGATTCATCCTGATTATCCAGTATTTAGAATGTCTTATCATGAACCTTCAGAAAGATTTATTGATGGTTGGAACAAGGCAAGTTGGAATCATTATGCAGAACAACTCATGATGTATTTCCTTTATGCTGGACAAGATAAAACAGACGAAGTTGATGCAAGAAAGTTATATTTTGGATTCCAGAGAAATATTGGCTCATATGAAGGTAAGCCATATATTTATTGTCATACAAATGCATTATTTATACATCAATTTTCTCATGCATTTATCGACTTTAGTAAATATGTTGATCCTAAAAATTTTAATTGGTTTAATAACTCTATAGATGCGACTTTAGCAAACTACAAATGGTGTAAAGATCATGATGAGTTTGAAACATTTAAAAAAGGATATTGGGGATTGACAGCAATGCATTCTAAAAAAGGATATATGGTTGTTGGTGGCCCACCTTGGGGATTTTACGACATAGACTATCGTCCTAAAATTGATGGAACTGTTGCACCATATGCATCATTGTCATCTATTATGTTTACACCAAAGATTTCAATGGATGCGTTAAATCACTTTGCAAAAGATCCTCATATGTGGGGTAAATATGGATTGTATGATTCCTTTAACTTTGAAGAAGAACCTTGGTATTCAAACACATATATAGGTATTGATAAAGGACCTACAATTATAATGCTTGATAATTATGAACAGCAAACTATATTAAGTTTAGTAACCCAAAGTGAATTCATTCAAAAAGCTATAAAAAAACTAGGATTTAAAAAATTATAAAGGAAGAGGGAGAAAAATGAGAATTATATACATTGACATCGATACAATGAGACCAGATCATTTGGGATGCTATGGATATCAAAAAAACACATCACCACATATTGACCAAATCGCAAATGAGGGGATTGTTTTTGAAAACTATTACACATCTGATGCACCTTGTTTACCATCACGTACAGCACTTTTTTCTGGTCAATTTGGTATACACACAGGCGTAACAAATCACGGAAATACAGCTTCTCAATTAAAAATTGATCCTAAACGTGATTTTAAACACAGATTTGAGAGAGATAGTCTTTTTGGGATGTTAAGAACGCATGGTTACTACACTTGTGGAATAACACCCTTCGCTTCTAGGCATTCAGCGTGGTATTTTTATGCAGGGTTTAATGAAATACATGATACTGGAAAATTTGGTGACGAGTCAGCACATGACATCCTACCCATTGCAAAAAAATGGTTAGATGAAAAAGCAAAAGACAATGATTGGTATCTACACATTAATTTTTGGGATCCACATACACCTTATAGAGTGCCTATGGATTATGAAGGTAAAATAGAAGACGAACAACTACCAGAGTGGTTAAATGAAGAAGTGTTTAAAAAACATTATAAAATGGCAGGTCCACATTGCGCACAAGAAATTGGTATGTACTCAGATTATGAAAATCGTGATAAATTCCCTAGACAAATGGGAAGACTTGATAGTTTAGAAGATGTAAAGAAACTTTATGAAGGATATGATTTAGGTATAAAATATGCGGATGATGCAGTCGGTGAAATCGTAAAAATCCTTAAAGAAAAAGGCGTTTACGAAGATACTGTTATTATGATTTCATCTGATCACGGTGAAACGTTAGGTGAAATGGGTATTTATGCAGAACACGGTCTTGCTGATCAAATGACATGTCATATTCCGATGATTATTAAGTGGCCAGGAGGTATGTCTGGTTCAAGAGTTTCAGGGTTCCATTATAATCTTGATTTAGTACCAACTGTAGCAGAACTTATTGGATATAAACATAAATCACCATATTGGGATGGAAAGAGTTATGCAAAAACAATCATGGAAGGGAAACCTAATCATCATGAACATTTAATTATATCGCAAATGTCTCATGTTGTGCAGCGTTCTGTTAGATTTCAAAACTTCCTTTATGTTCGTACATATCATGATGGATTCCATTTTTTTCCAAAACATATGTTGTTTGATTTAAAAAATGATCCATATGAACAAACGAATATTGCTGAGAAACATCCTGAAATTATGAGAATCGCCGAAAGCATATTATTTGATTGGGTTGATGAGCAAATGATGAAATCAGAAGACAAAGTAGATCCGCTTTGGACAGTTTTAAAAGAAGGCGGACCATTTCATGCGAATGGAAATCTACAACGATATTGTGAAACACATTTAGTTAAAACAAACCGTACAAAATACATCGATTTATACAAAAAGATTCATCCTAAAGAATTTCAAAAATAGGAGGCTACAATGAAAATTGCATTACAGTTATATTCATTAAGAAATTATCTAAAAACAGAAGAAGATATCTTAGAAACATTAACCAAAGTAAAAGATATAGGATATAAAAATGTACAGTTATCCGGGATTGGAAAATTTACAAAAGAAAAAGTGGAAATATTTAGCAGAATAACAAAAGCACTAGGACTAGATGTTGTAGCAACACATGTCGATTTTAATCAACTCGAAAGTTCATTTGATGAAATTGTAGCTTATCATCAAATGTTAGGATGTAAGTATTTAGGTATAGGTGCTTTGCCAGAAGGCTATGATCGCAAGAATTTAAATGATTATCAAAAATTTATATTTAAGGCAAACCACTATGCAAACTTGCTTAAAGAACATGGAATCAAATTAGTGTATCATCATCATGCCTTTGAGTTTGCAAAAATAAATCAATTTCTACCGATGCAAGTTATCATCCAAAACATGATGAGTTCTAACTTTACTATTGAACCTGATTTGTATTGGCTGCAATTTGCCGGTGTACCACCTATTCATTTCATTGAAACTTATCAAAATAAAATTGATATTGTCCATATCAAAGATATGAAAGTAAAAATGTTAGACCATTGGACAACGATTGCGCAGTTTGCTGCAATTGGTGACGGTAATATGAATTATAAAAACATACTAAGTGCTATGAAAGGTTTCAATATTGACTACATTATAGTTGAACAAGATGAGTTTTATGGTGAAGATCCATTTGTTGAAATCAAAAGAAGTCTTGATGCAATATTGTCATATAGATTAAACGTTTCACTATGATATTGAAAAATGAAATGTAATTCATTGTATTCTTTCATGAAAATGCAAAAAAATGATATATATTTATATATTATTTATAATATATAAAGTTATTCAGTTTACTGAAACGTTTAATATAATCGTGTTTTTTTGTTGACAGTCGGTTTTTCATTTGATAAAATCAAAGTATAAGAAAGCGATTACATTTCGCTTAAAAAAAATTATAAGGAGAAAAATAATGAAGAAGATCTTAGTTTTAGTTTTAGTTTTGTTTACAGCATTCGGTTTATTTGCATGTCAAGATGAAGAAGAACCAATCGTAGATGAAGCTCCTGTTATTGAAGGTCTAGACCCAATCACAATCAAGATTGGTGAGTCTTATGATCTTATGGATGGTGTAACAGCAACTGATGCTGAGGATGGGGACTTAACAGATGAAATTTCAACTCAAGGGACAGTAGATAACCAAACTCAAGGCACTTATACGATTACATATATTGTTATGGATAGTGCAAAAAACGTAACTGAAGAAGAAAGAACTGTTTCCGTTACCGTTGGTGAAGCACCTGTGTTCTCAGGTGTAGCAGATCGTACAGTAACTTTTGAAGTACCTTTCAATCCATTAAATGGTGTTAGTGCTACAGATGAAGAAGATGGCAATCTTACTGCTATGATTACAGTAACAGGTACAGTCAATGTTGCAGTTGTTGGAACTTATACATTAACTTACTCAGTAGAAGATAGTGCAGGTAATGTTACTACAGTAACTAGAGAAATCACAGTTGAATATGGGGATAAAACTGTTGTTACTTTCGCTTCTTGGAACTTAGGTACAGAAGAGCAAAACAACTTATATCGTAGAAGAATTGATGCATTTAACGAACAAAGTGAAACTATCGAAATTCAAATCGTTGAATACACTGGAAACTATGATGAATTCTTAGCAACTCAAGCTGCTGCAGGTACTTTCCCAGATGTATTTATGTCAGGTAACGTTCCTAACCATATTATCTTAGGTTACGCAGGTGAAATTACTGATGTAGCTGAAAACGATCCAGAATGGCAAAATATTCCAGTATCATTAAGAGAAGCGATTACTTATAACGGTAGTATTTATGCTGTTCCAGCGGCATTAAATTACTTAGGATATTATGCTAACCTTGACCTAATTGAAAATACAGGTACATTAACTGATTTCACACAATTAGGTTATACATATGCAGATTGGATTGAAGCAGTAGAAAACGCAACTGACACTACTAAACTTGATGGTACATCAACTGCTGGTTTAAATCATCCAGCTGATCTATTTAACTGGTTACCATCAATTCTAGATTCAGAATCAGAATCACCTCTTGGCATTGGTCATGCAGGTTTAGCTGGTAATGAATTCTTATACAATAGCCAACCTGTAAAAGATGCTTTAGCTCAAGCTAAATTAATCATGGATAATGGTTGGGCCTCTGAATCATTTGATAACACTGATCCAGATGGAGAAGGTCCACTTGTATCTGATAGAGTTGCAAGATTTGGTGCAAATCACTGGGTAGCATTTAATAACGGTTCACTTGCTTTCCAATGGGATGGTACATGGAGTGCTCAATCAAGAGCTGATAATGCTGTTACAGCAGGATTTGATGTACAATTTATCGGTGTTCCTGGTAATAAAGTTGTTGGTGTTTCAGATTTCTATGGTATTAGTAAAACTGCTGCTGATGTAGAAGCTGCTTATGAAGTTGCTAAATGGATGACATTTGGTACTGATGGATTAAATGAAATGTTTGATATTATTGAAAACGCAGTTCCAGATACTGAAAATGGTGAAGTTTCACTTGGCGTTTCAGGCCTTCCTATTAGCACAGTACAAAGTATTATTGATTTATGGTTCAAAGATTATCCAGTATATGGCGTTCAAGAAATATTTGAAGCTGCAGCTGCTGGTGATGTAGAAGTATTAGTCGAAGGTAATAAATTCGTTCCAGGTTTTATTACTGCAAGATTTACTTATAACACAGGTATTGATGCAACTATATCAAGACCAAATGCAAATCCAGGATCAACATTATCAATCGGAGACCTATTATGGGATTCTCAATTTGGTTCAATAGTATATGCAGATTATATGACTCAAGAATTACAAAACTTAATCAATTACGAATTTGTTAAAGCACAATTAGAATTAAACGAAGCAATGCAAGATTAATAACGGAGGATATATATGATGGTTGGTAACATACTTAAAAAAACTTTGATTCTATTGATTGGATCAATCGTTGGTGTGTTAACTCTACTATTCGTATTATCTCAATTTATTAATGTAAATGTAGATAATATGGGGGGTAACACGATTTACCCCCCATATCCTTTTATTCAGGAAACAAGTTTAATGACAGAAGATTATCGTTTTTCTGCTGAAGAGATAACAGAAAATGGTAGTCTGTTTCCTTTATATTACGATGATAAAGGGTATGACAGTAGAGTCATCTTTTGGGAAGAAGATATTTCAAATGAAATAGAATTTACCATTGATATTGAACAAAGTGACACGTATTATATATCATTAGATTTTTTATCAGAAGATGACTCTGTCAAACCTGATGAAATATCGATTTCAATTAATGGTATAAAAGAAGATAAGCACCAAAACATAAGATTATTAACTTCTTGGGCTAGAGATGAACAAGAGTTGGTGTTTGACGCTTATAAAAATCAAGTATATGAACAAAACGAACCTTTCCTTATTTGGAAAGAAATGCTTTTGAGAGATCAATTATTCTTAGATGCATATCCGATTGCATTCACATTTGATGAAGGGTTAAATACTATAAAAATTACAAGAGAACAAGGCGAATTTTATATTGGAGACATAAGATTATATAAAGCTAGTTCATATCGTAGTTATGATAGTTATCTAGATGTAACAAACAGTGAAGATGTATCAGATGAGTTGATTACATTAGAAGCAGAGCAGTACACATTTAAAAACAGTATATCCATGATTCCAGAGATGGTGAAGTCTCCTTCAGTCTCTCCTTTTGCTAGCGAAAAAAATTACTTAAATATCATGGGAAATACATTTAATGAAGTAGGTGACCAATTAACCTACTATTTTAACGTCGAAAAAAGTGGTTATTATTATATAACCTTTAAATATAGAAATAGTTTTTTTGAAAACAGAGATTCATTTAGAAATATATACATTAATAACACCATACCATTTGAAGATATGAATGGGTATGCTTTTTCATATGCAAGTGGATGGGAAAATGAGACGCTAAGAAACGAAGATCAATTATACAAGTTTTATTTTAATCAAGGGTTAAATAGTTTGACAATAGAAGCGGATATCAGTGCATATAAAGAGGATTACTTAAAGATTCAAGAAATTATTGATCAAATATCTGCATATAGCATTGATTTAAAGAAATTAACTGGTGGTGAGACAGATCAAAATCGCGAATGGGATATTGCATCTTTTATGCCAGAAACTCAAGGTTTATTTGACGGTTGGTATGAAGAGCTTTCTAACATTTATAATAGATTGACCATGATGTCTTCAAATCAAAGACAATCGACTGAAATGTTAAAACAACTTGAACTTGGATTGAATAAGCTTGAAGTATTAAAATCTGATATTGATAAGATTCCTCACCGTACATTCATGCTATCGACGGGATCAAATTCATTATCTCAGATCTTAAGTTTAGTTAATGCACAAATCATCAATCAGCCATTATCACTTGATAAGATATATATCCATTCTGCAGATGAAAAAGTACCTAAAGCTAATGCTTCACTTATTAAAGAATGGATCGCCGATTTCCAAATATATCAAACGGCAAGTTCTTTTGAATTAGATGACGATTATGATATTGAAGTATGGGTGAATCGATCTAGATATTATATCAGTATGATGCAACAAATGACTGATGCAACCTTTACAGAAGAAACTGGCATCAAAGTAAAATATGCAGTGATGCCAAATGAACAAAAACTTATTTTAGCAAATGCAGCTAACACTCAACCTGATATGGCTTTAGGTGTAAGTGCATGGTTACCTTATGAGTTGGGACTAAGAGGAGCTGCTACTGATCTTAGACAATTTGAAGGGTTTGAAGATGTCATTGGAAACTTGATGCCTGGATCATTTTTGAATATGATTCACGATCAAAAAGTTTTTGGTTTACCAGAGACCCAGGATTTTACAGTGACTTATTATCGCAAGGATATCATGAGTGCTTTAAATTTAGACGTTCCACAAACATATGATGAAATTAAGCAAATCTTACCAACATTACAAAGATATGGCATGAATTATTATTTACCGTTATCATCAGATAGTGCTTTAAAATCATTTGCGACAACAGCGCCATTTATTTATCAGTTTGGTAGTAATTTATATTCTCAAGATGGATATGATGTGCTCATTGATAATGAAGCATCTTTAGAAGGCATTAATACAATGGTTGACTTATATACAATATACAGTCTACCTTTGCAAACACCTAATTTTTATAATGCTTTTAGAGAAGCATCTATTCCAATTGGAGTAAGTAATTTTAATACGTATGTTCAATTGACATTTGCTGCACCTGAAATATCTACACAGTGGGACTTAGCACTTGCGCCAGGATATGAAATTGAACCAGGTGTTATTAATCGTGATTATACAGGTGCTGCCCAAGCAAGCTTAGTATTTGAAAAGAGCGATAAAAAAGAAGAAGCATGGGAACTTTTAAAATGGTGGATGAGTACCGAAACACAAACAGAGTTCATTTATAATTTATTGGTTACATATGGTGATGGGTTCTTATGGAATTCAGCAAACATAAATGCTTTTAGAACATTACCAATTCCTGATGAACATATTGATATTATCTTAGAACAGTGGCAACACTTAAGAGAAGTTCCAAAAGTTCCAGGTGGATATAAGCTAGAACGTGAACTATCTAATGTTTGGAATAGAGCAGTTTTCGACGGTGTTGATGTCAGAAGTGCTGTTGATGATGCAATTGTATTAATTGATCGTGAACTCGAAAGAAAATACAAAGAGTTCGGATATATCGATCAAGATGGCAACAAAATCAGACCTTATATCATCACAACCAAAGAAGATGTAATATCTTGGATGGAGGATGATTGATATGAAAGCGATGCAAAGAAAATTACAAAATATATATACAAAAGTTTTCCATTTTTTCGATATGTTGTTGACAAAGTTCATCAATTTCATGGAAAGAAAAAATAGAACGACAGTTATCTTTTTAGCACCATATGTTTTATTATTTGTCACGTTTATTGTCATTCCGGTTCTATTAGCATTTTTATTGAGTTTCACATATTTTAATGGCATTCAGTTTCCCGAATTCAATGGTATAGATAATTATATATATATCATTACTGAAGATGATATATTCATGAAAACCATCTTACCTAATACATTGTTATTTAGTTTTGTTGTTGGACCAGGCGGATACGCTTTAAGCTTTATGTTAGCTTGGGCACTCTCCCAAATTACTCCAAAAATGAGAACATTATTAGCATTAATCATTTATTCACCATCAATGACTGCTGGTGTTGCGATTGCAGTTGTTTGGAGAATTATTTTCTCTGGTGATGAACAAGGGTTAATCAACTCATTTTTATTAAGAATTAGTTTTCTTAATGAACCCATGCAGTTTTTACAAAATCCAGATTACTTAATGCCAATCATGATTTTAGTAACATTATGGAGTTCAATGGGTGTAGGTTTCTTAGCTATATTAGCAGGGTTACTAAATGTCAATAAAGAGCTTTATGAAGCTGCATATATTGATGGTTTAAGAAATAGATTTCAAGAGATCTTTTATATTACGATTCCAGCAATTAAAAAACAAATGATGTTTTCTGCAGTCATGAGTATTGTAGGTACTTTTTCTGCTGGTGCAATTGGGGTAGCATTATCGGGGGCAAATCCTACACCTCAAAATTCAGGACAGATGATCATTAACCATATAGAAGATTATGGTATTTTGCGTTCTGAAATGGGTGTGGCTGCTGCTTTATCAGTATTATTGTTATTGCTTATTTTAGGATTTAGTAAATTTTTCCAAAAAATCCTAAAAGAAGACGATTAAGGAGGGGTCATATATGTTAGGTATTAATTTTAATCCTAGAAAATATCATAAATCACAATTAAAGTTTTATGCGTTTTTACTACCATTTGCTGTATTTATGGCACTTCCAATTTTATATATTTTTGCAACTGCATTTAAGCCAATTGATGAGCTATTTGCGTTCCCACCAAGGCTTTATGTACAAAGACCAACCATAAAGAATTTTAGAGATTTGTTTGTGTTTGTTGGATATGGACTACCTGTAGTGAAGTTTATTGTCAATTCTCTTATTGTGACATTTTTAGTGGTCGCATCGAGTGTATTGTTTAGTTCAATGGCAGGATACATTTTATCTAAAAAGAATTTCAAAGGTAAAAAATTTATATTTGAAGTGAATAAACTTGCACTTATGTTTGTACCTATTGCGGTTATGATTCCGAGATTTTTAGTCATTACTGAAATTGGCATTGTCGATACAATGGCAGCTCATGTTTTACCAATGATTGCCATACCTGTTGGGTTATTTTTAGTCAAACAATTTATAGATCAAATACCAAATGAGTTGATTGATGCTGCTAAAGTTGACGGAGCTGGTGATTTTTACATTTACATTAAAATCATTTTACCTTTATCAATGCCAGCTATTGCAACCGTTGCAATCTTAAGTTTTCAAGCAACTTGGAATAACACAGAAACATCAAATTTATTTGTTAACGATGAAATCAAACAAACGTTTGCATTTTATATGGCAACACTAACCAATATATCAAATAGTGTGGCTGCTGCAGGTATTGGAGCTGCTGCAACTTTAATAATGTTTTTACCTAACTTAATCATCTTTATACTTATGCAAAGTCGAGTGATGAATACGATGAGTCACTCAGGATTGAAGTAGGTGATCATATGAGATGGATAAAAAGATTGATTGCTTTAACACTTATAATAAGTATGTTAGGTTTCAACATTGAATCACACGCAGAAACACCGATTACAAATGTACCTTACCAAACATATACAATAGGTTTTGATGGTAATTATGTTAGAACAGCTAATGCGTATGAAGGGACATTTGTTTTAAACAAAGGATTTTCTAATCCACAAGATATTTTTATCTTAGATGACGAAGTTTATGTAGCGGATACGGGTAATTCTAGAATTTATATTTATCATATCGAGACAACAAATGAAAGAGAAATCACGCATGAACTATTAAAAGAACCTACGGGTATTTTCGTCACTGCTGATAAACATTTATATGTTGCTGATGCAACCAGTAATATGATTTTAGTGTTTGATGAAGACGGTGTACTTATCAACCAATTTGGTAGACCAACAGAACCGCTTTTTGGTGAAAATTCAATCTATGAACCAAGAAAAGTTGTTGTTGATTTAAGAGGCAATATATATGTCGTTAGTGAATCTGGTATCAATGGTATCATACAACTTGATGAAACAGGATCATTCTTAGGTTTCTTTGGTGTCAATCAGGTAAATATAACTATTGAGTTGTTAATTAGAAGAGCATTAATGAGTGCAGAACAAAAAGAACAATTTGCATCATTAACACCTAAATCAACAACAAATATTTCTATTGATCATCAAGGTATTGTGTATACGGTTATAAAAAATGAATATGTAACACCTTTAAAAAAGCTTAATATCGAAGGAAACAACATATTAGAAGGAATCAATATTGTGGATCCTCAATATGAAGATATCACAGTAGATGCCTATGGTAATATATATACTGTCAGTCAAGGCATAGATACTAGAGGTATCATTGGTGTTCACGATAGTTTTGGGAATCTATTATTTAAGTTTGGTAGACAAGAAATAAATAGTATGAGAGTCGGAGAATTTGCTGGAGCAACCGGAATCGCTGTAGATAAGTATGGTGATATTTGGGCTTTAGACGGCAATGGTAATAATGTGCAAGTTTTTTCTAAAACTGAGTTTGCTTCATCAGTATTAATGGGTATTGAACTATATAGAGTTGGCCGATATGATGAAAGTGCTGTCTATTTTCAAGAGATTATTCGTCAAAACAGTTTATTTGCATTAGCCCATTCAAGACTCGGTAAATTTTATGAACGTAATGAAGATTTTGAGCTTGCACTTAGTAGTTATCGAGTTGCAAATAATAAGCAAGGTTATTCTGATGCTTATTGGGAAGTTAGAGATCAATGGATTAGTACAAATATATTATGGATAGGTATAACCATTGGTGTGCTTTTTGTAAGTCATAAAATCTTTACAAAAACAAAGGCTTATGACTCTTATGTGGGATATAAAGAAGGCGTTTATCGCAAATTAAACCAGAAGAAATGGATTCAAGAGATTAAACTCATGCTTAATTTGATTAAGCATCCTGTCGATACGGTATATGATATTAAGTTTAAACAAAAGATTAGGGTTAGAACAGCTGCAGTTATGTATGTTATTTTTATTGCTATTAACATCTTGAGCAATTATTATATCAGAGGATTTTTGTTTAGAAATAATGTTGAAGATATGGTGCTCTATTACGAGATATTAAAGTGGTCAGTACCGCTATTACTATTTAGTGTTGGTAATTATCTAGTGAGTACTTTACAAAATGGTGAAGCATTCTATAGAGATATTTTCATTGGAACGATAGTAGCATTTGTTCCTGTATTCCTATTTAAGATTCCTGCAGATGTATTAAGTAATTTCTTAACATATAATGAAGCATTCATTTATAATTTTGCATATATCATTATGGTCACTTGGTCGGTTTTACTGTTGCTTATTATTCTAAAAGATTTAAATAACTTTAAGCTTTCTGAACTCATCATTAATATATTATTAACCTTCTTCATCATGATTATCATGATTATTCTATATTTGATCATAAGTATTTTATCGACACAACTCTATGAGTTTGTTATAAATATCATAAAGGAGCTGATGAACTGATGAAAAAAGTACTCATATTTCTATTAATTGGTTTAATCACTTTTTCGCTTAGTCATCAAGTACGTGCTGATGAAGAGCCTTATGAATTTTTAGAAAGTGGAACTGCTACTTTATTAGAATCCAATTTGTTTACAAAAAAAGAAAGTTATGAAGTGTACACACAACCATCTCCAGATATGACCGATTTTGTTAATGTATTAGAAAATGAATCACTTATTGTTTATATGAACCCTGTAGGATTAGCACTTAGAGTTTATAATAAAACATCAGGTTTTTATTGGGCTAGTGATTTAATCAACATTAATGATTATCCTCTAACAGGAGCTATTCAGCGTAGAATTCAATCAGCTATTACCATAGATTATTTGAATAAAAGCAATATCTCAATCTCGTCATCGATTTTAAAAAGAAGAACTCCAGAGAATGCTGAAACTTCTTATGAAATCGTTGATGGAAAAGTGATTGCATACGTTGATTTTGTTGAAGAAGCAATTGCTTTAGCTTTTACAATTGAACTTGATCAAAGTGATATTGTCATTGAAGTATTAAGAGATTCTATTGAAGAATATGGGGATAATAGATTAACGAAATTATATCTATATGAATCATTTGGATCAACTTATAGCAATGAAATACCAGGTTATTATTTCATTCCATCTGGGAATGGTGCACTGATTCGTTTTGAAGATACATCAGCAATTAATAATGTATATAGAGCAAGATTTTATGGTCAAGATAAATATCGAGTGATTAGTAATAGGGATTCTGCATTAAATTATCCTGTTTTTGGGGCAGTTCATGGCGTTGATCAAAATGCATTGTTCACTGAAATTGAAGAAGGTGCTGAATTCGCAGAATATGTTTATACACCACCGACTTATCAAACTGAATTTCATAGTCAGGGTGTCGTCTTTTTGATGCGTGAAAATCATACACAACCATTATCAGGTTCAGAAAATATTACGATATATGAGTCTGAAATTAAAGGATACAATCCAAAAGTTAGATATACGGTATTAGATGGAGAAGATGCAAATTATGTAGGATTTGCCTTAACTTTAAAAGAAAGATTGCTTGAAAATGATATTTTAGATTTAGCTAATGGACCAGAACAAGTTAATTTACAACTGGATGTATTAATGAAAGAGTATGAGAAAGGGTTGCTATTTAAAAACAACTACAATATGACAACTGTTGGACAACTTCTAGATATTAATCAGAAACTATTAAATCAAAATGTTACTGATATTTCATATACATTACGTGGATATAATGATGGTGGATATTCTGATCGAAGTTATGATAACTACGGTGTCGATGGTCGTTTAGGTAGTTTTTCACGGTTAGATGATTTGAATGTTTCTTATTATTATGATCCAACCATTATGTATAGTTACTCTACCAACATTCCTGGATCGACATTAAAGATGGTCAATAAGAGGCAATATGTCATCACACATGCACGTGGAGATTATTATAGTTATCTTGTTGATATAGATGTCATTAAAGATGAATTTAGTGATGCTTATGAATCTTTAATGAGTCGTGGTGGTATTGCATTAGATGGATTATCTAATGAACTTAACTCAAATGACATATATAAAAGAAACGAAATATACGACATTTATCAGGAACTTTTTACAGATAAAATGCCGATGTATAGACCTCAATATTATAATTTGAAATATACTCAAGCCTATTTTATGAGTAATCTATATCATGATCGTTCTAAGTTTTTTACAGATAGTGTTCCTTTCGAGCAAATTTTACTCAGTGGTACAATGCCTATATACACTCAATTTTTGAACTTCTCATCAAATATACATATTGATGCACTTAAGATGATTGAGTTTGGTATGATGCCATCATATTTAATAACAGCTGAGCCATCGTATTTACTTAACCAGACAATTAGTAGTGATTTATATGCCACTTATTACGATAATCTAGAAGTTTATATTGTAAATACATATCAAGAAACAAAAGAGGCTTTAGAATTAGTTATTGGACATCAGATTATAGATAGAGAGGTTTTAGATGTTGGTGTAGTCAGAATTGGTTATGATCATGGATATAGTGTTTATGTAAACTACTCAAATGATATATATAACAATGGTTCAATAAGTATTCCTGCGTTAGGATATTTAGTGAGTGAGGTAAGCCTATGAAAAAGAAATTTAAAGTGACTTATCGTCAACGTGAAGCATTGTTAGGATATATGTTTATCAGTTTGTGGATTGTAGGATTCTTTTTATTCACCTTTTACCCAATCATATACTCATTCTTTTTATCACTTAATCAAGTTAGAATACCATCTTCAGGTATTGAATTAACATACATAGGATTTGCAAACTATCAGTATGCTTTCGCAGTGGATAGAGTAATGATCTTAGAGTTGTGGACATTTGTGAAAGACTCTGTTTTAATGATGGTCATCATTAATGTGTTTGCGATGATTTTTGCAATTATCTTGAATATGGATATAAAAGCAAAAGGTTTTTTTAGAACTATATTCTTTTTACCAGTTGTTATTGTATCAGGGCCAGTTATCCAAGAATTGATAAACAATGAAGCAATTATTTTGCCAGGTATCAATAATTATAATGTGATCCGTGTCTTTACTGCTATTTTTGGTGAAGGTTTTGGTGATGTTATCATCAAAGTTTTTAATAACTTGATTTATATGTTTTGGTTTAGTGGTGTTCAGATTATTGTTTATCTTGTGATGTTACAAAAAATGAACAAAGAAGTTTATGAAGCATCAGAAATTGATGGTGCCAGTCCTTGGGAACAATTTTGGAAGGTTACCTTACCATTTTTAAAACCAATCATTTTAATCAATATGATTTATACCCTTGTAATGTTGGCTGGTTTCTCAAATAATCAAATCATCATTTTGATTAAAGATTATATGTTTAAGGCAGGTGGAGAAGGTTCAGGCTTTGGCTTTTCTGCAGCGTTGGTTTGGATATATTTTGTTGTAATTGCTGTTATTGTGGGTATATTATTCTTGTTATTCTCCATAAATAGAGATAAAGGCAAAATCGTTATTGATAGAAACAAATATTTTTATGACATGACAAGATATCAAGAAAAAGAAACAATATTTTCAAAATATCCAAAAGCTAAACGCATAAAGAAAAAACTTATGGGTAGAAAAGGTACTGATGGATGGTTATTTAGAGGACTTATTTATATTTTAATTGCGTCAGTGGGATTCACTTTTATATATCCATTTATTTACTTAGCTTTAACATCTTTACAATCACCAGCTGATGTTATCGATACGACTGTTGGTTTGATACCATCTTCATTATATTTAGACAATTTTTCAAAAGCTTATCAAACCATAGGATTCTTTGATGCATTAGTTGATAGTATAAGAATATCGTTGTTACCATCATTGGCACAGGTATTTTCAACAGCACTTATTGGTTATGGATTGGCAAGATTTGAGTTTAAAATGAAAAAAACAGTTATCGTTTTAATCCTAATTACATTTATTATTCCTGCACCGGTATTGATGATACCAACGTATTTAATGTATCGTGATTTAGGTATTTTAGGAAATGTTGGTGCATTTATTTATCCTGCATTATTTGGTCAAGGATTAAAGAGTACAATATTTATCATGATTTTTTATCAGTTTTTCAATACAATTCCAAAAGTATTAGATGAAGCAGCAAGAGTTGATGGTGCTGGACCTATTCGTGTATTTTTACGAGTAACCCTTCCTTTAGCTGTACCTGCTGTTGTTGTTGTCTTCTTATTTAGTTTTGTATGGTATTGGAATGAGACATATTTAACAGGTATTTACATTGAAAATGCACAAACCATACCATTGCAATTATCTAGGTTTGCTGCAAGCTTTAGAGAACAGTTTGGAAATGTAGATCCTAATGCTGAAGATTTTACTGATCGATTAAATGAAGCCATTTATATGGCCGGAACATTGATAAGTATTTTACCTTTATTGGTCTTATATTTTGGATTACAAAAATGGTTTGTAGAAAGTGTAGACAGATCAGGAATTACAGGAGAGTAGTTATGAAAAAAATATTAATTATACTTTTATTTGCATTTATATTATTTGGATGTGAAAAAGAACAAGAAGAACCTAGAGTTTATGATGAAGCTGAATTAGCTATGTTAGAAGAAATGGAAAAAAGTTTCGATTTCTTTTATGAACTAGCAAATACAGATGAGTCAAGTGGTGGATATGGACTGATTAATGATCGCTATGATTCTAATGCCTCTTTATCAAGTATTGCGAGTGTCGGTTTCGGACTTGCAGGATTGATTGTCGGGGTTGAATATGAATGGATTACTGAAGAAGAGGGTTATGAAAGAGCAAGTAAAACTTTAGATACATTTTTGGAACTTGATCATTATGAAGGTTTTTACTATCATTTTTTGAACAAAACAACAGGTGAAAGAGCTGGTCAAAGTGAGGTATCAGTTATAGATACAGCGCTATTTATTGCTGGTGCGATTGCTGCTGGTGAATATTTTGGTGATGAAGTTAAATCAAAAGCAGACGAGTTATACGAACGCATTGATTGGACTTGGTATGTCAATCCTTCAACAAACCGTTTTTATATGAGTTATCGTCCTGAAAGTGGATTTGCAGGTGCTTGGGATTGGTATGGAGAACAGCTGTTGTTATATGTATTAGGCGCTGGTTCACCAGATGAAACACATCGAACTGGAAAAGTTGAATATAATTCATTTAATAGAAGAACCGCAAGTTATAAAGGGGAACCATTCATTAGTAGTTGGTTTGGAAGTCTTTTTACTTATCAATATTCACATGCGTTCATAGATTTTAGAAATACAGAAGATGAACAAGGTGTTAATTGGTTTGAAAATAGTGTTCATGCAACGATTGCAAATCGTCAATATGCGATTGATTCAAATGATACTTTTCGAACATTTACAGGTGTCTCATGGGGAATGACAGCTTCAGATGGACCTAATGGATATGATGGATACTATGGTTCAAAGCCTTCAGGTATGACTGATGATGCTCACAGAAATGATGGAACCATTCCACCAAGTGGAGCATTAGGAAGTGTTGTGTTTACTCCAGATATTGTTAAAAATGCAGTATTATATTTTGAATCTATTGGTGGACTTAAAGGCAAGTACGGATATTATGATGCTTATAATTTTGAGTTAGAGACTCCTTGGATTGCAGGCGATGTCATAGGTATAAATAAAGGAATTACACTTTTGATGATTAGTAATTATTTTGATGAATATATATGGACATATTTCATGCAAAGTGAGTATGTTCAAGATGGTTTAGATCGTATTGGCATTACAGAAGTAGAACCAGAGTAACTTAAGGAGACATAGCATGAAAAACAACAAGATCATACAAAATCAGTTTGTTATTGACTTGATGAAGCAAATGACAATTGAAGAAAAAATTGGACAATTATATCAAACAGCTATTATGGGCGAGTTTGATTATGGACCAGCATTTGAGCAAAACGATTTAACTAAATTAATTAAAGAAGGTAAAGTGGGTTCGTTAGTTGGCCCATACGATAATCATGTAACTCTAAAGTTGCAAAAGCTTGCTGTTGAAAAATCAAGACTTGGTATACCTTTAATGTTTGATAATGATATTATCCACGGTTGTAGAACAGGATTTCCAGTCAATTTAGCATTAGCTGGTTCTTTTGATATGGATTTAGTTGAAAAAGCAGCTCGAGTGATGGCATATGAAACAAGCCATTCAGGTACGCATGTGACATTATCACCGATGCTAGATATTGTTAGAGATCCAAGATGGGGAAGAGTAGTAGAAAGTCCTGGCGAAGATCCTTATTTAGCAAGCCAATTGGCAGAAAGTTATGTCAAAGGTTGGACAGGTAACGATATTAAACATGAGAATCATGTAGGCGTTTGTTTGAAACACTTTGTGGGGTATGGTGCAAGCGAAGCTGGTAGAGATTATAATCATGTTGATATAAGTGAACGGATGTTAAAACAAGTCTATCTAAAACCTTTTGAAGCAGGTGTTAATGCAGGTGCTTCTATGGTGATGAGTGCGTTTAACGTGTATCAAGATATACCAGTTACTGCAAATAAGTATTTGTTAAGAGATGTATTAAGAGGTCAATTAGGATTTAAAGGTGTTACAATCTCAGATTATACGTCTTCAGAAGAAATTATCAATCATAAGATTGTTGAAACAGATGAAGAAGTTGCAAGTATGTGCCTTGAAGCTGGTTTGGATATTGAACTCATATCTAAAACATATATGAATGAGCTTAAAAGCTTAAGTAAAAAAAATCAACATATAGCAACTTTAATAGATGAGGCTTGTTATCGTGTTTTAGATTTGAAATATCAACTTGGTTTATTTGAAAAACCATATAAAAACATATATGTGGATTTTGAAAAATATTGGTTACTTCCTGAACATCGAAAAATAAGTTTAGATGTTTCTAGACAATCCATAGTGATGTTGAAGAACCTAGAAGTACTTCCTATAGATCAACATAAAAAATTATGTCTTGTTGGACCATTTGCAAAAACGAATCATTTAGTTGGTCCATGGGGTGGAAAAGTTCGCAATGAAGATTGCATTACTTTTGAAGAAGGTATGAAAAAGGTCTATAGTAAGCTAGATGTTTTTGAAGGTGCTCATATAAAAGCAATCAATCAAAAAGATTTAAATGATGCATTAGAAGCTGCACAAGATGCTGATGTAATTGTTGTTGCTGTTGGTGAAGATCAATGGGAATCAGGAGAAGCACATAGCAAGACTGATCCTTCTATTCATCAAGCTCAAATAAAACTCATCAAAGCATTAAGAAAGTTAAATAAACCTATGGTGGGTGTCATCTTTTCAGGAAGACCTTTAATCATAACAGATGTGGTTGACGATTTTGATGCCTTGCTTTATGCATGGTTCTTAGGTACGGAAACTGGCGATGCACTTGCAGATGTGATCTCTGGTATAACAAACCCTTCTGCAAGATTAGCTATGACTTTTCCAAGATCAGTAGGTCAAATTCCAATTTATTACAATCACATGAAAACCGGAAGACCATATGATCAAGTAAATCATCCAAACAATCATTATACATCTAGATATTTAGATAGTGTGAATGAACCACTATATCCATTTGGATATGGATTAAGCTACAGCAATTATCAATACAACAATTTCAGCATTGACGTGAAAGATCATCAAGTTCTTGTTCAAGTAGATATTGATAATCTATCAGAAGTTGATGGTTATGAAATCGTTCAAGTATATATTGAGGCTTTAAGTTTCTCAGTCACAAGACCAGTTAATGAACTTAAAGGATTTAAGAAGGTTATGGTTCCTAAAAAAACTTCAGTTCATGTAACCATGACTTTAAAAGAAGATGATTTTGCATACTATAATAAAGACATGATCTCGACGCATGAAAATAAAAAATATTTTGTTAAGGTAGCTAGAAACGCTATAGATATTATTTATCAAGAAATCGTAGATTTAGGAAAGAAGGTGACTTTATGATTGTTAATCACAAAATAGATACAATAACTATTGGAGAAGACAAGTTAAAATTTCATATGTTACCATCAGGAAAAATTCATCAAATCACATATGAAGATAAGATGATTAATCAACTAAGAATGCTAAACCATGAAGATATGTTTACAAATATATATCTAAGAATTAAAAAAAATGGTTCATATAAATATGTGAAGATTATTGGTAACTCTGCTGTTTCTTATGATCAAACTCATATATATTATCATGGAAAATTTGAAGATATCACTTATCACATGATCATTCACATATTAGATAATAAGTGGTTCATTGATCTTGGTTTAGTATCTGAAAAACTACAAGAACAAGTCGATGTGTTTTATGTTCAAGATATTGGTATAAAGCATGGTGGAGCGATTAGAAACAATGAAGCTTATAATGCACAGTACATCGATCATAAAGTGTTTAAGAATAATGATTGTTATGTTATTTGTTCAAAACAAAACCAAGGAAATGATGAATACTTACAAATAGGATCACTTACTAAAACCATAGGTTATGCAACTGATGGTTATCAGTTTTTTGGTTTATCATCAAAATTCGATGGCAAACCAGCGGCTTTAAATTCTGATATGTTGCCAAATGAAATTTATCAATATGAGTTTGCTTGTGCTTCACTACAAAGTGAAGTATTAACCATCCATCAAGACATGACACATATCATATTTTATGGTCACTTTGTTCCTAAGTTTAATGATTCTGTTGATAAACTACATTTTATGAATGAGGTACAAAATTCATATAAACAGCTAAGCATAGAAAACAATGAAGTTAAACATTTGAAACATCATCCGTTAAGATTTTATGCAAAGGATATATTTGAAAGTAAAGCAATTAACACAAGTATGCTAGATGAGTTATATCCTAATCGTTATTTTGAAGAAAAAGATAAACATCATCTATTATCATTTTTTACAAAAAACCATGAACATGTTGTCTTAAAAGAAAAAGAAAGACATGTCGAAAGAATGCATGGACATATTATATTGAGTGAAAACAATAACTTTGTTGGTAAACAAACGCTTGCTTCAACAAGTTTTATGCCTGGTGTATTTAATGCGCAGTTAGTTATTGGTAATACCTCATTTCATAAATTTATTTCAAATTCCAGAAACATGTTAAATTTACAAAGAGCAAACGGTCAAAGAATATATATCTATATTGATGGTAAATATCAACTATTAGGTATGCCAGCAGTTTATGAAATGGGATTTAATTATGCTAAATGGTTATATGTAATCAATGATGATGTGTTAGAGATAAAAACTTATACAAGTTTTACACAACCACAACTTAACTTAGAGATTAAGAGTCATCATCATATTGACTATGATATGCTGATTACACAACAAGTTGTCATGGGACATGAAGAACTTGCTTTAGATTATGAAGTGCATAAAGATAATCATACTTTTATATTTGAACCAAGTCAAACTTCAATGATGTCCGAACATTTTCCAGATTCAAAAATGTATATGCACATAGAAAAAGGAAAGCTTATTGATCAGCCTTTTGAGCAGATGTTTGAAGAATCATTATTTATTTTAAATATTGTGGATCATAAAGCTGTCATAAATATATATGGTGAAATCGATAGAAAAGTTTCACACAAATCATTGGTGTTTGAAGATGAAAAGGTACTATTTCAAGAGTATTATCAAGAAAATATAAACCATTTTAGTTTATCAATAGATCAAGATAATAGGCGACATGATGAAGTAGATAAATTTAATACAATTATGTATTGGTATACGCATGATGCACTTATCCATTATGCATCGCCTCATGGATTAGAACAGTTTGGTGGAGCTGCATGGGGAACAAGAGATGTGTGTCAAGGACCATTTGAATATTTCTTATCGCTCAGAAAATATGATGTAGCAAAAGCAATTCTAATTAAAGTCTTTAGACAACAATTCTTTGAAAATGGTGATTGGCCACAATGGTTTATGTTTGATGCTTATCGCCATATTCAAGCTAAAGAAAGCCACGGAGACATTATTGTGTGGCCAATAAGAAGTTTAGCACTCTATTTGAAAGCTACTGCAGATGATAGCATTTTAGATGAAATGGTTTCTTATACGCATTATGACACATCAAAATTTACTGAAGAAAAAGAAACAATACTTGATCATGTAAAAAAAACCATACAAACCATTTTGATGCATTACATACCGAACACACATTTATCAAGTTATGGAGATGGAGACTGGGATGATACATTACAACCAGCAAATCCTGAACTTAGAAAAAGTATGGTAAGTGGATGGACAACTGCTTTAACTTATGAAACATTTCTTATGTTAGGTCATTTATTAGAGCATAAAGATCAGGTATTAGCTACTTTTTTAAAAGAAGAAGCAGCATTGATCAAAAATGATTATCAAAAGTATGTCATTAAAGATAAAATACCTGCTGGGTTCTTACATTTTGGAGATCACGGTATAAGATATATCATACATCCTAATGATGATGTCACACATATGAAGTATAGACTTTTACCAATGAATAGAGGTCTTATTTCTGAACTCTTTGATCAAAAACAAGCTTCCTATTTATATGATGTAATCAAAAAACATTTATATCATCCAGATGGTGTAAGATTAATGGATAAAACAGTTCCATATCATGGCGGTAGAAATACTTATTTTAAACGTGCTGAAACATCAGCCAATTTTGGACGCGAAATTAGTTTGCAATATGTTCATGCACATATTCGATTTGTAGAAGCGATGGCAGCTTTAGGTAAGAAAGAAGAAACATGGGATGGTTTGTTGAAAATTAACCCTATACAGATACAAGATGTTGTTAAACATGCAGACTATAGACAAGCAAATGCTTATTTCTCAAGTAGCGATGGTGCATTTTTAAATCGATATGAAGCGATGAAACATTTTGATAAATTGCTTACTGAAGATATTAAAGTTAAAGGTGGATGGCGTGTTTATTCAAGTGGTCCAGGTATTTACATCAATCAATTAATATCTAAAGTTTTAGGAGTAGATTTTCAAGGGAAGCATTTAGTACTTGATCCACAACTTCCAAAAGAATTAGATGGATTAAAGCTCAATATGAAGATAGATCAAACTCATGTTACAATTATTTATCATTTAAATCATAATGGAAGATTAGTTAAAATAAACGGTAAATCTATACCATTTGATGTACTAAGTCAATCTTATCGTCCAGGTGGTATAAAAATAGATTCATCATTATGTCTTCAATCTGATTTCGTGACACTTGAATATTTTGAATAACTAGGTTATCATAAGATAGATACACAAGGAGATGATATTATGGTCACTATCAAAGATGTAGCTAAAGCTTCAGGGTATAGTATTTCGACAGTATCATATGCACTTAATGATTCAGGAAACATTCCGCAATCAACAAAAGATAAAATATGGGCTGTTGCAAAAAAAATGAAATATTATCCTAATGCAGCTGCAAGAAACTTAAAAAACAAGAAAACATATAATATAGGTTTTTTTGTCTCGGGTTTTAGTGGACCAGTTTATCATAAAATCTATGATGGGGTTGCTACTGGACTAGAAGGTAGTGAGTATAACTTATTAGTATCATTTTCGAGAAATGCAAAAAAAATGATTACTGAAAGACAAATTGATGCAGCAATCATTTTATGTCCGATTGTAGATGAAAAAGTGATTACTATTGCAGAAAGTTTAAATATACCAACTATATTATTAGATCGAGCAAATCCAGGTGGAGACTTAATTTTTTCACATGTCGTAAACTCTTATGAAGGCGCAAAGATTGCAACACAATACTTAGTAGACAAAGGCAGAAGAAAGATTGCATATTTATCAGGTGTTGTTGGAAGTTATGATGACAAAGAAAGATATCAAGGATATTTAGATATCATGAAAAACCAAAACATGGATCCAATTGTTTACTTTGGGGATTTCACAGAAAAAAGTGGAAAAGCTATTGTTGATATGCTTAATGATGAATTACCATTTGATGCTATTTTTTCTGCAAATGATGAAATGGCAATAGGGATGATTAAAGCTCTAGAAGATAAAGGCATATCTATTCCAAAAGATTTAAATGTAATAGGATTTGATGATGTTGATGTATCAACATATATCGCTGGTGGTTTATCTACAATTCATATAGATCATCATGCATGGGGAGTTCAAGTTGCTAAGGATATGCTTAGTATCTTAAAAGGAGAACAGGTAGATAAAGAAAAGAAGGTACCTGTGGCGTTAGTAGTTAGGAACACATAATATAATAAGACGGCTATCACTAATGATAGCCGTCTTTTTTTACTTAATAGGAAATTCTATTTTCAAATCTAAAAATCAAAATAGACAAAAACCCCACAGTTATGTGGGTGAGTAAGATATAAGTCAAAACAATTATCTAAAAACCTTTAAGGTTTGTTTATGATAAACATCAAGTGGTACAGAAGATTCTTTCCCACAGTTTTCACAGTATATTTTAGGATAATCAGAAATAGATTCATCCCAAATTTCTAGTAAGATATCATATTCCTCAACATGTTCAGTGCCACAAACAAGACATTTAAAACGAACGAATTCATCAAAGATATCTTTATTCATAAAATCGTGGATATCAACAGGTGGTCCAAAGTAAAAGCCGTTTTGAAGGGCATAGCGATAGTCTTCTAAGCGAAGTTTTTTCTCTTCATCAGAAATTTTCAATTTGATGGTATTAAAATATTTTGGCATAGGTTTAACCTCCGGGGTCTCTTAGTAAAGAATAATCTAGATTAAGTTTCATGATGTGGCCACATGAACATAAGATGGGATGATACTTATAAATTGATTTTAGCATATGTATCCAATTTGAGCGAGAACGTTTGAGTTTAATAGAAGCATTTGAAAGTAGTTTTTTGAAAGTAGCGACCGATTTCTTTGATTTATTTGCATAGAAACCAAAATAGCGAATGGTGTGAAAGTGCTCATCTGGAATGTGAACGATGAGTTTGGCAATAAACCTAAAGACATGTTCAGTGATGGTTTGTCTACCAAGAAATGAAGGATCATCTTCTGATTTATCATCATCTTCATGAGGATCATAGGTCCAAGTGATCATATGGGTAGAAGTATCGAGATTCAAAATACGTTCTTCAGAAATTGCAGGACGTGAAGCATAACGTGTGATATAATCAGAAACTTTTTTCGCAGCATTCAGAAAACCATAATCTTTAAGTTTTGGACCATGTGCATAAAAGCCTTTCTTATATTTTGAGATGAGAGAAGATCTCAAACGATTGAAGCGGTTATAGATGTCCTTACTCGCGTGGACCTTTAAGTAATTTGAGATATTTCTAAGTAAAGCAAGTTGGAAGTAAAGTCTAAGTTTTTCAAAATGAAAGTAAGAAAACTTTCGCAAGTTTTGATTGAGATCGAGCGTTCTTTCAGCAACCAAAACGTGAATATGAGGATTAAACTTAAGATCACGCCCAAAGGTATGAAGAAAAGCAATGAGACCAAGTCTACGATCTTCTTTAACTGCAATCTTTGATGAAAAGACAAGTGCTTGAAGCGCTTCATTAACAGATGAGAAAAAGACATCAAAAAGCCCCCGATAAATTCTAAAGTAATCTCTAAGTTCTCTAGCGATAGAAAAGACGAAGTGACGGTGAGGGACATCTAAAAGTTTTGATTGAACAGCAATCGTTCTTTTCTCACGATAGTTCTGGTTACAAGAAACACAAAATCTAGAATGACAAGATAAACCTTGGAGATGAAAGTTATCACAAGAAGGACACTCGAAAAAAAGATGTCCTTTAGATAAATTTTTACAGTCAATCATTTTTTCAACATTAGAAATGATGGCAGGTCTTAGTCTATCGATAAACAAAGGTTTAAATATGGGCCAGTATGTTTGAAAGATGGATTGAATGGTTAGTTTTGGCTTTCGATAGGCTTTCAAATTTGAAAGTTTATTCAGTTCATTTTCATAGACATCCTTACCCTGCATCGCAGCGAAGGCTAAGAGATCTCTAAACTTATATTTGAGTAAGATAGGGTCCATGATTCTATTATAAAAAGAAAGATAAAAAAAGAAAAGGCGATTTTATCGCCCTGAGTGAATTTATTCACTTTTGTTCATTAACTAGGAAATTCTAATTGATAATTTAAATAAAAACAAACAGAAAAAACTCATCTAAAATGAGTCTGTAAAACGAGTCAACAAATTAATCAATAAGTTTATGATAAATATCTAAAGGCACAAACTGCAACTTACCACAATGACTACAAACATCAACGGGAAAAGCAGCACCTTCAGTCTCCATAAAGTGAGCATAACCAGAAAAATTGACAGTAAGTTCAAATCCACAGTGCAGACATTTCATATCAACCATGATATCAAAATTAGGCATCGATATAAATGCATTAAATGAAGCGGCAGGGCCAGCAATGAATCCCTGCTTAACAGCTGATTTATATTCAGCATACAAATTCTTTTTTTGAACAAAAGACATATGCACAGATTTAGTTTTAAATAGTTTAGGCATCGCTAAATAACCTCTCTTTTCGGTGATTTGGTAGATATGAAGCATCAAGATTTAAAACCATAGTAGAACCACACTGACATTTAAAGATGTCATAGTGATAAGTCTTAAGCAACAAAGTTCGAAAGTGAAGTTGATGTTTAAGATAAGTCAAAGATTTAGGGTTAACTAACTTTAACTCAGAGGCAATTTTTCGTTTTGTCCGATTTGAATAAAAACCGTAATAACGAATCAGATGAAATCCTTTATCAGGGATGTGTTTAATGAGACGTGCAATAAATTTAAAGACATGATCAGTGATGATTTGAGTACCTCGTTTATGATGTTTATCTGAAATTTGATCATCTTCATGAGGATCAAAATGCCAAGTGACTTGGTGATTGATATCATCGAAGTCATCAATTCTAGATTCAGAGATGGCTGGATGAGAAGCATATCTGGCGATGTATTTAGCAATCTTTTTGGCTGTAGACAAGCTAGATTTTCTCTTTAATTGAGGCCCGTAAGTGTAAAAGCCTTTTTTATACTTATGAATGAGATAACTTCTTAAGCGATTAAACTCATTATAGATAGAATTTGTCGCATGGGTTTTCAAATAGGCTGAGATGTTACTTAAGAGTCTATATTGCCAAAACATACGCAGTCTCTCAAAAGGAAAGAAAGACATGTTGGATAGATGACCATGAGCATCAATAAAGCGTTCAGCAACTAAAGCATGGATATGAGGATTGGTCTTCATATCTCTGCCATAGGTGTGAAGAAAACAAATGATGCCAAGTCTTCTATCTAATTGGTGGTCAGCCTTCGTTTTCTTAACAGCTTTATGAAGAACTTCATTTACAGTTTGAAATAAGATATCAAATAAGTCTCTATAAAGCCAAAAGAATTTACGCATCTCTTTAGCAACTGAAAAGACAAAATGTCTATGAGGGCACTTAAGTAATTTGGATTCAATCGCAAGTGTTCGAGCTTCTCGATATCTTTGATTACAAGAAGGACAAAACCTTGAATGACAAGAAAGACCTTGGATATGAAAGTTATCACAAGTTGGGCATTCATAGAAGAAGTAGCCATATTTGAAATCACGACAATGTATCATTTTTTCAACATTTTCGATAATTGAGGGACGTAGTTTATCTTCAAAATGAAGTTTAAATGAATCCCAATAGGTAGCAAATATAGATTGAATGGAAATGGAGTTATCTCTATATACTTTTAAATTAGATAGTTTAACAAGCTCATTGTTAAAGACATGTTCACCATGTTTAAGAGCAAGTTCTAATTGATCTTTAAATTTATACTTAATCACTATAGGTTCCATAAATCTATTATACAATGTGACTTTAAAAAGAAAAAGGCGATTTTTATCGCCCCTAGTGAATTTATTCACTTTTGTTCTAAGTTATTTTATGAGTAATTCCGTTGTCTTTTCGCCATAATAACGTTTTGATTTTCTGATGAATATAGAAGTTTCATTTCTTACGATTTCTACAGTTGGATCATTTGAAAGGATTTCTTTATGAGTGTCTATCATACATTCAAAAGTTGGTCCATTTAAAGAAATGATAATTTTTTCTTCATCAAAATATTGGATTTCATTACTAGAATAACGGATGGTTAAGCCGTTTACAATTTCTAAATTGATTGGTAACATTAAAGCTGATCTTTGTTCTATATATAAGGATTTGTTTTGTATTGTAGGTGTTGATATATCAAATGTCTTATCAAAGTCATCTAAGTTTATGAGGTGTAAATAACCCTCACCCAATTCATTTTTTGTTTCAATTGCAAACAATCCGTGATATAAATTTTCAGTTATATGAATTCGTTTTTCTATTCCAAATAACTTGATGATTTGATCAAACATATCGAGATCGCTTCGATATTCTGCTGTGATCAATGCTGCATGTTTTTTAGGTTCATTAAAGAAAAACCCACACGCTTCATTTAAATGATAAACTGAAAATAAAACATCTTTTTCCTCTTTTGATTTCCATGTTTGATAATAAGGTCTATGCAGTTCAGGACAATCACTTATAAATTGATGAGCAACAATTGATGTTCTAAAAGGGTGTCGTTTATGTTCTTCATTACGTATAAACTCAAGATTGAAATAATCTACCAATAATGTACAAGAATCACCTTCTAAATCAAATCTTGGAAGTTCGCCATATAGTAGTAATTTCCCATCTTTTTTTAAGAAATCTACAAGTTTTTGTTGAACATCTTTTGGCATATATGATGCAGATGGCAGTATACATAATTTATTTGGATCTAATTCCTTTTTTTGTAAGTCTGTAGCATCAAAGTTATAGTTAAGTAGTAATAATGATTTTACAACGACGTCCCAGAATGAACCAGCTCGGTATTTAGTTAAGTTTTGATGAATTTCATTTTTAATATCAGGATAATGAAATTCTGTCATAAAATAATCAGGGATAAATCCATAAGTGATATTATCTAATATAGGCATTTGGGTTGCTAAAAAGTTACCATGATTTTTTATGAGATGGATAACTTCTTTAGTTTTTTGATAGACATAACTTTTTTGACCAGATGGATCAATAGGCGCTGCATATCCATGTGTTTCACCGGTTGTTGCAATTCGATCATTTCCATCGCCTAAAGAGGAATCAAATCTATAATTTCTACCACCTACAAATGTGTAATAGTTAAGAAGTCGATTTCCTAATGCAATAAATGATCGTGTTAAAAAATCGATTCTTGAAGTTGAGTATCTTTGTGAGAAGTTATTACCATAATCACCTGTACCCGCGCTAAACTCTAAACTTGTTAATGGCTGATCTTCATCATTTGTTGCATCTGTAAGTATATTTGCCATATAAGTATCTTGTAAGTTAGGAACAGTAAAATCATTGATATATACATCACTACCTGAAATCATATTAGATTTTTTATAATAAGTCCCATAAAGTTGAGATATTCCAATGGGATATGTCATGGTTCTGCCTTGACTACAGCCATGAATATTAATAATCATTAATTGATTAGAAAAACCCAACTCATTAGCTATTGTCTTTAAAATATCAATGTAATCACTTAATCTTTTTCTAAAAAAATAGCCAATATCTACATGAAGTTTGTCAAGATAGGACTCTTCAGGTTTTCTAACTTTTTCTGCAATAACATCTAAACTTGAATCAATGAAATCATAACGCTGATTAACATCTTTATAGGTTGTTTTTAGATAGGATATAAAAGATTTTAAAACAGAATCATTTAGTTCAGGGTTATTACTCACCCATGAAAGCATGCCAACTTCATTATCTAATTGCATAGCTACAATATTACCATTTGGATATAGATATTTAGATAATAAAGGAATGATTTGTTCATAGTATTTTTTAGAAGTAGACAAAAAATTTTCATTCATGTAATCAACAGTAACAGTAGTGCCTTGTTTGTGATTCCATGTAATTGGTTTTATATCAGGGTATTTTTCATATACCCAAAATGGAATGCCATCATTTTTCATTTCAGCCATAATGAATGGGCCAGGTCTTGGTATAAAAAAGAGATGATGACTTTTTAGTAATTCAATAAAAGAAACTAAATCATGCTCACCACGATATTTCCCTGTGAAATCAAAATCATTTTCTTTTGTTTCATGAATAAGCCATGGGATATATGAAGCTATACCATCAAATCCAGCTTCTATAATGAGTTCCAATCGCTTTTCCCACAAATGCTTAGGTGTTCTATAATAATGGAATTCAGCAAATAACAATGTTTTTGGTTTACCATCTAGAAGTAATTGTTTTTTAAAGGTTTTTAAAGCCATAATAACACCTCGTTTTATATTTATACAATAAATATAACATGTGAAATAGATTAAAACAAGTTGATTTATAGAATAAATAAATATTGGAAGGGAATTTTTGTGTCTCTCGATATTTCTTCATTTTCTACCAATGTCTAAAAAATAAAAGACCAAGAGATAACTCAAAGTCTCAGTATACGAAAAAGCGATAAGGATTTTTACCTTTACCGCTTTTGATGTAATTATTTGTTATCTTTAATAACTTTTACCAGTTCAGACAACTGATTTTGGTTTTTAGATTCAAAATATCTTAGAATTTCAACAGGCATTGCAAATACAATAGTGTTTGACTGATCTGATGATAAATCATTTAATGTAGCAAGTGTTCTTAAATGCATAGCACCTGGAGTTTCTGCCATGGTTCTTGCAGCTTCTGAAAGTTTCAGTGCAGCTTCAACTTCACCAGCTGATTTAACAATGATTGCACGTTTTTCTCTTTCAGCTTCAGCAACTTTAGCGATGACTCGTTCCATATCTTCAGGCAGTTTAATGTCTTTGATTTCAACGCGTTCAACTTTAATGCCCCATGGATCTGTTTCTAAATCAATAATTTCCTTGATATCTTTAGAAATTTTCTTTAAATTAGATAAAAGTTCATCTAGTTCAACGCCACCTATGGAGTTTCTTAAGGTGGTTTGTGCGAGTTGTGTGACCGCAAAATATGAATCTTTGACTTCTAAAACAGCTTTTTCAGCGTCGAAAACTCTAAAGTAAACAACTGCATTAATTGTAATGGTTACGTTATCTTTGGTGATTGTTTTTTGTTGAGGTACATCTTGAGTGATTGTTCTTAAATCGATTTTTCTAATCTCATGTATCACTGGGATGACTAATCTTAATCCTGGCTTTAGTTTTTTGATATATTTACCAAATCTAAATTTTACCCCGCTTTCGTATTCTCTAATGATTCTAAACATAGTAATGCCCCCTTATAGGTATTTTGATTATAGTATAGCATGTATAATCCATATGAAGTCTTTTAAAAAGCAATTTATTGAGATATAATTAGAATAATAAATCAAATCAGGGGAGTATGTGAATGAAAAAGATCAGTGTTTTTTTGATGGCTATAAGTTTGTCTATAGTTTTATTTGGCTGTAAAGATTCGACTGGAGATTATGATCCCAATGGACGAGCCTATGATTTTATTTATGAGTTGAATATGGATAATTATGAAGATTATATGGACATTTCTTTAGATAATATTGATGGAAAGTTCTATGTTAAATATGAACTTGATGAAGAAGGATATATAGGTGAGTTATCTTTAACTATTTTAGTTTTTCCAAATCATCATGACGACGCTGTTGAAAAAGACATTGTTTTAACTAAAGAGAACAAATACTATGAGATTAAAGTTGGAAGTTCAGGTATTGAAACTCATGGAAATGTCATCGAGTGTGAAGGCACTCTTTATTCAAACCAATTTGAATATATTTATGGTTTAAGAATCAATAAAAGTCAAAATGATATGAATAGTTTAAATGAAGCTTTGGAAGTATTTGAAGGTAAAACGATGTATACAGCTGAGTATACATTAGATGTTTTAGATATTAAAATACGTTCTAAGATGGGATTTAGAACTGATCCATTTTATTTTTATAACTGGACTCCATTTGACCTGACAGTTTATGCTTATGAGGAAGATCATCATAGATACATCAAACGCTATAAGGATAATAATGAAACAACTTTTGAAGTATTAAGTATAGATGAGATTATGGAAGAGATAGGTATATCTACCTCAGTATCATTTTTATTCTCTGAAACACTTTTTGCGCATCATCGAGATGATCATTATTATATATTTGGTACATTAAATGATTTAATAGAAGGTTTTCTTCCAGATGATACTTTTGAAGATTTAAACATGAATTCAGAGTTCAAAATGAGTATTAAGATTATAGATGAAAACAAGCTTATATTTAATTTTCATGTTTTAGATGATGATATCGACTATGATTTCCAGTTCGTTTATGATTTTGCTGATTTTGAGACGGTAGACTATCATTTTGAAACAGAATATTAAAAAATAACTACACAAAGAAACATAAAGACATGTATACGATTTTCCTTTTTAAAAGTAAAGATAAGATGTTAGTGGAATAAAAATCTACTAACATCTTTTTTTATGATTATGAATATGTATAGAAAGGTTTTTAAAGCGGAAAGACTAAAAGACAAGACATGAAGGATAGAGATACTAACGATATGGCTTTACGACTACATTTCTTTATTTTTTTATTATCCATATTGTATTTTCATCTTAAGCGTGTTATAACATATATAGAAACATAACGATTGTTATTTTTATAAAACTAAAGGAGATGTATAAGATGTTTGTTTTTACGCATGGCGCGTGGATTGCTATTTTAGCATGGGTGCTTGTCCTAGTGGGTTTATTTGGATTAAATGAAGTCACTAGAAGATTTAAATGGATTGGTTTTTCGATGTTTGTAGTGGTTCCAGTGATTTTAACAGTATTGTGGTTTACAGTTTTATCTGATAAAACCTATACAGATTGGTTTCATTTACTTAAAGTTTATTCATCTTTAGCAGGATGTATTGGCTTTTGGTTTATACGTTTTTATGAAAAGAAGGATAAAGCAACTGGGAAAGTTTTATGGAGACTCAGAGATAAGAAATGGGCTTTGGCATTTCCACCACTGATTTTAGCGATTAATATCCTAGAAGCTGTCATCAGAGATTTTGAAATCGGAATCACTTACTTTAATCAGTTTTCTGGTCAAATTGCCGGTGACGTTACTGGGGTTATTGGGGGTTCTTGGAATTACATGAATGGGATTGCAGGTATTTTAAATATAGTTGCGATTACCGGTTGGGTAGGTATTGTCATTAGAAAGCAAACGAAAAAGGACAAATCTCAAGACATGCTATGGCCTGATATGTTGTGGTTTTGGATCATTGCTTATGATTTATGGAATTTCACATATACATATAATGCAATTCCAACACATTCTTTCTATGCTGGTTTAGCCTTATTGGCTGCACCGACACTTTGTGCATTTACAGTTGGTAAGGGTGCATGGCTTCAACATCGTGCGCAAACACTTGCCATTTGGTGTATGTTTGCACAAACATTTCCGCTTTTCCAAGATGAAGGTAGATTTGTTGTAGAGAGTACATATAACGAGACGATTTATACGATTTTTGGGGTCTTATCATTACTTGTAAATATCGCTGTTGTAGCATATATGATTTACAAAGTTGTTAAGACAAAGAGAAATCCATATAAAGATGAACTATATATAGATTTAAAAGCTTATCAAGAGATTAAAGCTTTAGCTTAAAACATATAAAATATGTTATGATATGTATAGGAAGTGAGTTTATGGAACAAATCAATCAAAGAAAACAGCATATCATAAACGCTGCACTTGAGACTTTAAAAGAGTTACCTCTTGATCAAGTGTCGGTAAGAAAAATCGCTAAAAAAGCTGGATTAACAACAGGAGCAATCTATCATTTTTATCAAAGTAAGGATGACTTGATTTTTGATGCGATGCAACAATCATTATATTTTACAAATGCTTTATATAAGGAAGTAGAAAAAGGACAACATCAACTAAAGGGTAAGCCTTTAATCGAAGAAATCAATAAGCATGTAGAACAAAGAATTAAAAAAACAGAAGAACAAAAACTTCATATTCAAATTTTAAGCGAAATAGTTAAGAAAGATGACGCTTTAAAAGAAGAGTATCGTAAATATTATGAGCTTATGATTGATGTTGTCTCAAAACTTTTTAAAGATGCGTTTGAGATCGATGAAAGTCTATGTCAAAAGAGTGTTGCATCTATCCTTATAGCTGCGATAGATGGTATTGCCCTCCAACAAGCTTTGGGTGTCCTACCAGAATCTTTAGAGAATATTACAAAAACGTTTATTACATTTTTCAATGAAAGCATACCGCTTTATCTTGAAAAACATAAAGAGTGCAAACTAAAATGAAAAAACCTTGTCGTAAAATATTTTATGACAAGGTTCTTTTTTTCATTTGTGATTTATCAAGTATCAATTACTTATTTAAGTTTATATTTCATCAGTTAAGTTATTTTCGTTTGTGCTAAAAGATCTAATAAAAGTATCTACAATAACGGCCGTGAAAGCTGCAGCAAATCCGTTTGTATAAAGTAAAAGTCCTCCATGTATGTCCTTAAAACTTAATAATATGGGTAAATGAACGATACCCGAGATTAAACCAATGATTATACCATGTGTTCCAGCAAGAGGTGCTAAAGCAGTTGAAAACAATACCGCTAAAATAATACCAACTTCTAATTCAACATTAAACAATACAATGGTTACCAAAACACCAATCATCGGTGGCCAGGTATTTCTAATATGTTTACCATAAGCGCTGAACCCTAAGATGGTAAATAATCCACCCATAACAGGTCCACTAAATGTAATTTCAAAAGCGAAAAGAATGAATAGAACAATTAAACCGTTTAACCCAACATTGATTTTTGCAATGGCAAGTGAATAGTTTTCTTTATAACAGACAGTGTTTTCTTGGTTTTTTTCTGATAGTTCTTTAATACCAGAAAAAGAAAAGCTGTTTAGTACAAAGCCAGAAATCAAGTAAAATAGACAGAAAACTAAATAAATAGAAAACAAGAACCAGTGTGCTTCTGAAGAAAAAGCATTGTTTTTAACACTTTCTAGACCAAACAAATCAAAGATACTCGTAAAGAAAATTGCTAAAATCCCACAAGCAAATCCCACATTGTACAAATTGTATCCTTTGTGAAATGTATGAACATGAAAAGATAGTTCCACCAGCAAAAATCCTGAAGCTATACCTAAAAAGATGCCTAATGGGATCCCAATGACATAAGGTAATCCAAAACCAAACATCATGACGCTAGAAATCGGACTGATACCTGTTGCAAACAAAAAAATGATTAATATTTCACGTATATCCTTTTTTCTTAGATAGGCATATAAGAATACACCTAGATAGATTAAAGAAACGTTGAGTAAGTTTTTTCCAAAAAAAGCGAAGCCACCGATAGTAAATACACCAGCAAATAAGGGACCATTAATTTCTAACTTTAGAGCACGAATGATTAAGTAAGAGAGAAGCATTAAAGATCCAACATTAAACAAAGTTGGTCCGAGCCCTCCAATGGTTATATAATCACTTAGGAGAACACTAGAAGAAAAAAGTATTGAGAAGTACCCTTTAAAAAAGCCTCCGTCCTGAAAGCCTATAAAAACACCAGTCAACATCAGTAGAGATGATATTAATGCTAAATACATATTTTTCTTAAGTTTGAGTAAATTCATAAATAATATCTCCTTTTTCCAAAATTTTATTATACATGAATTTTATGAACTTTTGAACGTAATCTTTATAAAAACGAGGAAAATATGCAATTTCTTAAGTAAAAGAGTAAGATTTATTCCTTGCTGTATATATTCCTTTGTTTATTTTATGTTTATAATTAATATAAATAAATGTCTCTTGTTTATACTAACCGAGAAAAAAAGTAATATATTTACGTAAAAAAATATGATTTTCCTCTTTTAAATTATAAAAAAAGTGATATAATACACTTAAAGACATGATCATATACCGTTTAGAGAAATAGAGAAAAAACGTTGAACTGACAATAATCATACCAGTGTTTTTCCTTTTCACAATAGAAGTCAGAGGAATTTTGGCTTTATTTTTTTAACACAATGAAGAAAGCGGTTACATTAAAATGAACGAACGATTAGAGAAACTTAAAGCAAAGAATAAATCACTTGAATTACTTGAAATCAGCAATAAATCATTTAAAAATTACGGTAACATCCTTGACTCTAATGAGTTTTTAGAATATTTTGATTATCTTGACCAACATACGCACATACCTGAACAAAATAATGTTTATGTAGCCCATGAAGAAAATATCTTAAAAGAATTAAAAGATACATATATATTATCCCGCGTATTTGGGTTTGTCGATGTTCAGACAGGTTATGTGAATGGCCACAATACAAAGTTAAATGCTCTAGAATATCATAAATCTTCAGAAGTCATTGTAGCTTTATCACCTATTGTGTTGCTATTAGGATTACACAAAGATATAAATAATCATTCCATTGATTCAAAAAGTCTTAAAGCCTTTTATATACCAGAGCGTACTGTTCTTGAATTACACCCTAGGGTGCTTCATTTTTCTCCATGTAAGACAATGTCCACAGGATTTAAGTGTGGCATTGTCTTACCTATGGGTACGAACACAGAGTTCATTAAACTTGATGACAATAAAACAGAAGAAGACGTATTGCTCTTCAAAACGAATAAATGGTTGTTAGTTCACAATGAACATCAAAAAATGATTGATCTAGGTGCTCATATAGGCATTACTGGAGAAAATATAGAGATAAAATTTTAAATATATAGAGGTTACCATGATAGAGATAAAGCAACACGACAATCAATTAAATGTCTATTTTAAAGAGCAACTTGTAATTAAACACACAGATCAACAACCTGCGTTTTTTGTTGGTCAAGGAAATGAAACAATCGAACATTATCGTGGTAATTTTGAAATCCATGATGATATAGAAAGCAAAATACCATTGGTAGATGCTAAAGTTAATGATACTCAAATTGTTTTTAGTTATTTCCTAAATGAGTTAAGAGTTACATTTACTGAAGAAGAACAAAGGCTAGTTATAAAGATTGATTCTAGTCAACCATATAATCGATTTTGGATAAGATTTTATGCCGAAAAACAGGAAAAGGTTTATGGTTGTGGAGAACAGGCATCATATTTTAATTTAAGACATAGAAGTTATCCACTTTGGACATCTGAACCAGGTGTAGGTAGAGATAAGAAGTCTTTAACCACATTTTATGCAGATCTTTATGATAAAGCTGGTGGAGATTACTATACAACCTATTATCCAGAGCCAACATTTGTATCTACTAGAAAATATTGGTTGCATGCAGATACTTATGCATATTCAGTTTTTAATTTTAAAAATGATAACTATCATGAACTTTTCTTTTGGGAAGTTCCAAAGCAAATCATGATTTCCTATCAAGAAACCTTTTTGGATCTTATTGAGAACCTTACAAAGTATACAAAAAGACCACCCAAACTACCTGAGTTTTTACATAACGGCATGATCCTAGGCGTTCAAGGTGGCATGGATCAAGTTTTGAAATATTTAGATCAAGCAAAAAAACATGATGTTTTAGTTTCTGGCCTTTGGTGTCAAGATTGGGCTGGAATTAATTATACATCTTTTGGGAAAAGACTTTATTGGAACTGGACAGTCAGCCATGAGTTGTATCCAAATTTAAAACAAGAAATCAAAAAGCTAGATGAAAAAAATATAGCTTTCTTGACATATATTTGTCCGTTTTTATTAGAAAACGAATCACTGTTTAATCGTGCGAAAGAACAAGGACATTTAGTTCTTAATCAAGATGATCAAGTATATAAAGAAGATTTTGGTGAGTTCTATTGTGGTATTGTTGATTTAACAAATCCTAAAGCATTCCATTGGTACAAAGAAGTCATTAAAACCAACATTATCGATTTAGGCATCAAAGGATGGATGGCAGATTTTGGTGAGTATTTACCAGTAGATTGTAAGCTGCATAATGGAAAAGACGCAAAGCTGATGCATAATGAGTGGCCGGTGCTATGGGCAAAATGTAATTATGAAGCAGTCAAAGAAACTGATAATTTAGGTAAAATTTTCTACTTCATGCGCGCAGGTGGTCATGGGTCACAACAGTATGCGACATCATTATGGGCTGGAGATCAAAGCGTTAATTGGGAATTACATGATGGTATCGCATCAGTGATTCCATCAGCATTATCTACAGGCATTATTGGTAATCCATATACACATAGTGATATCGGCGGATATACAAGTTTACATGGAAATATTAGAACTAAAGAGCTTTTTGATCGTTGGTTAGAAATGAATGTATTTACATCATATATGAGAACACATGAGGGCAATAGACCACTTCAAAACTTTCAATTCTATAATGATGAAGATACGTTAAGTTTAATGGCAAGAATGACACATATAAGATATGACTTAAAGCCATATATCCTTGAGTTAGTTGATGAAGCACATGCATTTGGATATCCTTTACAAAGAGCATTGTTTCTACATTATCCAAATGATGAAAAAACTTATGATTTGCAGTATGAATATTTATTTGGAAAAGATATTCTAATCAAACCAGTAGTTCATCCAGAGCAAACACATCAAGAAGTATATTTGCCAAATGATACTTGGGTTCATATGTGGACTGGCAAACATTTTGAAGGTAATCAAACTGTTACAGTTTCTTGTCCGATAGGATACCCACCAGTTTTTTATAGAGCATTAAGTAAACACAAAACACTTTTTGAAAATATAACACACAAAAATCTTATGCAGGAGGAAAATGTATGAGGCGTAAAACACAAAGCTATCAATCATTCATATTGAAACAAAAGATAGTACCGTATTTGTTTTTACTACCTAACTTATTAATTTTTTCGATTTTCATTATTTTACCAGCACTGATAGGGATATATTATTCCTTTACAGATATGTCATTATTTACTTTTGGTAGTCCTGATTGGATAGGACTTGCCAATTATAAGGAAATTTTTGCAGATCCAGATTTTCTTGCTGCAATGTGGAATACGATAAAATTAGTTTTAGTAACTGTTCCTCTGATGTTTGTAGCTTCTCTTTTAATTGCAACTTTAATCGTACAACCGATTAAAGCTAAAGGATTTTTTAGAGCTGTTTATTATTGGCCGGTAATGATTTCTGCTATTGTTGTAGGGATTATATGGCAATGGATTTTAGCAGGTGATTTTGGATTGTTTAATACAACACTTAAAGCACTTGGATTAAATCCAATGCAAACATTTATCAATCCTGATTTTGCTTGGTGGTCTGTTGTGTTTGCGATACTATGGTCACGTTCAGGATATTATATGATTATATTTGTTGCAGCATTGCTCAGTATCCCTGAATCATTATATGAAGCAGCAGAAGTTGATGGTGCCACAAAAGTTCAAAAGTTTCTTTTTGTGACATATCCTTCATTAAGAGCTGCTAGACTTATGGTTTTCATCTTAGTAACTATGGAGATATTTAAAACTTATCCACTTGTTGTAACCTTAACAGGTGGTGGACCATTTGATGCAACAACATTTACTGTTCAATATATCTATGAGACAGCATTCCAAAGTTATCATGTTGGACTTGCAAGTGCAATGTCAGTTGTTATGCTTTTAATAGTTACAATTTTCACAGCATTTAATTTCTTTATGTCGAGAAGAGGTGAGAATAAATGAAAAAAGCAACCATACCTCAGTATACAATTGCAAGTATTTTAGTTTTAGTATTTTTAATTCCAGTTTTATACATTATATTCTCATCATTTAAACCAATTAATGAACTCTTTTCAACAAATCCGACATTTTTCCCAAATCAGTGGACGACAAATAATTATGTTGAAGCATTACAAGGTGGAAATTTTGGACGATATATATTTAACTCATTTATTGTAGCGGTATCTTCAACAGTATTAGCTGTTGTCATTAATTCAATGTCAGGATATGCGCTTGCTAAGTTTAGATTTAAAGGGGATTCTGTGATCATGCTTATCATTTTATCAACGATCATGCTTCCACTTGAAATCATTATGGTTCCAATATTTTCAGTTTTAAAATTCTTTGGATTATATAATTCTTTATGGGCTTTGATTATTCCACCAGCTGCGACACCTACAGGTATATTCTTAATGAGACAATATTTACTCACTATACCAGATGAGATCATTCAGTCAGCGCGTATTGATGGTGCATCAGAGTGGAAGATATTCTATAGCATTATTCTACCAAACGCAAAACCAGCGATTGCAACACTGGCAATCTTCTCATTTATGTGGCGTTGGAATGATTATGTATGGCCGTTAATCGCAATTAATTCACCTAAAAAATATACATTACAATTAGCAATTGCAAATTTCACTGGTGAGTTTAATACGGATTATAATTCGATTTTAGCTGTATCTGCAATCTCAATGATTCCGATGTTAATCATCTTTATCATTTTCCAAAAGCAATTTGTTCAAGGTACAGTTCAATCAGGTATGAAAGGGTAATCACTGTGTTTTTCACAGGTAATTATAAAAAAATTTTAGGAGGAAAGTATGAAGAAAGTATTAGGTTTTATGTTTGTCATCATGTCAATTGTAGTGCTTGTTGGTTGTAACCAAGAAGAAAAAACACTTCAAATGCTATGGTGGAGTGATGGTACTGAAGGTGAAGTTATGCAAGGTTTACTGGATGACTATGAAGAGGAAACAGGTATTGTTATTGAATTAGTTAGTATTCCATATAATGACTATGAAACAAGACTTGCGACAATGATCAGTGGTGGAGAAGCACCTGCATTAGCACGTGTTACTGAAGGTCACTTAAACAACTTTAAAGAACAAATTATACCTTTAGATGATGTTTATGATACTTCAAAATTCACAAATTTATTCTACAACGCTGATGGTGAAGTTATTTCATTACCAATGGATATCACTGCAAATGGTTTATTTGTAAATCTAGATTTACTAGAAGCTCATGGTGTTAATTATCCAGAACTTGGTGAAACAGTTTGGACTTGGGCAGAATTCGAAACTGAAATGAACAAACTTAAAGGTAAAGATGGCGTATTAGCTCCTGGTCTATTTGACCATCAAGCTCACCGTTTCATGCCAGTGCTTTATCAACATGGTGTTGAACTATGGGAAACTCCATACACAGAAAGCAATTTAACTTCAACTGCTGCAGTTAATGCATTACAAATGTTAATGGATTTCTATACTGAAGGTTTCTTAAGTGAAGATACTTATGTAACTAAAAATTCAGCTTCACTATTCCGCACAGGTGCTTATGGTTTCCATGTATCAGGTAACTGGAATGTAAGTGGCTATCAAGATCTAGAATTTGATTGGACAGTAGTTCCAATGCCTCAAGGCACAAATCGTGCAACAATTTTAGGTGGTAAATCACTAGCTGCATTTAGAGACAGTGGTACTGAAAAGAGAGCTCAAGACTTCATCGAATGGATGGCAGAAGGCGAACAACACGATGCTTATACTGGTGGCGTTCCTTATTTAACTCCAAGACTTGGTGCTGAAGTTGATTATGGTAATTTTGCTGACCAATATGCAGTATTCTTAGATGAAATCGCTGCAACTGATGAAAAATATGTACAAGACTGGTTAACTCAAGTTATGATTCCAGGTATGTATCCAATCATCAACCAATTAGTTGAAGATGCTGCTAACCCAGAAAACGATAAAACAGCTCTACAATTATTACAAGATTTAGAAACAGCTTTAAAGAACGCTGCACCTTAATCGATAAGATGTAGTCAAGGTCATAGGGTGTTACACATCGTAACACCCAATGACTTAATTTTTTGGAGTATTTGCTTAGCTAAGAGGGTTTTAGTTAATCAAATAACCCGAAAAGAAAAGGAGAATATATGAGAAAAATAAATGTCTGTTATTTACCAATAGGTGTTGGGACATTCCACTTGGAGTCTGCACAAAAACTGTTTGAAGCATCAATAGAACTGTTAAAGAGTGTTGATGATTCGATCCATTGTCCAGATGAAATGTTACTATCACTTGATTTATTAAAATCGTTTTTAGATCAACATGAACCAGATTTGGTGATTGTTCAAAATATCACATTTGCAAATAGTGCCTATATGACAGAAATCTTAAAACTTACACATGCTGATGTCCTTTTATGGACATTAAGAGAACCAGTGATTGATGGTGGAAGATTAAGATTGAATTCGTTAACTGGAGCATTTTCTGCAGGATATGCTTTTCATCAGATTAGAAATCAGCATATTCAATATGTGTTTGGGATGCCTTCAGAAGATGATGTTCAAAAAACCATTCGTGATGTTTATGAAGTTGCTAAACTCAAATTTGAGTTAAGACAAACAAATTTACTCGTGATCGGTGACACACCTCAAGGCTTTGGATTTGGTAGAGCAAATGATGTTGAACTTATGAAAACATTTGGCGTTAATTTAATGACGATTGAGTCTAGAGAACTGACTCAAAAAGCAAAAGCTCTTGCTTTAGAAGAGGCTAAAGAAGCTTCAGATGAAGCCCATCAAAAAATGGTAGGGTTGGAGCAAACTTTAAAGAAAAACAAAGATGATTTTGTAAGATTATATCAAGTCTATAAAGATTATATATTAAAGAATAATATCAAAGCAGTAGCTTCAAGATGTTGGCCAGATTTCTTTACTGATTATGGAACACCTGTTTGTGGTGTGTTAGGACTTCTTAATGATCAAAAGATTGCTGCTGCATGTGAAGCTGATGCTTATGGTGCATTATCAATGTATATTGGTGGACAGTTATCTCAAGAACCAACATTCTTAGGTGATCCAGTATCCCTAGATGAAAAAGATAACACAATCACTTTTTGGCATTGTGGAACAGCTGCTTGTTCACTAGCTAGAGCAGACCTAGGTGCAACGACTGGCGTTCATCCAAATCGAAAAATTGGACCAACGATGGAGTTTGGACTAAAACCAAGTCAAGAAGCATCACTATTTAGAATTGGTAAGAATTCAGATGGTTCATTTAGATTCTTTATTGCAAAAGCTGAGATTTTAGATAAACCACAACAATTTTTAGGTACATCTGTTGTTGTTAAAGTCAAACAACCTGTTAAACCAATGATTACGCAAATGGTTAAAGAAGGATGGGAACCACACTTTGTTGTATTATATAAAGATGTTGTTAAAAAATTAGAAATGCTTGCAGAAATGCTAAACATAGAAATTGTTCAATATTAGGAGGAGAACATGGAAAAACGCATATTTTTAGAACAAAAAGCAAAAGAAATAAGAAAATTAACGATTGGGTGTATCGCAACACTTGGCGTGGGTCATATCGGCGGAAGTTTATCGATTGCAGATATACTTGCAGTTTTATATTTTGATCAAATGCATATTGATCCTAAGCAACCTAAACTACCGAATAGAGATCGTTTCGTTTTATCAAAAGGACATGGTGGACCTGCTGTATATGCAACACTAGCATTAAAAGAATATTTCCCAATGGAATTACTTGATACACTTAATATTTCAAATACAGACCTACCATCGCATACAGATATGAATAAAACAGTTGGTGTTGATATGACAACAGGATCTTTAGGACAAGGGTTCTCAGCAGCTGTTGGTATGGCAACTGCTGCACAAATGGATCAAGCACCATTTCATGTTTATGCAATTATTGGAGATGGTGAGTCTCAAGAAGGCCAAATTTGGGAAGCAGCAATGTTTGCTGGCAGTAGAAAGTTAGATCATCTAATCGCATTTACGGATTATAACAAATTCCAAATTGATGGATCAGTAGATCAAGTTAATGATGTGTCACCACTTGATAAAAAATGGGAAGCATTTAACTGGCATGTGCAAGTGATTGACGGACATGATGTCATAGCTATTCAAGAAGCCATCTTAAATGCGAAAGCAACTAAAGGTAAGCCATCTATGATTATATGCAATACCATTAAAGGTAAAGGCGCAAACTTCTGTGAAAACCAAGCTGGATCTCATAATATGCCAGTGACAAAAGAATTAGCAAAACAAGCAATTGAGGGGTTAGAAAAATGATCGAATTAAGAAATAGACAATTAAGAGATATATATGTTGATTTACTCATCAAATATGCAAAAGAGTATCCAGAATTAGTCATCGTTGAAGCTGATTTAATGAAAGCCTTAAAATCAACAGCTTTCTTCGATGTTTATCCAGAACGCGCTATCAATGTTGGTGTTCAAGAAGCCAATATGATTGGGGTTGCTGCAGGTCTTGCTAATATGGGTAAATTACCATTTACACATACGTTTACACCATTTGCGACACGTCGTGTTTTTGACCAAGTGACGCTTTCAGTTTGCTATGCAAAAATGAATGTAAAAATGGTTGGTTCGGATCCAGGTGTTATGGCTCAGTTAAACGGTGGAACACACATGTCATTAGAAGATGTTGGACTGATGAGAAACTTACCTGGTATGGTTATATTTGAACCAGTTGATGGCGTACAACTTGCAGCAATGATGCCGCAAATCATTAAACATCATGGTCCAGTTTATATTAGATTATTACGTCAAGAGTTTGACGCGATTTTTGAAGATGATCAAACCTTTGAACTAGGAAAAGCTACTAGAATCGTAGAAGGTAGAGATGTATCTATCTTTGCTTCAGGTATTATGGTCAAAGAAGCTCTTGATGCCCAAAAGATTCTAAGTGAGCAAGGTATTTCTGCAAGTGTGGTAAATATCCATACAATTAAACCAATTGATCAAGATATGATTATTGAAGAAGCTAAAAAAACAAAAGCAGTTGTCACAGCTGAAAACCATAACATCATTAATGGTTTAGGTAGTGCTGTTGCAGAAGTATTAGCTGAAAACTGTCCAACTCCAATGAGAAGAGTTGGTGTTAAAGATCATTTTGGTGAAGTTGGTAAAAAAGATTTCTTAATGGAAAAATTTGGTCTAAAAGCACATCACATCGTTGATGCAGTTTTAGATGTGATTAAACAAAAATAAAGGAGTAAGCATATGGAAAAATTATTTATAGGTTCAGATAAATCAGGATTTCAATTGAAAGAAGCTGTAAAAAGCTATTTATTAGAAAATAACTATGAAGTTGAGGATATTGGTACACTAGATGAAGAAAAACCATTTCCATTCTTTGAGGTTGCTGAAAAGGGTGCAAAACTGATCCAAAATAAAGTCTATGAAAAAGGCATTTTAATTTGTGGCACTGGTATGGGTATGTCTATTGTTGCAAATAAACATGAAGGTGTTTATGGAGCAGCTTGTGAATCAGTTTATGCAGCAGAAAAATGTAGAGCAATCAATGACGCAAACGTCTTATGTATGGGTGGATGGATTATTGCACCAATCATGGGCGTTGAGATGGCAAAAGCATTCTTAAATACAGGTTTTACACAGAACTTAGAAGATTGGCGTGCTAAGAACTTAGAAAAAGCACGTGTCATCGTAAAAGATATCGAAAAAAGAAGTTTTCAAAAGTAAGTCATCACATATGAGAGGGTCGATATAAAATGATTGAAATTATTTCACTACTTGCTATTGTCGTAGCAATCATTATTGGGTTTTGGAAAGATGTAAATGTTGGTTTAATTGCCTTAGTTTTCGCCTTATTTATAGGCTATTACGGTGGTGGCATACCAATATCTGAAATCATTTCATATTGGCCAATGACTTTATTTTTCACAACATTTGGGATTACTTTATTATTTAGTATCGCAAAATTAAATGGGACATTAGAAAGATTGTCCAATACCATCATTTACCAGAGTAAAGGCAAAAAAGTATTAATTCCGATTATATTTTACTTTTTAGCACTTATTATTGCATCGTTAGGACCTGGAAATATATCTACAAGTGCACTATTATTACCCATTGGACTCATCATTGCTTTTCAAGCAAATATATCTGTTTTAATGGTTAGTATTTTGATTATATTAGGTTCAATTGCAGGCGGATTATCACCACTTGCTCCTAATGGTATAGTAGCGTTAGAATTGGCTAGATTACATGGTGTAGGTGAATTAGGATTTCATATCTATTTTAATAACGTCTTAGCTATGACATTATTTTCTGGACTAGTATTTATTGCTTTAGGTGGGCTAAAACTTAGAGGCGATAAAATAGAAATCAAAAAACCAGGACGATTTAACAAACAACAAATATTTACATTACTTATGGTACTTGTGTTGGTTTTATGGGTTATGATTGGCAAAGTAAATGTTGGGTTTGCAGCATTTGTTTTATCTGCAATACTATTTATATTTAAATCAGCTGATCAACATAAAGCAATTTCTAATGTGCCTTGGTCTACCATACTATTAATTTGTGGAACTGCAGTTTTAATTAGAGTTGCCGATGAAGTTGGTGGTGTTTCACTTCTAACAACATTTTTAGCAACACTGATGAACGAGCATACTGCTATTCCAATCATGTCTATATTATCAGGTGTGATGTCGATATTTTCATCAGCTGTAGGTGTTGTTATGCCAACTTTAATCCCAACAACAGTTGAATTATCTCAAGAATTAGGAAGTGTTGTGACACCAACGGTTTTAACAATTTCAATCGCAGTAGCATCTCATATTGTTACAGTGAGTCCATTTTCAACCATGGGAGCATTAGCACTTGCTAGTTCTCCAGAAGAAGTCAATAAAAAATTATTATTTAAAAATTTATTTATAGCTTCATTTTTGGCACTCATATTTATAGCTTTTTTGCTATGGTTTATGAATGCATTAAATATCATATTATAAGGAGGAAGATTCATGGAAACATCAAAAGAAATTATAGCTAGTTATATTGAAAAAGCTAGAATTGCTCAAGAAAAAATCAGCAACTATACACAAGAAGAAATTGATCGTGTGTGTGTTGCAATTGGTTGGGAAGTTTATAATGACGAAAACATCCAAAAGCTTGCTGAAAAAGCAGTTGAAGAAACCAAGATGGGTAATGTTAAAGATAAGGTTTTAAAACATAAGAATAAAGTTTTAGGGGTGCTTGCTGATGTTAAGGGTAAGAAATCTGTAGGACTTATTGAAGAAGATAAAGATAAGAAGATTAGAAAATATGCTAAACCTGTAGGTGTCGTTGGTGCACTCACACCAGTTACCAATCCAACAGCAACGCCTTCGAGCAATGCAGTTACGATATTAAAGGGTAGAAACGCAGTTATTTTCGCTCCACATCCAAAAGCTAAAGTAGCATCTAAAATGGCTGTTGATTTTATGAGAGACGGCTTAAGAAAAGTTGGTGCTCCTCTAGATTTGATTCAAATCATTGAAGAACCTTCAATTGAACTTACCAATGAACTTATGAAACAGGTTGATGTTGTTTTAGCTACTGGTGGTTCAGCAATGGTCAAAGCAGCTTATTCATCAGGAAGACCTGCCTATGGAGTAGGACCTGGAAACACAGTTCAAATTGTTGCAGAAGATGCAGATGTTAAAGATGCAGCAGCTAAAATCTTTTTAAGCAAAAAATTTGATCATGCGACATCTTGTTCAAGTGAAAACTCTATTATTATTCATGAATCTATATATGATGATTTAATTCAAGAATTACAAACACTAGGAAGCTATTTAATCAAGCCTGAAGAAAGAAATCAATTAGAAGCTTATATGTGGCCAGTAAATGCTAAAGGCTATCGTTCAATTCATGGTGGTATTGTTGCACAATCTGCTAAAAAAATTGCGCATGATGCTGGTATAGATGTCGGTGATCACATACAAGTGTTGCTCGTTGAGGGTGCTAAAGATATTGAAAATGATTTCTTCTCACAAGAAAAACTTTCTCCAGTACTTACTGTTTTTAAATATGACACATTTGAAAAAGGTTTCGAAATATTAGTAAGACTTACAGATAATTATGGTACTGGACATTCTTGCGGAATCCATACGAAAAACCAAACATATATCAACCATTTAGGCGAGTTTATGAGAACCAGTCGAATCATGGTTAACCAAGCTCAAGCACCTGCAAATGGTGGTGCCTTCTTTAATGGTATGCCATCAACTGTATCATTAGGATGTGGTACTTGGGGTGGAAATATTACAACTGAAAATATTAATTATAAACATTTCTTAAATGTTACTTGGTTATCAGAATATTTTGATCCAATCAGACCATCAGATGATGATATCTTTGGTGATTATTTAGAAAGTATAAAGTAGGTATTGATATGAAATTATATGAGTATCAAGCAAAGGAAGTATTTAAGGAAATTGGAATCAAAATTCCACAAAGCAAAATCATAGAAAATGTAGAATCATTAATAGATGCAACTCAAGAAATCGGCTTTCCATGTGTGATAAAATCACAGGTGTTAAGTGGCGGTCGTGGTAAAGCTGGACTTATTTCTTTTGTAAAGACACAAGAGAAAGCTTTAGAAGAGACAAAAAGGTTGTTTGATCATCCGCTTAAGATTAAAAAGTTATTAGTTGAAGAAGCAGTAGACATTGATAAAGAGATTTATGTATCTATCACTGTTGATCCAGAAAAAGCAACTGCTTTATTAATCGCAAGCAGTGAAGGTGGTATTGATATTGAAACCCTTGCTGTAGAACAACCAGACAAAATTATTAAAGAACCAATTGATATGAGATATGGATTAATGCCTTTTCAAGCATTATCTGTAGCATATGCATTAAATTTAGATCATACACTTGCAAAATCGATGGCGAAACTTTTAATAAAACTATATGAAGCATTTAAGACATATGATGCAGAACTAGTGGAAATAAATCCGTTATTCGTTAATAAAAATCAAGAACTCATTGCTGGTGACGGCAAGTTAATGATCGATGATAATTCTTTACACAGACAAAAACGTTTTGAAAAAGTATATGATGACTATAAAAGCGAAGCTGAATATGATGCTATGTTAGAAGGTATCCCTTTCATTGAGTTTGATGGAGATATTGGCTTAATGTGTGCAGGTGCTGGACTTACAACTACCGTATATGATTTAATTCATTACGAGGGTGGAAGTGTAGCGAACTATTTAGAGTTTGGTGGACCTAATTATAAAAAAGCTGTCAAGGCTATGGAAATATGTTTAAAAGTAGATTCTAAAGTCATATTGGTTGTAACTTTTGGAACGATTGCGAGAGCTGATGTTATGGCTCAAGGTGTAGTAGATGCAATCGAAAAGCTTAAACCAAATCGTCCAATTGTTACATGCATTAGAGGTACGAATGAAGTTGAAGCCAATAAGATTTTAACAGCTGCTGGATTAGAACCAATATATGACACTGAAGAAGCTGTCAGAAAAGCAGTTAGACTTTCTAAGGGAGAACAATCATGAGTATTTTTATAGATGATAAAACAAAAGTTCTTGTTCAAGGGATTACCGGAAGTGAAGGTAGTTTTTGGACAAAGCACATGATCGATCTGGGTACGAAAGTTGTTTGTGGTGTAACACCAGGTAAAGAAGGACAAGAAATAGAAGGGAAACCCGTCTATCACACAATTAAAAATGCCCTTAAACACCATGAAGTTGATGCTTCAATGGTCTTTGTCCCACCACTGCTTACGAAAGATGCAGTCATGGAAGCACTAAATGCAGGGATCAAAAAAATTGTAACGATTGCCGATGGTATACCTTTGCACGATATGGTATTAATTAGACAAGCAGCAAAAGAACATCAAGCAATGGTTGTTGGTGGAAATACATCTGGTGTGATTTCACCTGAAGTTGCGATGATGGGTAGTTTCCCTCATTGGATAAAAAGAGTTTATAAAAAAGGAAATATTGGAGTCATGACTAGAAGTGGTTCACTGACAAATGAAGTGACTTCAATGATCGTAGAAGCTGGATACGGCGTATCTACACTCATTGGTGTTGGTGGAGATCCAGTACCAGGAACACGTTTCGCAGAGATGTTACCTTTTTATGAAAAGGATGAACAAACACATGCAGTTGTCATTATTGGTGAACTGGGTGGAACCATGGAAGAAGAAGTTGCTGAAGCCATTGAAAAAGGAATTTTTACAAAACCTTTGGTTGCCTTTTTAGGCGGTAGAACTGCGCCTAAGGGACAAAAAATGGGACATGCAGGTGCAATCATCACCGGTGGTAAAGGCTCAGTAGAAGATAAAATTCAGGCATTAACTGCTGTTGGTGCCCTTGTTGCAGAACGTCCACGAATGGTCGGTAGACTACTTGAGAAATTGAAAGTTCAAAAGAGCTAATTGTTTTTATGTTATAATCAAAGAGATTAGAACATTACGTAAACAGAAATCGGGGAATCAATATGGATTATATTTTTGTTGATAAAACATTGAAAGTGTCTATTTATAAGCAAATTGCACAATCAATCACAGAAGCAATCAAATCAGGTATTTTAAAATATGATGATCGCTTGCCAACAGAAAAAGAAATATGTCGTATGTTTTCTATTAGTCCTACGGTTGTTAAAATGGCATATGAAACTTTGATACAAGAACATATGATCAAAAGAATTAAAGGCAAAGGTACTTTTGTGACCAATAGATTTCATTTATTCACACCAGTGAATGAATTTTATCAATTTGAAAGTCATTTAAATGATAATGACCTTAAGTATGCATATCAAATGATCATGATTGATTTAGTTGATCACGATATATTAGCATATCGGATGTTAGAACTTAAAAGAAATGAGAAATGTTATTACATCATTCGCATTATTAAAAACCAACAAAATCCAGTATTGTTCCAAAAAATATATTTACCTGAGAAGTATTTTCCAGACTTAAATGAGAAATTCGAATCTTCGACACGCTTATTCGAGTTTATTGAGCAAACATATGGTTATAAGATTAAACATATGCAAAATACGTTTAATGCAATCAATGCTAGTTCAGATGAAGCTTTATTACTTAAGATTAATCCAGATGATGCAATCTATTCGGTAAGATCTATTATCATTGATGATAAAGATAGAATCATAGGATATGTATCTAATTTTTTCCCTGGAGAATTTACTGAATTCGAGGTGATGGTTTATGCAATCGAACAAAGTTGATTTGATTTCAATTGATCGCAGATCATCAGTTTCTATCAATGAACAAATTAAAGAAAGTATTAAAGCGAATATCCTTGATCAAACATTTTATTATCAGTCTGTGCTTCCTTCCCCAAGTGAACTTGCAAACCATTTAAAAGTTGACTTAACACAGGTTACTCAAGCTTTTAATAAATTGGTAGAAGAAAGATTTATCAAAAAAGACAATGATCAAACATATGTTGTAGCATTCTATGAACTTACGAATTATTTCTTTTATCGAAATGTTGCGGTATATGATGCAATCAGAGCCTTAGGTATGAAACCTTCTATTGAGTGCTTGGATAAAAAAGTTGTAGCATTAAGTAAAGAACAACTTGATATGATGGGGTTTAAATCTGGTGGAAAATTCTTATACATCAATAGAATTTATAAAGGTGATGATAAGCCGATTATTATTCTAGAAAATTACCTGCCTTTATCCATATTTAATGAAATGGATCAAAAGTTTATGGGAACTGAACCACTCAATGCATATATGGAAAAGACTTATCATATCAAAGCAAAACTATCGCATCGTATTACAAAAGCTGTTAATTTGACTGCTGAACTTGCTTCTATTTTAGGAGAAAGAAAAAATGCAGCTTGTATTCAATCTACCAATAGAATATATGATCATCAAGATCGCTTAATTGACTTTGGACGCAGTCACTCGACAAGTAGTTATTACTTTCAAGCATTAATTCATCGAGACGAACTCATGGATTACTATAAAAAATAAATCATATCATACTAAAAAATTAGAAACGCTCATCTATAGACTTAAATGATGAGTGTTTTTGTTATGTTGCTCGAAGAGTAACATAAAACCACCTGCAATGCGGGTGAGACCAGAAAAGCGGAAGCGATAAACAAAAAGAATCCTCTTGGTTGGTATAATGGACATAACCAATTGCCTTACACCAATCAAACCAAGGAGGATTCTATCACCGATGTCAAGAGAAACGATGACACTAGTAGTTTATCACACACAAAATGGAACTGCCAATATCACATTGTATTTTGTCCGAAATATCGACGAAAAGCAATCTATGGTAAGCTAAGAAGTGATATAGGTAGATATTTGAGACGGCTTTGTAAATACAAAGGCGTAGAGATAGTCGAAGCACATGACATGAGTGATCATATACATATGCTCGTCAAGATACCACCAAAACTAGCAGTAAGTTCATTCATGGGATATTTGAAAGGCAAAAGCAGCTTGATTATATTTGACGAGTATGCAAACTTGAAATATAACTATGGATCTAGGCACTTCTGGTCAGAAGGTTACTATGTTTCGACCGTAGGTCTAAACAAAAAAACAGTCGAAAACTACATCAGGAATCAAGAATTAGAAGACCAAGTTAAAGACAAGAGAAGTCTAAAAGAGTATAGGGACCCGTTTACGTGTAAGTAAGGGTGACAAAGGCAATTGGGCAAATAAAAAGACCCTCAAATGGGGGTCGCCAGTAATGTGCCTTGAAGGCGATGAGAAAAACCGTGCCTTGAAGACGCGGATTTTTATTGATTGAATGTGAAAATGATTAGGCGTATAATCGTTATAAATCATCAACATGAAATATGTTTAAGATAAACAATAACATACAAAAGGTGAGATGTGATATGAAAATAATCATTGTTGGAGGGGTTGCAGCTGGGATGACAGCAGCAGCGAAACTAAAAAGACTCGATCCAAATCATGAGATTCATGTTTATGAAAAAGGAAATGATTTAAGTTATAGTGGCTGTGGCATGCCTTATTTTTTAGGTGATATAGTAACTGATGAAAGCAAACTTATTGCAAGATATCAAGATGATTTTAAGAAACAAGGTATTGATGTTTTTTTATCTCATGAAGTAATCTCGGTCCAGCCAGAACAAAAAAGTGTTACAGTATTAAACTTAAAGACAAGAAAAACGTTTGTTGATACTTATGATAAACTTGTGATTGGCACTGGAACAACAGCTAATAGGACACATGTGCCTGGAAGTAAAGATGCTAATTTGTATGTCTTAAACCAACTTCCAGATATGAGAGCAATCAAACCTGAGATTATTTCAGGAAAAGTAGTTGTGATTATAGGCGGTGGATATATTGGTGTTGAGGTTGCTGAGAATTTAGCACTTCAAGGACTTGAAGTTCATATTATTCAACGGGGCAATCAACTTTTAAATGTTTATGATTATGATGTTGCAACAAAAGCCAAAGATGCTTTAGAAATAAGAGGTGTCAAGATTCATTTAAATGAGCATTTAAAAGCTTATCAAAAGAAAGATAACAAAACGGTTGTAGTTACAGACCAAACAACCTATAACGCTGATTTTGTTATCGAATCCATAGGTGTTACTCCGAATACAAGTTTTGTAAAAGATATTGGACTTAACATGATGGAAAATGGGGCAATAATTATTAATGAATATTGTGAAACATCTTTATCGAATATTTATGCTGCGGGTGACTGTGCAGCATATTATCACCAAATTTTAAAAGATTATGTTTATGTACCACTGGGTACCCACGCAAATAAAACAGGAAGAATAGTTGCTGAAAATATTTTTGGATTAAAGAGTGCTTTTCCGGGTATCATAGGATCCAATATTATAAAGGTAGGAGATTTAGCGTTTGCAAAAACAGGATTAGGCTTCGATGAAGCTAAAAAGTTAGATTTAGATTATGATTTTGTTGAAATTACAGCAAAGCAACAAACCTCTTATTATCCAGGTGCAACTGATCTCTATGTCCGTTTGGTTTTTGAGAAAATAACAGGGATCATAAAAGGTGCTCAACTTGTTGGTGAAAAAGGTGTTGCTGATCGGATTAACATTATGGCTTTAGCGATTACAAAAAATTTAACTGCAGCTGAATTTTCTATGTTAGATTTCGCATATGCACCACCATTTTCACCAGTATGGGATCCTTTGTTGGTTGCAGCAAATCAAATTAAAGTGGATAAATCATAATATTTGAACATTAAAAACGTTGAGTGTATAATCTATCTATAAAATAGATGAGGTATATATATGGAAGATGGTCTTTTTAATCAAGTGTTAATTATGGGTGCATCATTATTGATTGCATTTGGCGCAAGTTATTTAATCACTTTTTTACTAATTAAAATCAGTAAGAAATTGGTGTTTGCATTGCCGGTGTTGTTTTTGATTGCATCTATATATTTTTGGACAGCAGGACTACTTTCTACAGACTGGGGAGCGTTAGGATATTTAATTATCGCAGTCGTATCCGTGATTGTTCTTTTAGGATCACTGGGATCATCATTACTGATTTATTTTAAAAAGATTAAAGACATAAATAAGGACTAAAAAAGTCCTTATTTTTTTCTTTTAACAAGTAAAACTATATATGTGTTCAATATGGAAAGGGTTCTTGAATTTTCTTAAGATATTTTTTGATATATATTAATTATAAGGATGGTGGTTATGATGAATAAAGTATACCAACGGATGTTGGATTTAAGTGATTATGTATCGAAGGATGATAAGGTTAGATGTCTTTTAGGTTTAGGGAGTATCTCAGAAAAAGAAAGACTCGATCAATATTCAGATATCGATTTTTTCTTAATCGTGGAAAATGGATATAAAGATAAATTTATAGAAAAATTAGACTGGCTAGAAGTAAAACCATTAGTATATGTATTTAGAAATACCAAAGATGGATATAAAGCACTTTATCATGATGGGGTGTTTGCGGAATTTGCAGTTTTTGATGAAGAAGAAATGAAAACAGCTAGATTTACTGGTGGGACTGTTTACTATCATAAGGATGATTTTGATCTTGAACTTATTCAACCTAAGTTTGAACCCAAACATAAAACAGTTAATGTGGATTTTAATGTAAATGAAGCGATGACTAATCTTTATATTGGTTTGCTTAGGGATTTAAGAGGTGAAAAATCATCTGCGATGACATTTATTCAAAGTTATGCCTATGGTCTAGTCATTGAGTTGTTTCCAAAAGTTTTTGAAGAAGAAAAGATAAACATTGATCCATATGTTTTTGAACGAAGAATTGAGAGAAGGTTTCCCAATCAATTAGAACTTCTTAAGTCCATGAGACAAGGTATAGAACATAATAAGTCATCTGCAAAAAATATACTTGAGTTTTTGAACGAAAATTTTAGTGTGAATCAAGAGTTTTATAGACACATAAATGATTTAATCACAATTTAAATTGAGTTGATTTATTGAATCATAAGGCATATACTTAAGTTAGAGGTGGTTATATGCCTTATATGCTCATAAGCGCAGATATCATTAGATTTAGTCTATTTATCTTTTTATCATTTTTAATAAGTCTTCCAATGAGTTGGCTTCTTTCTCAAATCAGTCAGAAGCTTATTTTTCTCATACCAACACTGTTTGCGATACTAGGGATTTTATTGATGATCATGGGATTGTTAGCTGAAAGTTTTGGTCCTATTGTGTTTTTTGTTATGGGGATGTTTTCATTTTTGATATTTGTAGGGACCATGGCATCCTCAGTTGTGATAAAAATAACTAGAAAAGCTCCGGAAAACAAACCAGAGTAGATAATATAGTTAATTTTTTTACAGATATATGTAATATATAATTTACATTTAGTCATATATAATATATAATTGATAGTAAAGAGGTGACTAACTATTAAAAGTCAAGTACTTTTATTAGACATACTGTAAAAACCTCCTATAGCAGATAAAATATGGAGGTTAGCTTATATTACAGATGACTTTTTACTTAACCGCCACAGTTTAAGTAATCAGTTATTTGAGTTTAGAAGAATCAAAATCTTCATGATGAGTTTCCAAATGATGAATCACTCTAATCAGTTTTTTGGCGAGATGAATAAGTGCGACACGGTGATGTTTCCCCTCTTGTTTCTTCTTGGTGTAATAATCATAGAACACAGGGTTGTGAGTCATAACCATCAGGCAAATATTAACGAGCGTAGAACGTAGATATTTACTACCGCGTTTGACAAGTTTACCTGTAGAAGACATGGTGCCAGATTGTTTGATGGTTGAATCTAGACCTGCATAGGATAACATTTCAGAGGGATTTGAGAAAAGCCGAATGTCTCCGTATTCACATATAATAATAGCTGCTGAAATGATGCCAATACCCATAATTGTTTGAATCTTTGTTGGATACCGTTCCATTAAAGAAGTGATTTGTTTCTCAGTTTCTTCGATATCAGTGTTAAGTTTCTCAACATATGAGATTGAGGTCTTTAATTTAAAGAGTTGATGATCTTGAGTGACACCAATGGTTGATTTCGCGAGGTCTTTCAGCTTCACAAACTTAGGATAATTGAACTTACCCTTTGATAGTCTTCGAAGTTTATCGAAATGACTATCGGTCATCTTAGCGATTTTATCTGGAGAAGAAAAACGTTTTAAAATGTGCAAAGATGTACCACTATAGCCTTGTTCTCGCATAAAAGGCTTATATTCAGGAAAGATGACATCTAAGACCTTAGTCATCATATTGTAGTGCTTTGTCCGTATAGAAATGAGTTTAAATCGTAACCTAGTCAGTGATTTTAAAGCACTTATATGATAAGATTGATGATGATAGGCTTTGTAGTCTACAGATCTCATATAAGTTGAAATCAATTGAGCATCTTTCTTATCCGTCTTTGTTTTTCTTAGTGAATGGGCTTCTCCAAACTTCTTCACTAGAAAAGGATTAATCTCCATGAACGAATAGCCATGGAGGGTAAGAAATGACTTAAGATTTTCACCATAATGACCTGTAGCCTCTAAGCCTATTATCATTTCTTGCTTCACATAGGGTTTAAAATGCTCTAAAAGTTCTTTAAACCCGGACTGACTGTTCTCAAATGAGAACTGATAATCAACTGTTTCGGTGGCGATGAAACAGTCGTGCTTGTACTTTGAAATATCGATACCGATATAGATCATAAGTACACCTCCTTAAAATTATGTGTACATGTGGTAAGTCCAGCTAATCTTTATCTCATAATCATGTAAAAAGCGTCTTGCGCTAACTAACTATTGCTGATTAAAATAAAGACCGTGGTAAGCGTCACCTCGAAATAGTCTAAGCTATATAAAAATGAAACAAATCCACAGTACATTATTATTATATTAAATTAGAAAGAAAGGGGAAAGATTTAAATCCGTCTTAAGTACTAACTTAATACAGTTTAAATCTTACATGAATATATGAAAAGGATTATAAGCTGTGGGGAACTCTTAATCGATTTCATCCCAAAAGAAAAAGGAAAAAGAATTAAAGACATCGACTCTTTTATTAAAAAACCAGGTGGTGCACCAGCTAATGTCTGCGTTCAAGCAGCAAAACTAAATACACCATCAAAATTCATAGGACAAGTTGGTAAAGATGGGTTTGGTGATTTCTTAAAACAAACATTAATCAATCATCAAGTTGATGTAAGTCATTTATATCAAACAGAACACGCAAATACTGCTTTAGCATTTGTTACTCTTTCGAATGAAGGAGAAAGGGATTTTATCTTTTACAGAAATCCAAGCGCAGATCAAATCTTAAACTCTTCTCAAGTCAATCACATTGATGTAGAAAATAGTATCTTCCACTTCTGCTCTCTATCTTTAGATGACTATCCATTAAGAGATGCAATTAGAGATTTACTTGTACGTAACAAAGTAAATAATAACTTAATCAGTTTTGATCCTAATTTAAGATTGTCTTTATTTAAAAACCACAAGACTTATCAAAAAGTCATTATTGATTTTATGGCATATACAGATATATTAAAAGTGTCAGATGATGAACTTACATTTATTACCAAAAAAGATAATGAGTATGATGCAATCAATTATCTATTTAGTCTCGGTATTAAATACTTAATCATCACCAGAGGTAAAGATGGAGTTACTTTTATCGATAAGAACAGAACGCTACACCGAAAGGGATTTAAAGTAAAGGTTGTTGATACTACTGGAGCTGGTGATTCATGGATTGGTGCTTTCTTATCACAAATTGCAAACCACGAATCTATCGATCAACTCTCTGATGAACAAGTCCTAGATATACTTAATTTCGCAAATGCAGCGGCAGCAATCACCACAACAAAGCACGGTGCAATCTCCGCTTTACCATCACACGAAGAGGTCGGCCGTTTCATAAAAAAACATAATTCTAAAAAACATATGAGTTAAGTCTTAACATTGATATAATTGTTTTAGGAGTGATATGATGGCTAGTATCATTGATGTTGCAAAAAAAGCTGGCGTAAGTATAGCTACTGTATCCAGAGTCATAAATAGCAGCGGTTACGTGAATCAAGCAACAAGAGAAAAAGTATTAGAATCTATAAAAGCACTTGGCTATGTCCCAAACGAACTTGCAAGAAGTATGTTAAAGAAAAAGACCAAGTTAATTGCGATGATTGTACCTGGACTATACAATCCTTTTTTTGCTGATATCGCTCATCATGTTGAGCAAGAACTTGATCAACATGGCTTCAAGATGTTAATCACAAACTCTTCTTCTCCTTTAGGATTAGAAGTTGAATATTTAGAGATGCTCAAACAAAATAAAGTGGATGGCCTAATCATCATTTCAGATAATGAAATCGAAGACTTAATCGAAGGTGAACTGCCAATCGTTTCATTTGATAGGCATTTCAAACACACACCTTATGTAGCTTGTGATAATTATGATGGCGGAAGACTAGCAGCAAAATCTTTATCAAACGCAGGGTCCAAGCATTTATTATATTTAGGAGATGACTCGTATGTATCTCAAGGTCATTTTGCAACAGAGGTCTCAAAAAGAAAATCAGGATTTTTAGATTATTGTCAAGAACACCATCTAACCTGTGATGTCTTAGAATTTCCTAAAAACACACCTATAGAAGATACTATTAGAACAGTTTTATCAGAAAAAGTTCACGATGGCATATTCGCAATTTCTGATTTCTTAGCTACAAAAATCATTAGAGAAGCAAAACATCAACAAATCAATATCCCACAAGATTTAAAGATTATCGGCTTTGATGGTATGGATGACAGTTTAAATACAGGATTAATCATAACTTCTATATACCAAAATCGGACAAAAATTGCTAAAGAACTTGTAGATACTCTAATTAAAAAAATTAAAGGTAAGCATGTCGATCACAAAATTATTCCAGTTTCTTTAAAAAAAGGTGAAACGCTATAACTACTCTTTAAAACTGAGATAACGGCTTTATGCCGTTTTTTTCATTTTCCACAGAAAAACATAGAAAAAACACAAAAAACAAAATATGTAAACCTTTACATAAAAGTTATTGACATTTATTTTCAAGTGTAGTAAGATAAAAATATAAATATGTAAAGGTTTACACATTTAAGTAGACCACGAAAGGAAAGGGAGAAAATGAAGAAATTTTTAGTTTTATTTGTACTTCTTGCAACAGCAATTACACTTGCTGCTTGTGGTGGCGGATCAGAAGAAATCTATCTGCTTCAAAACAAACCTGAAATTGACACTCAATTAAAGGCTTTTGCTGAACTTTACGAAGAAGAATACGGTGTAACAGTTAACGTCGTATCTTGTGGTGGAGATGCTTGTCAATTAGCAAACCAATTACAATCAGATATCGCTGCTGGTGAAACACCAGACATCTTTGTTATTGATGGTCTTGCAGCATATGAACAATACGATCATATTTTATACGACTTATCAGACGAAGCATGGGTTGATGATACTGATGTAGCATTTACTTATGATGGATCAGTTTATGGTTTTCCAATTGCTGTTGAAGGTTGGGGTCTTGCATACAATGCTGATTTACTTGAAGAAGCTGATATTGACCCAGCTACTTTAAATAACTATGCTGCATATGCTGCTGCATTCGCAAAATTAGATGGCATGAAAGCAACTTTAGGTATTGATTCAGTAGTATCTATGGCTGGTGGTGCTTCTGGTATGAGTTGGGTAACTGCTGACCATAACTTTAACTCACTTCTATCTGCAGGTCTAGCTTATGATGACTTATCAGTCGTTAATGCTTTACTTGATGGCACTGTTAATGCTTCTCGCTTAGAACAATATGCAAATTGGGTTGAACTATTATTTGAATATGCAGATCCAACAGTATTATCTACAGGTGATTATGATGCACAAGTTAACGCATTTGCTGAAGAAAAAGCAGTATTTATTCACCAAGGTAACTGGATTGAACCAAACCTAGCAGCTGCAAATGTAACATTCGATCGTGCTTATGCACCTCATGGTACATTAGATGCTGTAACTGACGGTATATTTGTTTCAGCTCCATCTTGGTATGTTGTTAATAAAGATTCAAACAACTTACAAGGCGCACTAGATTTCTTAGAATATATGGCTACTTCTGAAGAAGGTCATAACTATATGGTAAATGAAATCGGTGCAATCCCAGCATTTAAATCAGTAACATTACAACCTAGTGCTCCACTTTCAGTTTCAGTAGCTGAATGGATGTCAGCTGGTAAGATTTATGCTTGGAACCAATATTATTTTACATCAGACTTTAGATCAAACACTTTAGGACCAATCTATGCAACATTCATTTCTGCAGTGCTTGATGCTGAAGCTACGGCTAAACAAGAATTCATTGATGAAATGACAACAGCTTTTGAAGGTTTGGCATAATTATTAAACAAAAAGAAACACATATAAATAGAAAAGTAGGGCATCTCCCCTACTTTTCATTTATGATAAGGAGCTGAAAGCCCATGGATTCAAAGTTAGATTTTAAATTAAAATTAAAGAGTTATTGGCGAAAAAACAGTATTTGGGTTTTTGTACTTCCAGCACTCATTGCATTTACTTTAGTGATTGTTGTTCCTTTTGTTATCGGATTTTATTATTCGTTTACCGATTGGGATGCAACCGGAAGAGAAATCACTTGGATTGGATTCACCAATTACATTGAAGTTTTTTCACTAAACCCCGCATTTATATATTCAATCATTATCACCATTGTATTTTCATTCATTAATATTATATTAATCAATACAGTTTCATTTTCATTAGCTTTACTAGTCACAAGAAAATTAAAATTCCAAAATGTTTACCGCCTTGGATTTTTCTTACCAAACCTTATCGGTGGATTAATCTTAGGTTACATTTGGCAATTTATCTTTAATAATGCCCTCCCTAGTATTGGACAGGCCATAGGAAGTTCTGGACTAGGCGATCTTCTTATGTTATCAGATAGAAACACTGCAGTCTTAGCAATCTCAATTGCTTGGGCTTGGCAATATGCAGGATATATCATGATGATTTATGTGACTGCAATCCAAAACATTCCAAAAGACTTAATTGAAGCTGCTCAAATTGATGGTGCATCAAGCTTCCAAAGATTAAGAAATATTACATTACCTATGGTTGCACCTGCGTTTACAGTAACATTATTCTTGACGCTCATCAATTCATTTAAACAATTTGATGTGAACTACTCACTAACACAAGGTGGGCCGGTGACTAGATTTATGGGATCTTCCATCTGGGGAACAAAACTCATCCCAATGCAAATCTATGATACTTATGCAGAAGCCTTACGTCCGGCACTAGCGCAATCGATGGCCATTATCTTTTTCATCTTACTCACCATCGTATCTATTGCTCAAGTAAGATATTCTAAGAGTAAAGAGGTGGAAATCTAATGACAAATGAACTAAACACTCCGAAAAGACGCATGAAACGTTCTTCAATGATCAAATGGGGAAATATTGCACTTGAAGCATTAGGTGTATTACTTTTTATTATCTTTTTCATGCCTATTGTATTAGTCATCATCAATGCTGCAAAAGGTTCTTCATTCTTAGTTACAAGTGATCCACTCAATTTAGATGTTGCCCAAATTTCAATTTTACTAGAAAATATTAAAGAAGTTTGGAGTAATCCAAACATCAATTTCCAATCAGCATTTGTCAGTTCACTGATTGTTACTTCACTTTCACTCATATCGATTGTTGTTGTATCATCTATGGCTGGTTGGGCATTAGTAAGAAGAAAAACCAAAGCTTCAAATATCGTTTTTTATCTATTTGTAGCTGCAATGATTATACCATTCCAAGTCGTTATGCTTCCATTAGTCTCGTGGTTTAGAGCCTTAAGAGATTGGACAGGTATTCCCTTTTTAAGATCCTACTTTGGTATGGTTGTTGCATATATTGGATTTGGAGCTCCACTATCCATATTTCTTTATCATGGATTTATCAAGTCCATTCCATATGAACTTGAAGAAGCTGCACAAATCGATGGTTGTAATAAGTTTCAAACATTTATTTATATCGTTTTACCAATCTTAAAACCAATTACAATCACTGTACTTCTTTTAAATGGTATTTGGATTTGGAATGACTTCTTATTACCACTTCTTGTATTAGGTAAAGGTACTGACATTCAAACTGTTCCACTTGCAATCGCAAATTACGTGGGTGCATTTATTGTTCAGTGGCAATACTTATTAACAGCAGTCTTAATGGCAATGGCACCAGTCCTTGTATTATTCTTATTTGCACAAAAATATATTATCGAAGGTATGGTTGCTGGATCTATTAAATAGTTAAGGAGTATACACGATGACCAAAGAAAAAATATTAAAATCACTCCATAAAACATATATGAACATCTATGAACCCATCGGGTTTAATGATGATGATTATAAACGTTTCATGGACAAAATAGAACAAGCAAAATTGAATAGAACAACATCACTAAAAACAAGAGATCGAAGAAAAAAAGATTGGTATCAATCCGAAAAAATAGTCGGTATGACTTTATATGTTGATTTGTTCTCAAACAATATTAAAGGTCTTATCAAAAAAATACCTTATTTCAAATCCTTAGGCATCACATTCATTCATCTAATGCCACTTTTAAAACCTAGAGAAGGCAACAACGATGGTGGATATGCTGTAGAAGACTATAGAGATATCAATCCAAATTTAGGCACTCTAGAAGATTTTAAAAAACTTGTTGAAAAAATGCATGAAGCTGATATCAATATCGCAATTGATTTTGTAATCAATCACACTGCAAAGGAACACGAATGGGCAAAAAAAGCTGCAAAAGGTGATCCATTTTATCAAAATATGTATATGATGTATGATTCTGATGAGATCCCCAACAAGTTCAATGAAACTGTCCCTGAAGTCTTACCAGACATCTACCCTGGCAACTTCACATATTATCAATCATTTGGTAAATATGTATTTAAATCTTTTAGTGAATTCCAATGGGATTTGAATTTTCGAAATCCAATCGTTTTAGAAGAAATTTTGGATATCTTTTTCTTTCTAGCAAACTTAGGTGTTGATGTTATTAGACTTGATGCAATTCCCTTCATATGGAAAGAATTAGGCACAACTTGCAGAAATCTACCAAAAGTACACGAGTTCATGCATCTCTTTCATCTTGCAAAGGATTACGTTTGTCCAAGTGTAGTTATTTTAGGTGAAGCAATTGTCGAACCTCATGAGATTGTCAGATATTTTGGAACCAATGAAAAACCAGAATGTCAACTAATGTATAACGCAAACATGATGGTTAATCTTTGGAACGCAATAGCCACAAGAGATCAAAGATTGCTATCCATAGATAATCAAAGATTTGATTTGCCACACCATGGAACATGGATCAACTATGTCAGATGTCATGATGATATTGGTTGGGGATTAAATGAAGAAGCATTAAAATCTATGGGATTTGACCCTTTTAGACATAAACAGTTCTTGATAAATTTTTATAATGGATCGTTCATAAATAGCTTTGCAAGAGGTGAAAACTACCAATTTAATGCGAGAACTCAAGACGCAAGAACCAACGGTACATTCGCATCACTTGCAGGACTCGAAAAAGCACTTCAAGAAAGCGATGCTTTTGGTATAGAAGAATCAATTAAACGTATCAACATACTAAATACTTACATGTTTTCAATGCCTGGCTTTCCACTGATTTATAGTGGTGATGAAGTTGCGATTTTAAATGATTATAGTCATCATCAAGAAATTTCTAAATTAGATGGCAGATGGCTACATAGACCAAAATTCCCGTGGAACAAGGAAAAGGAATTTAACAATCCTCAAACACCTTCAGGAAAAGTTTTTAGTCATATAAAAACATTGATATCATTAAGAAAAAACGAGAAACTATTCAATAATAAGATTGAGCAAAGAGTCATTGATTCTAAGCATAATCACATCTATGTAGGTTATAAGACCAATCTTGAAAGCTCATTATTATTGATTTACAACTTCTCAGAAAATCATCAAGTTTTAGACTTGAACCATTTAAGAGCTCAAGGATTAAAAGGTATATATATAGATATGTTTCAAAAGAAAAAAATTGATCTTCAAAAAGATCAACTCAATTTATACCCCTATGAATACCTTTGGTTAAAACAATAATTCAGGATTAAGCCATGGCTTAATCCTCTTTTTTTACAATATCTATGAGATCCCTAAATGATTCGAGTTTAATGTCTGTCAAATCACTATCTTTAGCATTTCCATAACCGATAGCAATCATTCCAGCATTCTTAGCAGCCTCTATACCAGCATCTGCATCCTCAATCACATAACAATCTTTTGGACTTAAACCAAGCATATCAGATGCTTTTAAGAACACCTCAGGATCTGGCTTTGATTTCTCAATGTTTGTGCCATCACTAATTGCATCAAAGAAATCCATAAGACCAATATTTTTCAAAATCAGTTTTGCATTCTTACTTGATGATCCGATCGCAAGTTTATAGCCTATTGCTTTAAGTTTATCTAAAGTATCTTTTATTTCTTGATCTAAATCACCCTCGGTCAAATCATCTAAAAACGATTGATAATAAGTATTTTTTATGTCTGCCATCATTTCCTTTTTTTCATAAGGATAAGATGCTTTATTATACTCGAGAATAGTATTTAAACTCTCCATTCTTGAAATTCCTCTTAATTTATCATTTAATATTTCATCAAAAGATAAATGAAATCGACTTGCCATTTTCTCCCATGCAAGATAATGATAGTAATCGGTATGTATGATCACTCCATCTAAATCAAATATAATCCCTTTCATTTAAGAACACCTTCTTACTTCTTTTCTTCAGTATAACATCTATGCTAATAATATAAAAATGATTCGTTTCTTTCAGATTAGTTTCAGATTTTTAACTTATATTGTTTTAAACTAAAATAATCTTGTAAAGCCTTTTTCGATGTGTTACAATCATATCATAGAATAAAAACTTGGGAGAAGAATATGAAAAAAATTACATTTTTACTTTTTGTTTTTTTATTTGCTTTTACGCTGTCAGCATGTAAAGCAGAAGCTAAAGAATTCTCTGGTGCAGGTATAAATGTTACACTTGACGAATCATTTGTTGAAAAACAAGTGATACAAGCGCCTTTGTATTTAGAGTCATTAGACTATATCTTTATGGGACTTAGAGAAAGCTCAACTGAACTTGCTGCATATGGCATTACTACTTTAGATGATTATGTTAATGCAGTTCTAGCAAACAATGGTCATAGTTCATCTACTGTTGAAACAATAACAGATGATGATGATAACGTTTTATATCATTATGCATATTATACTGCAACTGTTGAAGATATGGAATATGGATATATGCTTATAACGATGCAAGGTGAATCTCACTTCTACACAATGAATTTTGGATGTTTAGAATCAAATTTAGATGATAGTAAAGATCAATTCTTTACTTGGGCTGAATCGATTACAGTAGAATAACAAACCTTACAAAAAAGGATATGCTTAGATATGCATATCCTTTTTTTGTCCTTTGTTAGCCTTTATTTAATTTGAATACGTTTCTTGTTTTCAATGATTTCAGCTTTTGGAGCTTTAATGCTTAATATACCATCTTTAAGGGTTGCTTCAATCTTATCAGAATCTAAGTCACCTAAATTAAGTGTACGATGCATTGAACATTGTCTTCTTTCTTTATGAACATAGTTTTTCTTTTCTTCTTCTTTAGATTCTTCATGTTCAATAGAAATATCTAGTAGACCATCGTGATAATCTAAGTGAATATCTTCTTTTTTAACACCTGGCATATCTGCTTCAATCATAAAAGCATTATCTTCTTCTCTGATATCAACCTTAAAGGTGTCATAGCGAAGATTTCTGATTGGGAAGAAGTCATCTCCAAAGAAATCATCAATCATTTCACTAAATGGGTCTTTACCCTTACGGCTAACCACATTACGGTTGAATGGCGTTACTCCAAACATAACTATACCTCCTTTTAATTTGGCACTCTAACGTCTTATGTGCCATTTCAACTATATTATAACTCTGATTTGATATCTTGTCAACTATTTGATATAAAAAAAATAACGCTTATGTCAACCACAAGCGTTACCTGTTTCATTTCTTTTTTCTTTTATATCTAGTTGCTTGATCAAATGGCTGAAACCCCATATTTAAATAAACATCTCGATTTGATCCAACAAAAACTTCTTTAGCTCCATCGCCTCTCACAGCTTCAATCGCTTTATAAATACAAGCCCTAGCTAAATACTTTCTTCTATGCTCAGGAACAGTTGCTACTGGCTCTACTAAAGCACTTTTTGTACCTTTTTTATAAAACAAGTTCACGAAAGAAACAAACCTACCATGATATCTTGCGACATAAGTATAATCTTTGTTATAGTTAGGTGTAGAAGTCATATGTCTTCTTTCTTCTAATGTCTTCTCACTATAATCCACATCATCTCCATGATTAAATCCTCTATGAAGTGCATAATTGACTTGATCCAATCTATAATCTTCTGATAATGGTATAATTTCATATCCATTTGTATTAGGTGTTTCAAAATCAATTCTAGAAAATTTAGTAACAGGATCAATCCAATCGGTTTTTTCAAAACCATGGTTTGCTAATAGATTTTTCATTGTCTCGTCTTCTGGAATGATCATGTCGCTTTCTGGATGATGCTTAACAAAATATTCAACCATCTCTTTTTTTAAGGTATCGTCATCTTCATAAACTGCAAAATATACATCCTTAGGATCATCTTCAAATAGTAGAATTCCTTTGATATCTCCATCTTTTTGGAACATTGTAATATTTTCTAAATCCTCAGCTTTAAAAGAGTCTCTTCCAAACATCCATTCAAATCTTGACCAATGCATAAATATAAACTCATACTTGTCATTGAAATTATTTAAAAAATCAATAACTCTAAAAAAATCATTTTGATATCCTTTTTCTTTAGGATAATGATAAACATCATACATATAGATATACCTCCAAAGCTTTTCGTAATCATTATAACATAGTGCCTAAAACAAAAGGTAGAGCTTTTAAAATATCTCAACCTTTTCTGTTTCTTTTGGTCTTTTCAATACTTCTTTTATGAATAGTTTTGTAAGCTTTGGATCATATTGTTTTCCAGAACCTTTGATAAGTTGTTGGATCGCTTGATCTTTTGTCATTTTCGAGCGATAAACCCGATTCGTTGTCATTGCATCATATGAATCGGCAAGTGATATTATTCTCGCAAATAAAGGGATATCTTCTTTTTCTATACCTCTAGGATAACCTTTTCCATCCCATCTTTCATGATGAGATAAAGCATACTCTGCGAGTCTAGAATAATCATCTGCAGCTCTTAAGATCTGATAACCGATTTCAGTATGTGTTTTCATGAGTTCAAACTCGTCATTAGTTAGCGGTCCTGGCTTATCAAGGATGGCATCAGGTATGGCAATCTTACCAATATCATGATATAAACCAGCCATTTTTAGTTCTTCTAACTGCTCATCTTTTATACCCATTGCTAATCCCATGACATAACAAATCATACTAACCTTTTCTGAATGAATGCGCTCTTCTTTATATTTATCAGTAAGCGTCTTATGAATTGCTCTAATCGCCTGGTTTCTAACACTCATACTTTCAATAACTTTATGTCTATACATATTGTTTTCAGCTTCTTTTAAAACATCATTTATATTGCGACATTCTTCATATACCATGTGGTATCCTACTGAAATTGACAATGAGATATCACTGATTATAATCGCACTAACGACTTTTCTAAAATTGTGCTTTATATATTCTATTTCATGTTTCTCAAGCCCTGTCAAAATTACAGCAAACTCATCTCCACCAATTCTTGCTGAAAAGTGATCTTTAAAAACTTTTCTAAATGCATTTGATACTTCAACAAGTGCCTCATCACCAACTTGATGACCAAATGCATCATTAAGCATCTTCAACCCATTTAAATCCATCATCATTACAGTAATCGGAAATGCTTTTTGTTCGTTTAACTCATTAAATTTTTCAATAAACATTCTTCTATTATAAAGATCCGTCAAAAAGTCATGTTGATTAATGTAATCAATTTCAGCTTGACGTTTCTTATAGTCAGTGATATCTCTTGATATCAACACAGATCCTATGATGTTATGATTTTGATCATAGATTGGTGAAATTGATGTTTCAAAAAAGTATTTCTTATATTTCCAATCAAACATAAAATGATCTTTCGTTTCTTGGTACCTAAACAACTCGTGATTAAATGATTCAACATGTTTATTTATAAGATCTTCTGATTTCACATCAATCTTCTCAAGACCAGACCCTGAAGCGTATACGATAAAACCATTTGTATTTAAATGAATAATAAAGTCCTGTGTCGAATTTATTAGATGTTTAAATCGTTGGTTCTCCAAAAAAAGTTGGTCTGCCTTTAATTTAGCTTCATCAAAATACTCTTCAGAACTCTGAAGTGCCTTATTTACTGTGTCTCTTATCTCATCTAATACATCATTATTATCCATTGCCAATCGATATCCGATGTTATCTTTCACATTAATTTGAGATAGATCATCCACAAGATGATTGATTGGTTTAAAAATCTTATTAAAATTCATCCATAAATATGTTAAAGTCATTAAAACAACCATACTGTAAACAACTATGAAATAATTCATAAATTGGTTAAGGGTGTCATAGTATTCTTTCTCAGGCATGAAAATTAAGAGTTTATAGTCATTTCCTAATACTCGAGACCATAATGCAGAACCAGAAAAACTGCCTAGTTGTATTTTCTCATGTACTGAAAATTCATTTAACCCATCAAATGAAATGCCTAATGTATCTAAATCGATGAGTTCATTTGAAAACATATCAAGTTCTGGGTGGGCAACAACATGATCGTTTCCATCAATAATTAACGCAAATCCTGTGTCTCCAACCGTCTTATTTTCGAAATAAAGCTTTATAGATTCTATATCAATATCAACTGCTAAAACACCAACAAAATTATCTGTTTGATCATAAACAGGAGTTGCAACTGTTGTAATCAACTTATCCTCTGTTGCATTTAAGAACACTGGTGTTACAATAGTTTGGTCTTCACTTAGTACTGATTGATACCATGGTCTAGTTCTCAAATCAAATCCAGGTCCTGGAACAAAGCCACTTGAATTAATCATTTGATTATCTGGATTACCAAAATACATGGATTCTATCCAAGGATTATCTTCATCTATTTCAACCATAAAATGAAGTAATTCATCAGTGCCATAGATTTTAATATAACTAGAAACTCCCTCAAGCGTAATGAAAAAATCATCATAAAAATGATGAACATCCGCAGACACAGCATTCATTTCAAGTGACAATAAAGCTTCTTGTCTATTTCTTATTGTATGAGCTGCAAAAAAGTAGATTGCAAAAAACAATAGCGCTGATAGAACAAGAAACAGCATAGATATATAGAATTGGCGATGCGCAAAAATTTTCATAGGTTCACCTTATCTACATTTTATCACTTCAATAACTTAAATAAAATTCATTTGCAAACAGTTAATAAAAACTTAATATCTATGAAACATTGACAACCCAAATTATAATTGATACAATTTAGATAATACAGATAATACAGATTGGAAGTGAGTTAATGTCAGATTCTAAAATAGATGTTTTCATGAGGATTAAGCATCATTTTAAATCCTTAATCGAAAAGGGGGCTTACCTAGTAGGTGAACCTTTACCAAGCGTAAGAAACGCTGCACTTGATTTAGGCGTTAATCCCAACACTGTTCAAAAAGCATATCAAGCATTAGAGAGTGATGGACTTATTGAAGTATTACCAAAAAAAGGGGCTTATGTAAAACAATATGAGATGAGTGATCAACATTTAATTGATGCTTTAAAACATTTATTAGATGAACTCAAGCAAAAAAGAGATGTTAATGATCTCGTTAAGTTCGTTAAAAATTATCTAGGGGGAGATGCTTTATGATTGAAGTTAAAAATATTTATAAATGGTTTAATGGTCATCTTGTATTAAATAACTTAAATTTAATTCTTGAAAAAGGTACAGTCTTCGGTCTCATTGGTATCAATGGTGCTGGTAAATCAACTTTTTTAAGACTCATCATGGGTATACTAAAGCCCACTAAAGGCGATATATACATCGATGGTAAATCTGTTTTGTATCACGATGACATTAAGAAAAACTTATTCTACCTTTCTGATCAACCCCCTTTTAATCATCAAATGACATTTAAAGATTTAGCTGATTTATACAAAATATTTTATCCTTTTGAAGATGATACATTTATAAGTATATTAGCTATGTTTGGATTAAACCCACATCAAAATTTATCACAAATATCAAAAGGCATGAAAAGACAAGGATATATTGCTTTAGCATTTGCATCAGGAGCTAAATATTTACTCCTTGACGAAGTCTTTGATGGTTTAGATCCTGCTGCAAGACTTAAATTCAAAAAACTCATGATCTCAGATGAACACAAAGATAAAATCATCATGGTTACAAGTCATTCACTTAGAGAACTTGAAGATATTTGTGATTCATTTGGTATGATTGATGAAGGCCATTTTTCAAGATTTGGGGATCTTTCACACGAGTTAAGTAAACTTAAAAAATACCAAATCATATTAAATGATTTGACACCTATCACATCTGATAAACCGCTATCAAAAGCCGTTTATCACCATCAAAATGGCAGAATCCTTACAATAGTCATAGAGTGCAATCACACTTTAGATGAATATATCTCAAATGATTTGTATCATGTTGTTGATGAACTTCCTATTTCTTTTGAAGAATATTTTATGATTACACAAAAAGGAGGCAAATCATGAAAAAATATCTAGACTATCTCATTCATAAGAAATGGCTCCAAACACTTGTTATGACGATTATTCCAACACTTATTATGGTACTTATTATAACCTCTTCAAGGTTCGCTAGATACTCAAGTGGTGGATTTAGAGATCCTAGTGAACTACTGATTTCTATCATATTTATGATGATCGTGATGATTGTAATTGTCATCTTTAGATTCTCATCACTCAGAAGTGCTAAAGAAGTTGATCTATATTATGCACTTCCAATTTCTAGACAAAAATTATTCTTGACCCATTTTATTTATGGATTGTTACAAGTGATATTTGTTTGGACCATTCTCTATTTCTTCTCATTAATCACAGTTATTGCTAAGACTAATGGAGGTTATGCAGAAGGCTGGTTATTCTTAATCTATTTCATTGCTTTATTTTATATCATCATTTTATATAGTATCACTGTGTTTGTATTTTTAAGAGCAAACACCATCTTTGACGGCATTGCATTCATAATTCTTTTTAATGTTTTATTTTTGTTTGTAGCCATCTTTTTTACTGGTAGAGTCTTTTTATTTAATACCAATTTTAGCGAACCCTTCTTTTTAAATCCATATTACTCAGTTGCGGAGCTCACAGCTTTCATGACTAAACTGTCTAATCAAATCAGTTCTAACGATCAAGTAAGATTTGAAAATGCATCCTTATTTATCATTATAAATACGATTTTTTATGCATCTTCAGCTGTATTTGCGTTCCTATATAGTTATCGTCAAATCAATGAAACCAAAACAGAGTCAATCGGTCAGATTAGCAGTAGTAAGCTAGGTTACAAATTTTATATCCCTGCAATATTAATTACAGCTATTCAAAGCATTTTCTTTATCGGAAGTGCCGTTACATTTGTATTGGTGATCATTTTTGTTTCTGCTGGCTTTATTGGATTTTTCATTTATAAAAGAGGCTTAAAAATTACATGGGTCGATACAGCATATGTCCTTATACCGACTTTGATTGGTATGATCATAGGCGTTATGATGAATGGTTTTTAACATCAAAAGAGCTTGAACGTTTTGTTCAAGCTCTACTTTTTTTAGTTTTCATCTTTTTTGATCCATTTTTTGAAAGCTTCTAGTTTATTAGCCTTGTGTGCTAAATCTTTTATTTCAGTAATTAATAATTTTCGATCATATACGTGAAGTTTATCAAAATCAGTATCCTTCATGATATATAAAAAGAAGTTCCATATTGCATCTTTCATCATATAATTACTATCACTTGATATTCTTGTTAATGCTCTAATCATAGATGCTAAAACTTTTAAATCTTTGTATCCATACAAATATATTTGAGAAAAGTGATCATAAAGCAAATCTTCAAAACTAATCGTTCTAAGTTTTAATCTTGGTTCATCTTCATCATCTTTATATACCAAACTATCAAAACCATCCGATAGTTTCATTAAGATAAAACCTAATTGATCAATACAATTCATCGCAGTTACTGGATCATTAACACCAGGTGATAATGCTCTTACTGCGATTTCAATAAGTTTTTGTGTTTTATTTAAATACTCTTCATGATTTTGTGGTTCATTTCCGATCACAAAAAACTCTTTTAATTTTTCAGCATCAAAATTAAAACTCTCTTTCTTTCCTTTATACTCGAATATAATATCATCTTCAAAGATATGTTCATTAAAAGGTATTGAAACCGACATATATGCATTTTCTTCTTTGAGATATGCAAGTAATTTATCATAGTTTAAATCAACGAAATATCCAGATACTGGTGAATGATACTCTTTAGTATCTTTAATTTCAAAATCAATATCTTTGAGCAATGTTATCCTTTCGTTCTCATCGATATTTTTTTTATAGGCCTCGATCCTCTTAACGGAATCTTTTACGAGTTCATCCATATAGACATTCACTCTTACCGCTTTTGATACATACTGAATATAATATGCAAATATAGATAAGCCTAATGCAAAGAAAATCATCATCATAAGTGTCGTTAGTGGATAGATATCAACCACATGCCTATTGATCAACATTAAACTAAGTAATGTATATGCACTCATACCGATAAAGAAAGCTAAAACATTCACTGGTACTTTTCTTTGTAAAAAGTCACTTAACGTTCTAGGTGAAAACTGTCCACTATATAAAGTCATCACAACCAATATTGAAGAAAATGTTATTGTGATGATTGTGATGATTGCGCCAATCACCATGACAGCTAGAGTTTCTGTAAACTCTTTAGAAAAACTGAATGTATTAGAAAAGCTAGAGTTTTGGATATTGATATCTACATAATATCCTGCAAAAGATAATCCAACAAATAGTAAAATGCAAATTATAAACTTTACATACATCTTTTCTAACTGCATTTTAATGTATTTCACGATAAAACACCTCACTTTTTTATATTATACATCTAAAAGGAGCTCAGTGCATTTCATTTAAATGAAAGTTCAAAAGATTATGCTATTCATATACTTATTCAAATTCACCTTCGAACTCAATCTTTTTAGTATAATTACACTTGGGATACTTGTTATAAGCCAAAACACCAATCAAGAGCAAGAGATAAGCGCCTTGCAGTGTGCTAAACAAAAATCTTAATGTATAAAGCGTTTGAAGATCACTCTTAAATAGGATGTCTGAAATAAGTGGATTACTTCCCAATAAAAGGATACTGTAAATCAAAAACATTCGCTTAAATGGGACATTTTTGATATATAAATATATACCAATGGTTATATATATCAGTGTAAAAACAACCATAATTCCCAGATTGATTCGACCATAGGTCATTACCCATTGAATAAATGCTTCATGTGGTTCTATAACATTTTGCAATAACGGTAAAAATAAAGCATGAAAATACTGGAGCACTTGAATAACAAACGAAACAATACTTATACTCAAGAAGAGGGAAAGTATTTTATGCTTACCAATTAGTTTTCTCAAAAAGTAACAAATAATCAAACTTGAGATCAAACTTAAAATCGTAAAATCTAAAGCAACCAACTTCGTAAATGTTTGTATTGTCATCCATGTATTAAATGATTCTCTTTGTTCTAGCAAGCTTCCTGAAGTAATAATCATCAGTCTATAGTTTACATATCCAGAGAAAACCGCAAACACAAACAAGATGAGTTGAAACAAAAAGGCATTTTTAGACATTATGTTTGATCTGTTTTCCTCAAATGCAATCACTTCATCGTAATGATTTTTCTCATAAATGGAAAATAATATATATTCTACAGACACCATGATAAATGATATGATAATGCTCAAAAGAAAATAAATATTACTTGTAAAGTCAATCGCTTTATTTATAGTGAATAAAACAGTCACATAGATCAAACCAAATGTTAATAATATGATCAAAACATTCAAAAATACATGGCTATAATAATTAGATTTAGAAGACTCTATATACTTATAGTTTGCATAAAGTCCTTTTCTTTTCAGAAATATCATTGCAACAATAAACCCTATTAAAATGAGTGTATTCGTCATATTGACTACTGTTGACTGTGCTAGTGTACTTGATAAAACTTGATAAAAATGAACCCACAAACCTCCAATAAAAATAAAGATAAAACCGATATGATATGTTTTACTTATGCTTCTTTCGATTCTTTCATCATAATCCCCAACTTGTTTCAATGAAACTATCGAAAATAGAATCATAGATGATAAAATGATAAATCCTTCTACATAAAACATACGCATGTTAAATCCAAACACTAATAGTTTTAAAACTGCTAAAACAATTGAGGCTATAAAAACATATAATAAAACATATTTTTTAACCTGATTCATTTCTTTTGCAATACGTTCATCTTTCACTTTCTTCTTCCTCCCAAAATAATTCATCTAATGTTGTGTTTAGTGCTTTACAAATGGCAATGCAAAGTTTTAATGAAGGATTATATTTTTCCTTTTCAATAAGTATAATCGTCTGTCTTGAAACACCAATTTGTTTGGCAAGGTCTTCTTGAGATAATCCTAGAAGCACTCTTTTTGATTTCATTTTATAATTCACTTATAACATGTAAGATTTAAACTGTATTAAGTTAGTACTTAAGACGGATTTAAATCTTTCCCCTTTCTTTCTAATTTAATATAATAATAATGTACTGTGGATTTGTTTCATTTTTATATAGCTTAGACTATTTCGAGGTGACGCTTACCACGGTCTTTATTTTAATCAGCAATAGTTAGTTAGCGCAAGACGCTTATTACATGATTATGAGATAAAGATTAGCTGGACTTACCACATGTACACATAATTTTAAGGAGGTGTACTTATGATCTATATCGGTATCGATATTTCAAAGTACAAGCACGACTGTTTCATCGCCACCGAAACAGTTGATTATCAGTTCTCATTTGAGAACAGTCAGTCCGGGTTTAAAGAACTTTTAGAGCATTTTAAACCCTATGTGAAGCAAGAAATGATAATAGGCTTAGAGGCTACAGGTCATTATGGTGAAAATCTTAAGTCATTTCTTACCCTCCATGGCTATTCGTTCATGGAGATTAATCCTTTTCTAGTGAAGAAGTTTGGAGAAGCCCATTCACTAAGAAAAACAAAGACGGATAAGAAAGATGCTCAATTGATTTCAACTTATATGAGATCTGTAGACTACAAAGCCTATCATCATCAATCTTATCATATAAGTGCTTTAAAATCACTGACTAGGTTACGATTTAAACTCATTTCTATACGGACAAAGCACTACAATATGATGACTAAGGTCTTAGATGTCATCTTTCCTGAATATAAGCCTTTTATGCGAGAACAAGGCTATAGTGGTACATCTTTGCACATTTTAAAACGTTTTTCTTCTCCAGATAAAATCGCTAAGATGACCGATAGTCATTTCGATAAACTTCGAAGACTATCAAAGGGTAAGTTCAATTATCCTAAGTTTGTGAAGCTGAAAGACCTCGCGAAATCAACCATTGGTGTCACTCAAGATCATCAACTCTTTAAATTAAAGACCTCAATCTCATATGTTGAGAAACTTAACACTGATATCGAAGAAACTGAGAAACAAATCACTTCTTTAATGGAACGGTATCCAACAAAGATTCAAACAATTATGGGTATTGGCATCATTTCAGCAGCTATTATTATATGTGAATACGGAGACATTCGGCTTTTCTCAAATCCCTCTGAAATGTTATCCTATGCAGGTCTAGATTCAACCATCAAACAATCTGGCACCATGTCTTCTACAGGTAAACTTGTCAAACGCGGTAGTAAATATCTACGTTCTACGCTCGTTAATATTTGCCTGATGGTTATGACTCACAACCCTGTGTTCTATGATTATTACACCAAGAAGAAACAAGAGGGGAAACATCACCGTGTCGCACTTATTCATCTCGCCAAAAAACTGATTAGAGTGATTCATCATTTGGAAACTCATCATGAAGATTTTGATTCTTCTAAACTCAAATAACTGATTACTTAAACTGTGGCGGTTAAGTAAAAAGTCATCTGTAATATAAGCTAACCTCCATATTTTATCTGCTATAGGAGGTTTTTACAGTATGTCTAATAAAAGTACTTGACTTTTAATAGTTAGTCACCTCATCTATTTTCAATTTAAATATAACAAAAAAAATGCTGAAAAGATATGAAAAAGTTAGACAAAATGTTTATATACTTAAGTATATATTTTTTAGTTTTTCTTTCATAATTTTTGCTGAGAGTTTATAATAAGTTCCATTAATGATATAATCGAAATATCATTTTGCGGAGGTTTTCATGAAACTAATTATTATTTTTGGACCAGGATCAGTCGGTAAAATGACGGTTGGTCAAGAACTTACAAAAATTACAGAACTAAGACTTTTCCATAACCATATGACAATTGAACTTGTATTAGATCTTTTTGGATCGTTTAGAGGCGAAGCCATTACAAGACTAAGAGATGTTATTTTCGAGGAGTTTTTAAAGACAGATCAAGAAGGACTTATTTTTACTTTTATGTGGGCATTAGACCACCAAGAAGACTGGAATTTAGTTGAGAAATATAAAAATATGTTTGAGAAACAAGGAGCTGAAGTATTTTTTGTAGAACTAGAGGCTTCACAAGATGAAAGATTAAAAAGAAATGTCACTCCCAATAGATTATCCCAAAAAAAATCTAAGCAAAATACAGAATTGTCAAAACAAAGAATTTTGCTTGAAGATGCCAAATACCGGTTAAATTCATATGAGGGAGAAATAGATTTTAAAAACTATGTAAAGATTGATAATGAACACTTATCACCAGAAGAAGTTGCAATAAAAATCAAAGAATATTTTAAATTATAGAGGGAATTTATGAAACAAAAAACATTAAATCACGAGAAAATTTACGTAAGCATGTTTTCAAAAATCACAGAACATGCATTTGGTTATGAAACAGAAGATATGAGTCAAAGAGATAAGTACTATCATAATTACTTAAATATCACGAACGAGACGTTTACAAATGAAGATATTCTTGCGTATATCAATAAAACAAAAGTTCATGGCTTTTCTGTTATAAGAACTGAAGAAGATATAGAAATTGATCAAGCTATGATTAAAGACGCAACCATAGATACTAATGGTATTTATGGTGCACCTGTAGAAGACTTAAAATTTAAAGTTAAAGTTGATGCTACAGTAAGTAGAGTTGATCCGGACAAAGATGAAGATTTTTTTGATTTCTTATATCAAGACAGTAAAAATTATGGCGAATCATATGCTATAGGTAATACCATAAGACAAAAACAAGTACTTGAAGAAGCTAAAAACATTTATGGCTATTTCATGATTAAAGTTGATGAAAAAGTCATAGGTACACTTAATTATTGTATCAATGGTCATATGGCCAAACTTGATGATTTTACGATTGCTGATGATTATCAAAAAAAGGGTTATGGATCTAAGCTAATGCATGATGTGATTGAGTATCTTAAAAAAACAGGAATTAATTATGTTTATTTAGTTACTGATTTGGATGACACAGCTAAAGAACTCTATCAAAAAATAGGATTTAAGTATATAACTAAGTATCAAATTATTACGATAAAATAAAGATGTAAATATTTAATAAACATGACAAATCTCCTGAATTTGTCATGTTTTTTTATAGTTTTATTTATTTTTTTGCATTTTTAAATCATTTTTATAAAAAAAATAAACAAAATGCAAAAATGAATATATGGATTAAAAATGCTATGATATAATATTTTTGGAAAAAAGTAGGTGAAACATATGATTGAAGCAAAAAACTTAAGTAAAACATTTATAAAGTATGAAAAAGGAACTGGTCTTAAAGGAATGCTAAAGACTTTTTTTAAGGCTAAAAAAGTTGAGAAGAAAGCTGTTGATAACATTTCTTTTAGAATTGAAAAGGGTGAAATTGTTGGATATATTGGTGCAAACGGTGCTGGAAAATCTACAACCATCAAAATGCTTGCGGGTATTTTAACACCATCAAGTGGTGAAGTGATTGTTGATGGAAACAATCCAAAAAAAGATCGCATCAAAAATGCATATAATATCGGTGTTGTTTTTGGACAAAGAACACAATTATGGTGGGATCTACCATTAATCGAAACTTATGGGATATTAAAAGAAATTTATAATGTAAGTGATGAAGATTATAAAGAACGTATGGCGTTTTTTAATGAAGTCTTAGATTTAGATAGTTTCATTAAAAGTCCTGTTAGAACTTTATCTTTAGGTCAACGCATGAGAGCAGATATTGCAGCAAGCCTGCTACATAACCCTAAAGTATTGTTTCTAGATGAGCCAACTGTTGGTTTAGATGTTGTAGCTAAACAAAAAATGAGAGAAGCTATTAAACTGATGAATCATAAATTTCAGACAACCGTTATTTTGACAACACATGACCTTGATGATATTGAAGAGTTATGCGAAAGAATTATGATTATCGATGAAGGTACAATCATTTACGATGGTTCTATTGATAAGATCAAAAAAGATTTTGGATTTATGAGGCAAGTAGAATTTGAGATTAAAGAAGAAGTAGAGTTAGATTTCAAAAACAAGTACAACTTAAGTGAAGAAGATTTGAAAGTTAATAGAGAATTAAATAAAATAAGTGTTCAATTTAATAAAAATAAAATATCTGTATCTGAGATTACTCATTTTGTGATGAAACACGCATTTGTCACAGATATCAATATTTCTGAAACTTCCATTGAAGATATTGTAAGAAATATTTATGAAAAGGGTCAATATGCATAGTTTTTTTAAGAAATATTTGCCGTTTTCAAAGGCTCAGATGCAAGAATTTGTGAACTATCGTGCGCACGCAGTTGTTTGGGTGCTCATGGAGTTCATGTTTTTAGTGTTACAATATTTTATTTGGAAAGCTATTTATGATAATTCACCAAATGATGTCATTAATGGATATTCATTTATTGGGATGATTACTTATGTGTTACTTGTTAGAGTGGTATCAAGTTTGACATTTGTGATGCCAAGCGGTTATATCAGTGATGATATTCGAAGTGGTGCGATCGCAATGAATTTGATCAAACCGATTAATTATCGAACACAACTATTTTTTAAATCGTTAGGTGATATTGTAAACAGTATCGTGTTCTTTGTTATACCAATTACCATTACACTTGTCATAGTCGCTTTATTTGTTGATTTAGAAATGACGTTTACTTTACCTGTCATTTTAGCTTTTATTTTGTCCATTCTTTTTGCCTTTACCATTAGATTCTTTATTGGTTATATTTTTGGATTGATCATCTTTTTGACGATTAATAGTTTTGGTATTTTCCAGCTTAGAAGAGCGATAGAAGGGATATTTAGTGGTGTGATTATCCCACTACATTTCTTTCCGGAATGGCTTTATCAAATTGCACTATTCTTACCTTTTATGCAAGGTTTATATGTACCAATTAGAATTATTATGGGCAACTATGAAACTAATTTAGACATACTTTATGCGCTTTTATTCCAAGCAATGTGGATTGTTATTCTTTATGTGCTTGCAGTATTTTTCTGGAAAAAAGTTGTTCATAGACTTGTCGTTTTGGGAGGTTAAGTATGAAGAGACATTTAACCATATATAAGTATTTTGTATCACAGCACTTAAAACGATTGATTGAATACCGTGTTGATTTTTTAATTGGTATCTTATCGTTTGTATTTATTCAAATTAGTGGATTACTGTTTTTATATTTAATTTTCCAACATATTACTGCGATTAATGGATGGACATTTGAAGAGTTAATCTTAATTTATGCAATGTTTCAAATACCAAGAGGTATCGATCATTTACTTACTGATAATATTTGGTTGATTCCTAGATATATTATTATCGGAGAGTTTGACAAGTACTTATTAAAACCTTTAAATGTACTTTATTCCATCATCTCAGAACGATTTCAGATTGAAGCGTTTGGTGAACTGATTGTAGGGATTGGACTTTTGATTTATATTATTCCGCAATTGTCTATTGATTTTGCCTTATACGATTTAATCGTTATTCCACTATTATTAATATCTGGGGCTGTTATTTACACATCAATAAAATTATTAACTGCAACTCTAGCTTTCTGGATTAAAAACTCTAATAGTATCATGGTTATTTTTTATGACATCGCAGATTTCACGAAACAACCATTAAGTATTTACCCTAAGGCATTCCAATTCGTATTAAGAAATGTCATTCCATTTGCGTTTACTTCATATTTTCCTAGTGCATATTTACTTGGATTATATGATCCACTAACGATTACGATTCAAGCTGTAGTTGTTGCAAGTATTAGTATGTTTATTGCTTATCGTTTTTGGAAGTATGGACTTAAAACTTATGAGAGTGCAGGCAACTAAATGCAATTAGATCAATATAAAATAAAAAAACTAGATATTCGTGACTTATCCTCTATAATGACAATTTTTAAGTTTAACTATATGATGGAGCAAGCTACATTCAAAACATTTGTTTCATATGATGACATCGAGAATGAGATTTCTCAAAAGTTAACTTATATGCTTGAAAATCTTAATGGATGGTCTGTCACACTTAATGATCAAATTGTAGGTTATATGATTGGATATGAAACAGGACCTCTTTTTGGAAAAGACTTGGGTACTTTTGTGCCATTGCATGGACATGGATCAATCCTTGAACATAAAGATGTTATTTATCAGATGCTTTTTAATCATGCGGCAAGCCATTGGACCAAAAATGATATCTACTCAATAGCAATCTCAATATTTGCACATGATGAAAAATTGAAATCTTTTTGGTTCCAAAATGGATTTGGTATGCGCTGTGTAGATGCGATAAGAGATTTAGAAGATATTGTTTTTGACAATAATAAAATAAAAATAAAACAAATATCTAAAGAAGACATAGATGATATATTAACTTTACATCAAGCGCATAATCTATATTATAGAACATCACCGATTTTTATGCCTAATGAAGATGAGGATCCAAAGACAGACTTACTTGAATGGTTGAGTGTTGATCACAGAAAACTCTTTGGAGCCTATATTGATGACAAAGTTGTTGGTTATATGCGTATACAAGAAGTAGGAGAATCAGTGATCACAACCTCAAAAAAAATGATGAGTATCACAGGAGCTTTCGTTGATCCAGCATATAGAGGTCAAAAGATTGCTAGCCAAATGCTACATAGCATCATCGAAGATTTAAATCAACATGGATATCAGTTTATAGGTGTTGATTATGAGTCCATAAATCCAAACGCTAATCAATTTTGGAGCAAACACTTTAGACCTTATTCAATATCCCTTACAAGACGTATAGATGAAAATATCAAGACATTTAAATAATCCATCTTGTTAATAACTTATAAAACTTATAAATAATGTGATTTTTATAAGTTTTTTTATTAAGATTTTATTAAGTTCAGTAAGAATGTTTTTCAAAAATGAAAGATTTAAGTATAATAGAAATACCCATAAAAGTATTTAAACTCTTTAACTTACCTAGGGAGGTGTTCATTATGAAGGATTACATTTGGTTTATATATGCTATCTTGATTATTTTTGTCATGTTTTTATTTTTAAGAGTAGATTTATATTTCAAATTTAAAAAGTATCGTAAATTCCTTTATATCAATATTGGACTATTATTATGGACACTTATGATTGGATTAAGATTCGTAGTATCCAATAATATATTTACATATTATGCTTCACTAAGTATATATCCTATTGTTTTTGGATTGGTCATTTTACTCGTTTTAGCAATACGAGATTATCTAGTTATTAAGAATGGAATTTGGCTAAAAACTAGTTTGCTAATCATGTGGGTTATTAATGCTGTTACTGTTTTGACAAATACAACACATCAATTGATTATAAAACTAAGTTATGACCAAAACGTCACATTAAGGATGTTTAATGACGCAGATGTTGGATTTGGTTTCTTTATACATACCATCATATCTTATATTTTGCTTGCATATGTTTTTTTCAAGTTATCAAGATACTTTTTGAATCAGTTTAGAAACAGTAGAGACTTTGTACCGTTGTTGCTAATTTCACTGTGCTTTATTTCTGGTTTAGCAGTTAATTTAATTCATTTGTTTGTATATGAGTTCAACATTGATCCGACATTAATCATTTTTGTTATGTTTATGGGGTCACTCTCTATTATATCTATCATTAGAGACTTAAATTTGATATCTCAACTCAATAATAATCAGTTTATTTTAGATCATTATCGGGAAATGTATTTAATCGTTGATATTAATGGTATGGTTGTTAATGCCTCTGATGAGTTGAAGACAAAGTTTGATTTAGGCGATTTGAGCAACATTTCATTTGATGAGATTACACAGATGATGCATCAAAAAGCGATTATCTATTCAGACTCGATAAAAGTTGATCAAACCTTTCAAAAGGATAAAATCTATCTACACATGAAAGAAGAAAGAATCAACTTACCGCTTTTCAAGTATTCAGGAAAATTGTTCTTGTATTATGATGAAACTGAGCATCAACACTTATTGAATGAGTTGAATGATGTTTATTATCATGATTTAATGACAGATTTGTATAATAGAAATTTTTTTGAAGATTACAAAGAAATATTGAATAACTCAAAAGAACCTTACGGTGTTATCATATTTGATCTGGATGGACTTAAAAGAACAAATGATTCACATGGACATGAAGCAGGAGATCAGTTGTTGATTTGCTTCGCGAACAGTTTGAAAGAAGTGGCTAAAACACTTCAAAAAGCAACCGCGATAAGACTTGGTGGGGATGAGTTTTTACTCATCGTCGAAAATCAGATCATGTTTGATAAAAATAAAATTATTGAAGATATTAACACTTTCATAAAAGAACAAAACAACAATCATTGTATGGGCTATTCATATGGTGCACATCTAAACGCAGATGAACAAACAATCGCTAAAGTTCTAAGGCTTGCTGATGATGCCCTTTATGAGATGAAAAAACAAAGAAAAGATAGATCTTAAAAAGGTCTATTTTTTTTAAAAAAATGTATATATTTTGTAAAAAACAGTGTTTTTGGCTTCGATAAGGATGCATTGATTTATGTTATACATAAAAATATTTGCACTTATGGTATAATTTATTAAGAAATACTTAAATTTCTAATAAATATGAGGAAAGACGCATGAAAACATTTTTATCTAGAAAAAAAAGAATCATACACATATTATTGCTAATTCTTTTTTTTAGCAATTTTAGTCTTTCTTTTGCTTATTGGGCAAGCAATATCCAAGGTAGTGAGGTTATATCAACACCAATGGTTGAAGTTGGTGAGTGGGACTTTGAAGATGTTGCGCTTGTAACAAATCAATTTAGAACAGATTATGCAACAGTTTTAGCATTAACGCCTTCTACTGTTGATATCACAGATAAAACTCATGTTGAAGCTGCTTTAGCAGCATATGGACTGTTAAGTGAAGCAGTGAAAGCCGAACTTGTTCCTGAGTATAACTTACTCATGAGTTTGCTAAATGAAATCATTGCTTTAGAAAATAGTGTATTTCTAGATTTTGAAGCATATCCTTATGATCAAGGTTTGACAGGTACTTTAGATATAGATGGTAGAACATGGTTTGCCAATGATGTATTTATTTCAAATGATCCTACTTACGATGTTTGGATAGACACAAGATCTTTAGCCTTAAGATCGACTTCATATTTCGAATCGGATGATTTATTTATTAACGGTATTGATAAGATTACCGTTTATCATGGTGCTTTGAATATAGGCAATGGTACGAGTTATCAGTTTAAAGTGGAGTATGAGTTATCAACAAATCTTGGCACATGGTTAACCTTACAAGATGGAGGATCTGATTTAATAGTAGATGTGATTTCATCAGACCCACTTTCATTTACAGAAATACCTGTAAATATCACTGATGCGATTAATATCAGATTCACACCGATCATATCAACAACAACTGATTATATTAACTTAGACAATATTAGAATTTATGAGCATGTGGTTGGTAGCGTACTTGAAGCACAAACATTTAGAACCGTTTATTCAGGTGTTTTAGCTCTTACAACTTTAACTGTAGATATCTTAGATAAAGAAGTCGTACAAGAAGCACTAACGGCATTTGATTTATTATCACTAGATGCACAAACTGAATTGGCAGTAGAAAAAGCACTACTAGATGATTTATTATTAGAAATTGAATGGCAAGAAGATATCATAGACGCAACATCTGCTGTTTTAACTGCAGAAAGTTCATTGTTACAAATGGATTATGATGACGCACTGATATTAGTTAATGCACTTCCTAGTGGATTAGAAAAAACAGATCTTCTTAATCGATTAAGTATTGTTCAGGATAAGATTAATGCTATGATGCTTTTTGAGACAACTCATCAATATGCATTATCCTTAACAGTAGGTACAGTTACAACAGCTGATAAGGCAGATGTAGAATCAGCACTTCAAGATTATGTCTTATTAAGTTCTGATGTTAAAGCAAAATTAACAACTGAAAAAGCATTACTGGATAGTTTATTAATTGAAATTAATAATCAAATTCCAACCTCAACATTGGTTGCTGACTTCCTTGCTGAACATCAAACAGCATTATCACTTACTGTTGGTACAGTGCTTCCAACAGATAGAAATATTGTAGAGTTAGCTTTAGCAGCATATGATGTATTAACAGTTGATGCCCAAAATCTATTGCTATCAGAAAAAGCTTTATTAGATAATCTTCTTTATCAAATCGATGTTGTTGAAGCGACTCTAGCTGTAGAAATAGCAGAAACCTCATTATTACAACTCAATCATGATCAAGCCTTTGCTTTAGTCAATGCACTTCCGAGTGGAACCGAGCAAACAGATCTTTTAGACCGTTTGGCAGAAGTTCAAGATGACATTGATAGCATTCTTGATTTTGAAACAACTTATAATGATGTTTTAAATTTAACGATTGAAACTGTATTAGTTTCTGATAAACCAGGTGTTGAAGCTGCTTTAGCATCATATGGTTTATTAAGTGAAAGAGCAAAAACCAAACTCACATCAGAAGAAACATTATTATTAAATTTATTAGCTGAAATTATAACATTTGAAAATAGTATTTATCTCGATTTTGAAAATAGTGTCTATGATTCACTTTATACTGGTAATGTCAGCATAGATGGTAGAACTTGGTTTGGTAATGTTATTGCAATATCGAATGCACCAGCATATGATGTTTGGATTGATGAAAGATCACTAGCATTAAAATCTGGTTCATATTTCGAATCAGAGGATTTCTTCATAAATGGTATTGATAAGATTACTTTATATCACGGAGCATTAAATTATAATAATGGTTCAAGTTTTGCATTTAAGATTGAGTACGAACTTGCGTCTAATCCTGGAACTTGGATTACAGTTCAAGAAGGTGGAACTGATTTGATTATTGATGTGATTTCAGGTGATCCGCTCACATTTGAAGAGATTGATATCAATGTAACATCATCTATCAATATTAGATTTACACCTGTGATTAGTAACACGACTGATTATATTAACTTAGACAATATTAGAATTTATGAGTATGTTGTCTCAAGTGAACTAGAAGTAACTACATTTAGAACTGTTTATGCAGGCGTATTGGCTTTGAATGTGGCATCTGTAGATGTTAGCGATAAAGAAGCAGTAGAACAAGCATTAGCTGCATATGACTTATTATCGGTTGATGCCAAAGCAGATTTGACAGCTGAAAAGTCTTTATTAGATAATCTTCTTTTAGAAATAGAATTACAAGAAGATATTTTAGAGGCTACTGTAGCTGTAGAGCTTGCTGAAACAACTTACTTGCAAGTGGATCATAATCAAGCATTAGCGCTTGTAAATGCATTGCCAAGTAGTATAGAAAAGACGGACCTATTAAACCGCTTAACAAATGTTCAAAGTGTTATTAATGAGGTAAGCTTATTTGAAACAACTTATCAAAGTGTCTTAAGTTTGACAGTAGGAACAGTCACAGTGACTGATAAGACAGATGTAGAAGATGCAATTGCTAATTATTTAACATTAAGTATGTCAGCACAAAACATATTAACTACAGATAAGGCACTTCTAGACAGTTTATTAATAGAAATAAATAACCAAATTCCAACAGCTACGCTCGTTTCTGAGTTTTTAGCTGAACATCAAGTTGCGTTATCTCTTACTATTGGTACTGTTAGCATCTCGGATCGTTTGATTGTAGAACTCGCTTTAGTTGATTATGATTTGCTCACGAATGACGCAAAAGCACAGTTGACAAGTGAAAAAGCACTTCTTGATAGTCTAATATTAGAAATTGACTTACTAGAAGCGACAGAAGCTGTTGTTTTAGCTGAGACAACTTATTTACAAACAGATCATGACCAAGCATTGTTGCTTGTCAATAATCTTGATGCGGGTAGTGATCAAACGGATTTATTAAACAGATTAGTTGCAGTCCAAAATCAAATTAACATAAATCAAGCACAAACTGTTGATGGTTTAATATCAGCCTTACCACTGCCTGGCTCCATTGCATTAAGTGATGAAGCTGACATCATTGCAGCAAGATCTGCTTATCAGGCTTTAACAACAATTCAAAAAGGATTAGTAACGAATCTTAATGTGTTGGTTGCTGCTGAGAGCGAGCTTGCAAATGTCATTATTGCAACTGCTTTGGTTATTCAAGCTGAAAGTTCAAACGTACAAGCAGATGTAGATGCAGCATGGGTAGTCGTCAATCAGTTAACTGCAGGATTCGTAACCACTGACCTTGAAAATAGATTAAATGCTGTTCAAGATAACATAGATGTTACACAAGCAAGTCAATTGATTGTGAATTATTTTGCACAAAATTCTGTCGTTGTTTCAAGGTTAAATAGCAACACAATAAAAGAAGATGCATTCTTAATTGAAGCAAATAATCTTGTAAGTAGTTTAGGTGTTAATATTACAGTACTTAATAATGTAAGAGTTGATCGAAATAATTCTACATTTACGATCAGTATTACAAAAAATAATGCATCAGTTACGATTGATGTAGATGTTAATTTTATTAGATAATGTAGCAAAAGAGCTTCGATTTTAAAAATCGGAGTTCTTTTTTTTAAAAACGTGATATACTGATAAAAAATACATATATATGTGGGGAATCATATGAAAAAATTAACCTTATTCATCCTTTTTTTACTTATGCTATCTTTATCTAGTTGTAGTAGTAATGAAGCGTTAAAAAACGAATTTTTTGAAAACAAAAAAAGCGATGATATCCAAGCGCTTTGGGAACTTGTAGATACATATGATGAGTTTATCAATGATAGTTATCTAACCTATTCAAAAACAGCTTATGGCAATGAAGCTATAAATACTTTAAGTGCATATGTACCAGTTGATTTTGATGGTGTTGTTTATAAAGAAGATTTGATAAATTACCAGCTTACAGATAATAGGAGTTATCTTGAAGGGTCTTTAAGCTATTCCTATTTAGAAGTGAGTAAACACAAAGATTTTGTAAGTCAACAATGTCAAGACATTAAAGAAGGTATGACTTGTTTGGGTGAGACTGAGGATGAGTATTTCACCTATTTTGTTGATGACGGAAAAGCATATATGAGTTATGGACAAGTGGTAAATAGCTATACGACTTATCAATATGAAATGCTCTTTTATACAAATGAAGATGACAAGAAAGTTTTTGAGTTTTTAGTGAAATCAATATCTTCTGAGCCTGTATTACCAGGGAATAATGTTTATAAAACTATCCTTGTGGAAGATGAGGGCGAAACAAGTTACACATGTTTAAACTGTGATGATGAAGATGGAAATGTTGGACTTAAGTATGCATACAAAAATTTTTTAGATGGAACTTATGTATCTGTTTTAGCAAACAAAAACAAATTATATCAGGTTAAGTATTTTGATGTAGATAAACAAACATATTATAATGCTGAAGTTGAACTTACTGATATAACCATGAATTATATTGAAGTTTACGATGAATCTATTATGTTAGTGAAAATGAATCCTGAAAGAGGTTATTATAAACTTAATATGATACCCATTGATGGTTGGGATAGGATTTATGAAATCGATGGCAATGATTATCCAACAAACTATGAACTGATAAGAAGTAACACATCAACGAGTGAGACAATGACTGTTCATCTAGAAACGAGAACTGGTGAATATATTTATTATGAATATAGTAATTTCAAAGAAGTAGTACCAAATGATATTTTAGATTTATCAAGATTCGAATTAGAATCGCCATATGATCTTCAATTTTATTCAAGTGAAGTAGAGTATTTCTCTACAATTGCTCAAGATTTGATTGAAGAAGCAGGTATGGCAGATCCGTTTGAGACACTTCTACTTGATTATAAGGAGTATTTAAGATTAAATCATATTCAATGAGATGGATAAAACTTTAACATTTTAGAGGTTGTTATGAAAAAAATTATAATTTCAATCATGTTTATATTTATTTTATCGCTATCTGGCTGTAGCGATAAAGAGCACTTAATCAATGCTTATTTTGAGAATGAAGAAGATGATGATATCAGTGTTTTATGGGATGTTTTAAATGAGTATGATCGATTTATTTCTGATAGTTATGAGCAATACTTGGGATCGACTTATCCTCGAGATACAAGAAGTATACAACACCTTAACGATTACGTGTTATATGATCAAACTGGAAAGATTTATAAAGAAGATATGATTAACTATGATCTAACAGATAATAGAAGTTATCTGATTGAAGGTTCAGACATTTATTTTTATCGTTTTGATTCATGGATATCGATTTTTGAAGATTTATACTGTGATGATATTCAAGAAGGTGTGAAGTGCTATGCCACTGATCAAATTCAGTATCTGTTGTATTATGTTGATGGAGACGAAGCCTACATTGAGTATAATGATGTTATCAATGGAACAAGTGAACATCTTCAAAAGATGTATTATTATACTAATGAACTAGATGAGAAGGTTTTTGAGTATACACATTACAATAGGGACATCGATCAAATAGAATATGACTACATCACTAAGACGACACTCATTGAAGGTGTCGGTGAAATCGCATATACATGTGCTTTATGTAACATAAGTGAACGCACTGGTTGGTTGAAATATTCGGCTGTTAATTTTTTTACGGGAGGCAGGAAATATATCTATCAAGGGGAAGATCATAGTTATATGATTAAACTCTTAAGTGGTAGAACAAATGAGTTTTATTGGGGAATTATAGATGACGGTGAAGCAGAACTTGGTCTCTATGAAGCTTATGATGGAAATATAAAACTCGTTGAGTTAAATCCTTTTAAGCGTCGGTTTAAAATCAATTTAAATGCATTAGATGGATGGAGTTATATCGAACGATTAGAATCAAGTCAACCAAGATTTGAGTTTCAATTATATGATGAAAATGAAATGCTGATTGACGATATTTTAGTTGAACTTGCGGTGACTGAAGGGGATTATGTATCTTACGATTATGATGGTGAAGAAAGTGTTATCCCAGATGATATCTTAAACATGTCTAGATTTGGTTTAGATGCGCCTTATTCTATGGCATATTTTTTAGAACAAGAAGCATACTTTATCCATATCTATCCTTTAATTTTAGAAATCGCACATATGGATCGGACATTTGATATGAGCTATAATTATTTTATGAAAATGATGGGTCTAGAATAGAAAAAAGAGCTTTGGGAATCATTCCCATAGCTCTTTATTATAGTATGTTATAAAAATAACTCTAAGATTTGTACTGCATTGGTTGCTGCACCTTTTCTAATGTTATCAGCAACAACAAAGCAGTTCATTCCGTAATCTAAAGATTGATCACGTCTAATTCTTCCCACAAATACTTCATCTTTGCCTTCTGCTAAAATAGGCATCGGGTATTTGAGTTCACTTGGATCATCATAGACGACAACATGAGGTGCTTGTTTTAAGATGGATTTAACATGATTGATATCAAAATCTTGGTTAAACTCAATGTTGATACTTTCGCTATGCCCATGAACAACAGGTACTCTAACAGCAGTAGCTGTTATTTTTAAGTCTGGAAGATTCAATATCTTTCTCATTTCATTCATCATTTTTTCTTCTTCTTTGGTATTGCCATCTTCTAGGAAGATGTCAATTTGAGGAATGACATTATGATAAATTTGATATGGGAATTTTTTAGTTTCTCCGGTTTTAAGTTCGTTTTCTAAGTCATGGATTCCATCAATACCAGCGCCACTTACTGCTTGGTAAGTAGACATGACAACTCTTTTGAGATTGTATTGATCATGAAGTGGTTTTAAAACTAATGCTGCTTGAATGGTTGAACAGTTTGGATTTGCGATGATATAGCTATGTTTAAACGCAGCATCCTTATTTACTTCAGGAACAACTAATGGGACATTCTTATCCATTCTAAATGCACTCGAGTTATCAATGACAATTGTTTTTTGTTTTGCAAAGATTGGTGCGTAAGTAAGGGCAGTAGAACCACCAGCACTAAAGAGTGCAAAATCAATGTCATGTTTTTTTATGTTTTCTTCGTTAAGTTCAATAACTGTATATGTTTTTCCTTGGAAACTTATGTCTTTGCCAGCACTTTTTTTAGATGCGAACAGATATAGATTTTCAAACGGAATTTTCCTTTCGTCGATGACTTCTAAAAACTTACGACCAACCACACCGGTTGCGCCAACAATAGCGAGATTTATCTTTTTCATGTTATTCATCATCTCTTTCAAATTCATTATAAACCGCGTTGATTGCGTATTCGTAATCGATGTCATCAACACCGATGACGATATTAGTTCCATTTGAACCATAATCAATCATACGCAGTGTAATGTTTGTATTAACAAGCGCACTAAATAGTTTTAACATGTTATACTTATTAGCCATTAAGTTTCTACCAACGATTGAGATTAATGAGATATTTTCATGAACTTCAACAGTATCAGGCTTTAATAGTTTTTTGATTTGAGCAATTAATAAATCAAGTTTTCCATCTTTTAGATATTTAGATTCAATCATTAATGAAAATGTATCTGTACCACTAGGAAAATGTTCAACTTGAATATCAAATTTTTCACAAATGAGAAGTACTTTTCTGTCAAAACCGCTGGTCTCATCCATTAAATGTTTTTCAATGACTACTAAAGTAAAATCATTTAAACCTGCAATACCAGTAACCACATGTCTACCTTTGCTTGCAGGTACATAATCATAGATGAATGTACCTTTAGCTTCTCTGTTAAAAGTATTTCTTGCGTTAATGGGAATGCCTGCTTTAGCCACAGGATAGAATGTATCACTGTGGATGACAGAAGCACCCATAAAAGATAGAGCTCTAAGTTCTTTATAAGACATGACATCAATGAGATGTGGTTCTTCAACGATGCGTGGATCACACATTAAAAAGCCATCTTGATCTGTCCAGTTTTCATACATCTTCGCATGAACAGCTGCAGATATTAATGCACCAGTGACATCTGCGCCACCTCTAGATAAGAGCTTCAAATCGCCTTTAAGAGTTGATCCATAAAAGCCAGGAATGACGACGTTTTCTTTATCTCTTAAATATTTTCTTGCGATTTTCTGTGTTTGGGTATAATCAACTTTTGATCCCCTAAATCTAACAAGTTCTTTTGCATCTACAAATGTGAAACCTAAAAGATCTGCAAGAATAATTGCAGTGATATATTCACCTCTTGAGACTATAAACTCAACAGTTTCTTCTTCAATCATTTCAGCTAAAATATGATCAAGGAGATCCTCTAATGAGAATGAGAGTTTAAAATCTTTTGTTAAAGATAAGTATCTTTGTTTGATCAGTTCATATGTATCAACTTTTTGACCGATGATGATTTCATCAGCAAGCTGATACAAAAGATCTGTAACCTTGATATCTTCTTTAAATCTTTTGCCTGGTGCAGATACGACAATGTATTTTCTTTCTTCATCAGACTGGATAATGGATATGACCTCTTTTAAAGCTTCTGGAGTTGCTAGCGAGGTGCCACCAAATTTTGCTACTTTATATTTTTTCATGATTCACCTCAAGACAGTTTGTTTTTGAAATCTAAATACCCAAATGATTTAATTAATTCATCTGTGCCATCAGTTTTTCTTACGTAAATCCATGGGAGTGGAATCCCGTTAAATGTTGTGTTTTTAACCATGGTGTATAATGCCATATCTTCAAAGATGATATGGTCTCCAATAGATAATGGTTTTTCGAAGTAATATTCACCGATATTATCGCCCGTTAGACAGGTGTATCCTGATAGACGGTATTGGTATTGGCTTTTTTTGATTGCGCTTGTTACAGGCGGCATAAATGGCATTTCAAGGACATCTGGCATGTGACATGTTGCAGATGTATCTAGGATCGCGATTGGCATGTCGTTTTTAACGATATCTAAGACTTGAGCAACAAAATATCCTGCATTTAAAACAACACCTTCACCTGGTTCTAAATAGACTTCTAAATTGTAAGTCTCTTTAAAATGTTTGATGAGTTTGACTAATAGATCGATATCATAATCATCTCTAGTTAAATGATGTCCGCCACCGAAGTTAATCCATTTTAAGTCATGTAAGTATTTGCCAAACTTTTCTTCAACAACCTTTAAGGTAATTTCAAGTGCATCTGCGTTTTGTTGACAAAGGGTATGAAAATGTAGACCTGAGATATCTTTGATGATTTCAGGATCAAAATCAACCAAGCGTGTGCCCATACGAGACGTTGGAGATGATGGGTCATACATTTCATGTGCTGAGTCTTGTGTTGAAATTTCTGGATTGATTCTAAGGCCTATGGTTTTACCATGAGCCTTAGATAAATCTTTATAACGGTTTAATTGTGTGATTGAGTTAAAGACGATGTGATCTGCATAGCGTAAGATCTCTTTAAAATCATCATCTTTATATGCAGGTGCATATACATGAACTTCACCTTTGAAATGTTCATAACCTAATCTTGCTTCATAAAGACCACTTGCTGTTGTCCCATCTAGATATTTTGACATTAAGGGGTAGAAGTAGAAGTTAGAAAATGCTTTTTGTGCAAGCAAAACTTTTGCACCTGAGCGTTCTTTAATCGTTTTGATAATTTCTAAGTTTTTGATAAGCTTTGCTTCATCAAGTAAGTAATATGGTGTTTTTAGGTTTTTATTAATTTGCATCGTCTGGGACCATGACTGGGTCAAAGTTTTCTTTCCATGGTAAGCCCCATTTGTTTAACATATCCATAAATGGATCTGGGTCAAACTGTTCCATGTTGAAAACACCAGCACCTTTCCATATACCTTTAGCAATTAATGCAGTACCAATCATTGCTGGTACACCTGTTGTATAAGCAACTGCTTGAGAACCAGTTTCTTTGTAAGCTTCTTGATGATCACATGTATTATAGACATAATAATTTTTCTTAACACCGTCTTTATGTCCAGATACGATACAACCAATGTTGGTTTTACCAACTGTTCTTGGTCCAAGAGATGCAGGATCTGGTAAGACTGCACGTAAGAACTGTAGTGGTACGATTTCTTGTCCTTGGAACTTAATCGGTTCAACACTTGTCATACCAACATTTTTAAGTGCGAATAAATGTCTTAAATAACTTTCACCAAAACTCATGTAGAAACGTATGCGTTTAACTTCTGGAATAAATCTAGCAAGTGATTCGATTTCTTCATGATACATGAGATACATATCTCTAGGTCCAATTTCTGCTAGTGGATATGTATGTTTTTTAGATAATGCAGGAATGGTTACATATTTCCCGTTTTCATAGTAACGTCCTGGAAGTGTGATTTCACGAATGTTGATTTCTGGATTGAAGTTGGTTGCGAAAGGATATCCATGATCACCACCATTTGCATCTAAGATATCAATGGTGTCGATGGTATCGAAATAATGTTTTTTCGCATACATTGAAAAGACAGAAGTTACACCTGGATCAAACCCTGAACCTAAAAGTGCCATAACACCAGCTTCTTTGAATTTTTGATCATAGACCCATTGTGTACCGTATTCGAAACCTGCGTGATCTCTAACTTCAGCACATGCTGTATCTACATAATGTGTCTTTGTTTGGATGCATGCCTCCATGATTGGAATATTTTGATAAGGAAGTGCAACATTAAGCACTACATCTGGATTGTGTTTCTCGATGATCTTTACGATGTTTTCAACTACATCTGCATCAAGTTGTTCTGCAGTGACTTTGATCTTATCACTGTTTAATTTTTCTGCGAATGCTTGACATTTGCTCACCGTACGGCTTGCGATAATCATTTCACTAAAGGTTTCATGATTTTGAGCAACTTTTTGGATGGCAACAGATGCAACTGCACCACACCCGATAACTAATACTTTTGACATGTTTAATTCCTCCTAATTTTTTCTTAAAAAAAATCCAATGATAACCAGGTACCCTGGCTGTCATTGGATAATATCCTTTAGACCCTAATAGTTCAGACGACCCCATATTTCTATGAGTGTGTCACTAAAATAATACTATAAATTTGAAAAAAGTCAACACTTTTAAAATAAATTTTTTTTCGGATTTCAAAAATTAAGGTTTTTTCTGTTAAAAATCTCTTTTTTTATATACATATTTATATGTATATAACTTTCGTATTATTTTTGTGAATATAAAAAACAAAAAAATGCAATAATTTTTGATAAACATGACTGTTTTTAGTCACTGTTTTTTTGTAGTAACTCATGCCAAAGAGGTTGTTTATTTTGCATTTGAAATCATTTCATCGGATATAAAAGATAAACTACGGTGATATAATATAAGCAAATATTAAAATATAATCTGAGTTCAATGGGGAGTATCATGAAGAAGTTCATTTATAGCGCGTTAATTTTTTGTTTAGTCTTATGTATGCATGGATGTCAAAGGACATCGAGTGAGGAAAAACTCATTCAGTGTTTAAATGGTGGTTGTAGTCAAAGAAAACAAAACACAGTGATTGCAAACTATTTTGAAGATTTGGAAAAAAACTCATCTAGAGACTATGAGATTGAAGGATATGATTTTGATGTTCATATGAACGATGAATTTGGTACTGGTGAGTTGATTTATATCGAAATGACTTATCAACTTGATACATATGATTATAATCAAACACTAACAGATTTACATAAACTTTACGATAAATTTTTAGATGCTAAAGCAGATATTTTTAAGTTTGATTCTAGTATGCATATAGAACTTAGAACACGTTTTATCTTTACTTATCAAGATGAACTTCTTGATGTTGTCTTTTTAAAAATAGGATCAAGCGGATATGAGCAGTTAATCGTTTTTATTGAGCAATTAGAAAATGACTTTGATGAATTTTTATATGAAATCTGTGATTACTTACCGATGATTTTTTCTTATCGTGACCAGATGATGGTTGATTTAAGTTTGTTAACAGAAAGAGCAGTTATGCTTTTAAAGACTAACCCTCAAAGAGAAAATTTAGAATTGTCGATGGGTGTAGTAAATAGCTATGTAAGTCAGCAAAAATTTAAGGAAATCATCCAATCACTATTTAAAGATGCTTTAGATGATAGTGTAAACATCATGTTAATGGAGTAAAATTTTTAAGACTGCCCTCCATTTGATGGCCGATGTAAAAAAACAATATAAAAACATAAGCAACACTACTATATCGTTTTTATACGGTAGTGTTTTTATAATGTTAACATATAAAAAAAGTTCATAACATATTAAAAATCTATACTTGAAGGCTTCACTGTTTTTAAAGTCTTCTATGTACTTGGTCGGGTTTTATGAAGATTTAAAGTTTACTATGATTGTAAACAATCAAGATATTAGTATCAAATCATATATCATTAAGAAAGTATGATAGTATTAGAGTAGTAGGAGGTGTCAGATGAGTATTTATTTTTATGGATGCATGACACTTGATGGTTATCTCGCAGATAAGCATCATAATCTTGATTGGCTACATCAATCAGGAAGTTCGGATGAAACGAGTTATGATGATTTTTATAAACAAATGGATATTGTCATCATGGGTAAGAAAACATTTAATGAAGTGGTGAAAATGGGAGAGCCAAAAGTGTTTTATCCAACGACTATTAACTATGTTTTTACACATGATAAATCGTTAAGATATGAGGGCTTTAAATTTGTTGATCATGATGTTGTAGAGTTCGTTAAAAATATAGATAAAAACAAGCATGTTTGGATTGTTGGTGGGAACACTATCTTAGCACCATTATTGGATCAGAATTTGATTGATGTAATGATCGTGCAGATTGCACCAGTGTTGCTTGGTGATGGTATACCATTATTCACACAAAAAGAAGCAGTAAAGCGATTTGATTTAAAAGAAGTGAATCAATATGGACAGTTTGCAGAGATGGTTTACACTAAAAAACAAGAAAATAAATAAGCAATTTTAAGCGTGATTAATCACGCTTAAAGTTTGCTATAAATCGGATGAAAAATGATTGCTTTTTAACTGTATTAAGCGTATGATTAAGGTGAAGTTTAAGAACTTCTCATTCACGAGTAAAAAGTGGTGCTAGACATCCAATTAAATCACATAAAAATGATTGAAATTCTATCGCCTACCACACCATTTGGTTATGTCTGAAATGATATAAGAAAGGTAGGTGAAAAATATATGGCTAACCAAAAACCAGCTCCAAAAGTTCAAGCTAAACCAAGTTTTACAAAACCAGCTCAAAAACCAGCACAACCAGTTAAACCTGCAGGCAAAAAATAATTTTAATCATTAGCATTAACTTTTATTAGAACTTTTACACAAGTCACTATGTAATCATAGTGCCTTGTTTTTTGTTTTAATTTAACTTTTGCGATATGATAGATATATAAAGGGGGTAATCATCAATGAAATATTTAGGATCATGTCTTTGTGGACATGTCAAGTTTGAAGTTGAGGGTGATTTTGAGCACTTTTATTTATGCCATTGTGAAAAATGTCGAAAAGATACAGGGTCTGCACATGCTGCAAACCTATTTTCTTCTAAAGCAAAATTGAAGTGGCTAAATGGGCAAGATAAGGTAAGAACATATAATCACCTTAACGAAGGACATATCAAAAGCTTTTGTGAGATTTGCGGCTCTGCTTTACCCAATATCCAAATGGATGGGAATTTACTAGTAGTTCCAGCAGGGAGTCTAGATTCAGAAGTTGAGATTAAACCTAGTGGTCATATTTTTTATGATAGTAAAGCAAGTTGGGATCAAGATCTTGAGAAAGCAAAAAAATATAAAGACTATCCATATTAAGATTATGCATTATCAAATTTTTTTCATCAGATAAATGTGTCTTATCATTTATTACACGCTTACATGTCTTTATGTTTTTTGAGTTAAGAGTTTGCGACATTTGCTTGGTGATACAAATGTATATAAAATTACGATTTTGATATATCTTAAAACAAAAATTCAATGTATAATAATGAATAAAAAATAGATATATAAGGAGTTAATGATGCTAAAAAGAATAGAAAATCAACATTTAAATGATGTACTTAAGTTTTTATATAAAGACCCGATCTATAATTGTTATATCATTAGTGATATTGAAACATTGGGAGTAGATCACCCTTATTTGTCTTTGTATGGCGTTTTTCATCAAGATGAAGTAAAAAGTGTATGCATGATTTTTGATCGCTATGCATTTTACAGTAGTCAAACAGATGAGGTTGATAGAGATATGATCGATCTCATTTTGAGCAAGCAGTTGGCTTCTATATCTGGAAGTAGAGATTCTATCAGTCGACTGATGAAAAATTTAAATTTTGATAAAGAAACGGAGTATATGTTAGCGGTACTTTCTGATGATCATAAAGTTGATCATGAGTTTACAAGTTTAGACATTAAAGTTTTAGAAAGTGAACAAGAGATTAAAGATCTTTATCACATGCTTGTAGATATCCATGAATTTAATGTTAAATCTTTAACAGTAGATGAGTTTATAAGTGAGAAGAAAGTTATTCATGAAGCAGGACAAACATATGGATTATTTGATCATAATCAGTTATGTTCAACAGCAAGCGCATTATCAGAAACCAAGCAGCACGCAGTCATTAATGGTGTAGCTACAAAAAATGATTATAGAAATAAAGGATATGCTAGAAAGTTAATTGATAGAATCATTTATGATTACATAACCATAAAAGGAAAAGAGCTAATCCTATATTATGATAATCCGATTGCAGCTAAGATGTATTTGGATAAAGGATTTAAACCTTATGGAACATGGATTACCTTAGACTTAAAAAAAGCAGAAGGAAAATAAGTTTGTATCTTTAGGATTGATTTTATTTGAGTCTAGGATCTGTATGAAATCAACTTAATTTTAATTACAAAAAAAAGAACAATGCCAAAATCTGTGGCATTGTTCTTTTTATGTGTTCTTCTTAATGAGTCTAAGTTCTTTATGTTTGAGATAATAAGGTAGTTCAAAACATAAGATGTAAAATATAAAGATGACAAAGTAACCAAATAAGAGTAATGAAATCATATATATGATATTAACTTCAAAACTACCGATTGTTGATACTTTTCCTAGTGAAAAGAAAAACTCTAAGGGTGTTCCTTTTTCTGGGTGTTCTGTGTAAAAATAATTTGATGGCGCATTTAGATATAGTCTAAAGATATTGTTTACAAAAACACTTAAGATATATAAGAATGTAACAAGTTTAGCAACAGAGATATATCTTTTTAAATCAACTTTCACAAAACCTGTTAGATATGCGTATAGTGTAATGATGACAATGAGCATATGTCCCCAGATGTATGCTTGACCTCTAAAGTTGATGATGGTTGAATAGTTTTCAAGTCCATCAGCAAATACTAAAGATAGGTAAGCCAGTGGAAGGTTAAATAGGAATGCGAGTCCAAATAAAGTATCGTTTCTCTTGATATACGCAAAGAGTAAAACGAAGTTTGCGAAATGACAGATTTGAAGTGGGACAAGTTCCATGTTGAATGCATAACCACCAACCACAAAGATTTCTATGTTTCTTAAGACTAGAAGCAAGACTGCTACTACGGATAAGATGATTCCTATGTTTTGTTTATATGATTCTGATTTATTTTTTGTTGTGATATTTAAGATGTATGCGATGATAAATGGGGATATCATCATGAAATAATGTAAAAATGACCATAAATGAAATTTCATAAGCTTTTTCTCCTATGAAATTATTATAGCAAACTCATAAACCTAGTGCAATAAAAAAAGAGATGCATTTGCATCTCTAAGACGTTTCACACATACTCGATGATGAAATAATCATAACCATCATATTTTTTAAAGTCAAGTACATAACCTTCAAATGACGGATGATTGATACGGTGTCTATCAATTTGATAAGCAACACTATCAAAACCAATCAGTTCATTCATCTGATAGTCATAAAATCTATAGAAGTTACCGGATGTAGATGGTATATATAATCCTGGAACTTGCACTGTAGTAGATGGAGTTATGTATGCTACTGATCCATCAATACCAATAATGACTCGTTGATTCATAGAGTTATAAGCAAGTGTATAGCCATTAAAGAAGTTTGGATCAATTGATATATATTCAAAAGGAATAAGGACATCACCTTGGTAACTAACGACACCATAATGATTATTATGTTTTGTAATGATGAGTTTTTCTTGTGTATCAATCAGTGCATCTGAAGATACTTGAAACATTGGATTAAGGTCGTTATCATAGAAGGTATGATTAGATGGTTTATATAAAGTAGATTCATCAAGTCTTGTGATTTGTTTATTGATCATTAAATTATATGTTTCTACAATTTTTCCTTGCCCGTTAATGATATAGTATTCAGGCATTTCTTCTTTAAGAAGTTTTGAATCGATTGGATAGACTGCAACGCTTGCATATGTGGAAATACCTTCTTTATCTTTAAAAGGATATATACTTGCTAGTACGTAATTGAAGTCTATCTCATGGATAGAACCAGTTAGAATATCAATCGCATATGTGTTTAATGTATATTTTTGATTATCATTTATGTATGTGTAGTTTTCTTCTGTTTCAGGAACTTGAGTAAGTGTTTGATATAAAATGACACCATCAAACATGCCGAATAATGTAACATTATATGGATTAAGATGATCAAACTTAGCAATCAAATTTTGATCTTTGTTGTAAACGTGGTAAACACCACTAATGCTTGTCATTGTGTATCCATCTAAACCGATTTGTTTTAAAGAGGTTGTTCCAAATGTTTCTAGGCCTAATTGATCTCCAACATTATAGCTGTTTTCGCTTTCATCTTCAACTAGAGTTCTTTCGCCTGTTTGAAAGTCTATTTGATATTTAGATGTTGATGGGGTAAGGATTCCATCTTGAACATCACTTTTTTTCAGAATTGTTATGGTTTCATAGTGAGTATAGCCAATAACTTGATCATAAACACCTTTAACATTAGATAAACTACCTTCTATATCTAAGATATGATAATCATCTGTAGGAACTATCTGAGTACCGTTGATGTCGAATACAGCTTCAGTTTGATTCTTATAATAGACATAGATATAAGCGCCGTTTGCCAGATCTGTTTCGACTTGGATGTTGTGATCGTCAAACTCAATTAAGAATTTTTGTTCGAATATAGAATAGATTGCCTCTTCATGTTCTAAATTTCGTAGATGAAGTAATCCTTCTGATGGATACTCGTAAGTAAAGTTATGTAAGAGATTATATTTTGTATCTGCAAAGGCAACACGATTAATAGATATTTCATTGTGATCAGGTTTTATGTACGCATGATTGATGTTGTGATTGATCACATCTTGATTAATCTTTAATGATTGGCTACAAGCAGAAAGAAAAAACATCACTGATAAGATAATTGACAGACAATAAAATTTTTTAAGCATTTTAATTCCCCCTTCATTTCATTTATTTAGAAACATTATAACATAATAATTGATATATGCGCATAATGTTTGAAAAAGGATTCTAATTCAACATATTACCCAAAATTATGTTATTTCTTTTTTGTGTATGAGGTTTCATCACAATCACTTATTAAGTTACACAGACTATGTTGATATGTTTCACTATTAGAACACAATGTTTTTGATGACACCTTATCATGTAATAGTATCTTAAACAATCTATTATAGTATTAACTAAGAGAATATCTAATCCAAATGAGGGTATTACTAATATTGAAGCCTTTTTGAAACAATATAGTGCTATAATAAAAGTGATTTATACTATGGAGGGGAACATGTCTAGAAGAAGAAGTAAAAGTCCTTTAGAACAATTGATAATTCTTATTTCAGAACTTATCGCTTTTTTAGTTTACTTTATATATAGGTTTATTTTGTTCACTTATGACCTAATAACTTTCTATACATCTGGGTACAAAAAGAAATCCGGGAATATTTTCTTAAGAACCTATTTCAATAAAGGCAATTATGGTGAGTTTGTTTTATATAGAAAAGTCATAAGAATTTTTAAGAAAGAGTATGTCTTGACTAATATATATTTAGAAGGAAAAAACACAGATACAACAGAAATTGATGTATTAGCTATTTCTACAAAAGGTATTTATGTTTTTGAAATGAAAAATTATGCAGGATATATTTATGGTTCTGAAAAAGATACACATTGGACTCAAGTATTAAACTTAAGAACGAAGCATAAGTTTTATAATCCTATTAGACAAAATTATGCACACACAAAAGCTTTAGAAAAATATCTAGGTGTCCATGAAGAATCGATTATTCCTATGGTTGTTTTTTCTAACGGAAGTAAATTGAAAAAAATTAATGTTCAAAGAGAAACTATGGTATTAGAATTATCAGATTCTATCAAACATTTAAAAAGAGCAGAAAGATTTTTTAAGGATACGATTACACCGTCTGATATTGAAAAATATTTAGGATTGTTGCTGGATAAGACATTGATGGATGAGGATACTAAAAATAAACATATAGAACAAGTAAAGATGTTAAAGAGTAAAAGTTTAGGCGAACTGTAGGTGTTCATATAAAGTAATGAGATCGATGGATATATCTATGTTAGTCGTGCATTATTAGTTAAAAAAAATTATGGGAGGAAATATGGCAAATATTAAAGAAGTAATTGTATTAAGCAAAAATGAATTACAACTCAATGTGGACGCAAAAAAAGGAGACATTATTGATTTGTATGATCTTGATCAAATTGATATGTCAATCCTTCAAAAGAAGATTGATCAAAACTTAGATCAAGAATATGAAAGAAGACTAAAAGCGATTAAAGAACGATTTGAGATTGAAAAACAAAGTGATATTCAAAAGGTATCAAGCGAAAAAGATATCATGATTTCTAAGCTTGAAGAAAAATTAAACAACAAAGAGGCTTTAGTAAAAAAAGAGTTAGAAATTATGTATACTAAAGAAATCAATGACCTCAAAAACAAACTTGATAAATCAAATGATGAAAAATCAAGATTACAAAAAGAGCTCAAATCAGAAATGGATTTAGCGATTCTTCAAAAAGAGAATGTTTTAAAAGTTCAAATCAATAAGCTAAGTGGTGAGATTGAAAGAATCAAATTAGAAAAGAAAGCTTTAGAAGACGTGTCTGAATCTAAGAAGCGTGAAGCAGTGCTTGAAAAAGAAAAAGAACTTGAACAGACTCTTAAGGAAAAAGAACAACTCATCCAAAGATTAACACTAGAGAAAACTATGATGAATATTAAGAAGATGGGTGAAGAGTTAGAGACATGGGTCGATCAAGAGTTCCAAAATCACGCTTTAAATGGATTTGAAACATGCACATGGGAAAAAGATAACGAAGCGATTAAAACCCTTGGTGAAAGCAAAGGCACTAAAGCTGATTACATCTTTAAAGTATACGCAACAGAAGAGAAGAAAGATATTGATTTGTTGACATCAGTTGCTTGTGAAATTAAAAGCGAAAACATTGTGTCAACAAATAAAAAGAAGAATGCAGATCATTATGAAAAATTAGATAAAGATAGAGTTAAGAAGAATTGTGAATATGCATTACTAATTAGCGAATTAGAATGGGAATCAACAAATGATGCTCCGATAAGAAAAGTATTTGGGTATGATAAGATGTATATGGTTAGACCGCAATATTTTATCGTGTTTTTAAATATAGTGACAGCTTTAGGTTTAAAATATAAAGATATCATTAAGGATTATAATTTTGAGAAAGAACAGTTTAAAGACTCTCAAGATATATTGGAAGAGTTTGAACAGATGAAAAGTGAGATTTTAGATCGATCAATTGAGTATATTAGAACTAAGGTGGAAGAGATTGTAAAATCAGCTGAAAGCATCAAAAAAGAAGCGGATAAAATCACAGAAGCTACGAGAGTTGTTCTATATACGCATTTACAGACAGTTATTAATAAGATTAATCAGTTTAGTATTAAAAAGATTGCTAAAGAGATTGATAAGTTAAACTAAATTTCTGTATTTGATTATGAATACATGATGAGTTTTTATAAAAACTTTAACAAATATAACGGACTTTTTATAAAAAGCTTCTTCGTGTTATAATTGCTTTATAATGTTTTCATTAGATTGTATAGGTGGATATATGCAAAGAGCAAACTTTGAATTAAATTTAATAACAAACAAACCTACCAGATCGTTTTATCATGAACTGAAAGATTCACTTTCAAACTGTAATCAGTTTTATTTTTCAGTTGCTTTTGTACATAATTCTGCAATAAGCATCCTATCAGAAGAGTTAAAAATTTTCAATAATAGTAACAAATACGGGAAAATTATTACTACAAATTACATGAATGGAACTGATCCAGAAGCTCTTGAAACTCTCTTGCAATATAATAATATAGAAACAAAAATATATCAAACAGGCAGTGCGTCACATCATAATGGATTTCATACTAAGGGATATATATTTGATATGGGAGATAGCATTAAAATTTATATCGGATCGTCTAATTTAAGCCAAAGTGCATTAAAATCAAATCAAGAATGGAATTTATCTGTTGTTACAAAAGCAGATAACTTATTTGATATCATAAAAGAAGAATTTGATTATTTATGGAGTGAATCTATAGAGTTGACACCCAATTATATAGACGAGTATAAACAAGAATATTATACTAAATATGATTCTTATGATAAAGAATTGTATAATCAAATTCTTGCATTTATGAATCAATCTGAAGCGCACATGTTTTTGAGTGATCTATCTGATTTTATTGATATCGATAAAAATGAACTAAAGCAAAAACTTACTATTGACCAAAAATCGTTACCAAGGCCTAATTATATGCAAGAGCAAGCTTTACGTCGATTACACGAGCTTAGAAAACAGGGAGAATCGAAAGCTCTTGTGATTGCAGCCACGGGAACGGGAAAAACATTTTTAGCAGCATTTGATGCTCTTCAAATAAACCCATTGAGAGTATTGTTTGTAGTTCATAGAGAAAAAATTCTTAAAGAAGCAATCAAAGCTTTTAAACTCATACATCCTAATAAAAAAATGGGTTTATTAACTGGAAACACCAAGGATTATGAACAAGACTATATTTTTGCTACAAATACTATGATGAGTAAAACTGAAGTTTTAAATAATTATAATCAAAAAGCATTTGATTATATTATTATTGACGAAGCACATCGATCTGCTGCAAGCACATATCAAAAAATAATCAATCACTTTAAACCTAAGTTTCTATTAGGAATGACTGCAACCCCTGAAAGAACAGATGCACTTAATATATTTAAATTATATGATCACAACATTGCTGTTGAGATTAGATTAAGAGAAGCCTTGCATCATAACCTTGTTGTTCCTTTTCATTACTTTGGGATTAACGATATAGTAACAGATTTAAGTGATGTAAATTTATCAGACATAGATAAATTAGCAGAAAAATTAAATATTAAGGCAAGAGTTGACATGATCATAGAGAATATTGAAGATCATGTTGTAAAAGGTAAAAAAAGAAAAGCATTAGGATTTTGTGTAAACATAAAACACGCAAAATATATGGCTGAAGAGTTTAATAGAAGAGGTTATTCAGCAGTTTACCTAACTGGTGAAAATGACAATCAAGAACGAGATATAGCTATTGAAAGATTAGAAAATGATGATGATACACTTTCTTATATATTTACTATAGACATATTTAACGAAGGTATTGATATACCTAGTTTAAATTTAGTTTTGATGTTAAGACCAACAGAATCACCCATTATATTTACACAACAATTAGGTAGAGGGCTTAGACATTATTTAAATAAAGAATATTTGACTGTATTGGACTTTATTGGTAATCATAACAAGACATTTTTACTTCCTATTGCTTTATCTGGGGATAAGTCATATGATAAAGAAGACTTGATGCTCATGACAAAAAAGGACTTTTTTGACATACCAGGCGATACATTTATTAGACTTGATGAAATATCAAAGCAAAGAATTTTGTCACAATTAGAATCAGTTAATTTTAATGAGATTAAGTACTTGAAGGAAGCATATCAAGAAGTTAAAATAAATATGCCTTATGATGAAGATAGACTTTATGAGTATCCTATGATCACACAGTTTGGATTAGAGGGTATCGATCCGGTAAGAATGATCAAGAAAAAAGGATCTTATTTAAAATTCGTAGCCGATATTGAAGATGACGACAATCTTATTAATATAGTTGGTGATAATGAGAAACATGAATTTATTAAATTTTTTGATTCTCAATTACCTATAAAAAGAGTATATGAGTTTGCAATCTTAAGAGTATTATTAGATCAGAAATCAATGGTCAGAAAAGATATATTTAAATCTCTATGGAAATATATTGAATCACCTAGTATAGAAGATTTTAATCATGCGCTAAATTATTTAAATCATCAGTATTTTTCATCTACAGAAAAAAGTAAATATGGTAAACCTATAACTATCCAGGATGATAATATTTCTTTAGCGGAGTCTTTAATGAAGAAACTAAATGATAGTGTTTATAAAGATTTTGTGGAACATACAATTGATTATGGATTACTAAGATATATGGATGATTTTGGTTATCATAATTATGGATATCCATTTTTAAAACCATATTATAGCTATAATAAAATCGATATCCCTCATTTAGCTCGTTTTAATAAGAGTTTCCAAGGGATGATCATGAGCGGTTTAATCAAAATAGATAAAAACTTTTTTGTTTTTGTGAATTTAAATAAAATTGCGGTTAAAGAAAGCATAAATTATGCTGACCATTTCGTGAGTAGATCACTATTTCAATGGGAATCACCCAACTCAACTAGTCAAGTTAGCTCAGTTGGTAAGGATTTGATCAATCATCAAAAAAGAAATATAAATATTCATTTATTGGTTAGAAAGTTTGCTAGTAATGAAAGTATAAATAAAGGGTATAGTAATGAATTAACTTATTTGGGAAAAATGAATGTAATTAGTTTTGAGAGAAACAAACCAATTAGGTTTTTGTTTAAACTTGATCAGATTATTCCAGAGGGACTATACATTAAACTTACAGAGGTTGAAATATGAAAAAAAGTATAGAAGTTGTGGCAGCAATCATTAGAAAAGAGGATAAGATATTTTGTGCTCAAAGAGCTGATAAGGGGGAGTTGGCAAAAAAATGGGAATTTCCGGGTGGAAAAATAGAACTGGGTGAATCACATCAAGAAGCTTTGATCAGGGAGATAAAAGAAGAACTAAACACAGATATCAAAGTTAATGATTTTATTTTAACAGTAAAGCATGAATATAACTCATTTATACTAACCATGCATTGCTATGAGTGTGAAGTTGTTTCTGGATCTTTAAACATTAGTGAACATATTGATAGTAAATGGTTAACGCTTTTAGAAATGACAAATTATGATTTTGCTCAAGCAGATATACCAGTGATACAACATCTAATAAATAGATTAGACTTTTAACATGCTAATTATCCCATAATTTCTCTGGATAATTTTTAGCTAGCTTATAAGCAATTAAGAACTTGTTATAAGTTATTTTATATAGTAAAATGGATTTAACATAATTATTATATATAAAACAAGAAAAATCATTGATTGAAATAAAGATATAAAAGGATTTTTCGAAATGTTAGTTTAGGGGGAGGTATCATGCTTAGAATAAAAGAGTTTAATTTTCCAAAAGATATCTCAATATTAAAATCAGAAAAATACGGCCAAAACTGGCCGGTTGTTTACTTGATACATAATCATAAAGAAATATACATTGGAGAAACATATAATCTCCACTCCAGGATGAAACAACATTATGATAATCCAGAAAAGCAACTTTTTAATAAGTTGCAATTAATATCTGATTCTGATTTCAATAAGTCTGCAACATTAGACATAGAATCTTCATTAATTAAATATATGTCTGCGGATGGCAAATTTAAAGTTACTAATAAAACCGGAGGATTAGTAAACTCAGATTACTATGAAAGAATCAATTATCAATATAAGATAGGCGATATTTGGAATAAATTAAGAAAGATTAGTTTAGCAAATAAAGACTTGATTGAAATTGAAAACTCAGACATTTTCAAATTCTCACCTTACAAGGCATTAAGTGAAGATCAACTTGATGTGACGAAAACTATCAGAGATGACATTGTTAAAAAAAATAAAAATCAAGAACAAGGTATTTATTTTATAAATGGGTTACCAGGTTCAGGTAAAACAGTTTTAGCAACATTTCTAACAAAATACCTTTTACAAGATGAAGAGCTAAAAACTAATAAAATAGGTTTGATTGTTTCAATGACTTCACTTCGAAACACTTTAAAAAAAGCATTTAAACATGTGGATGGATTAAAATCATCTATGGTAATCGGACCTATGGATTTAAATCCTAATGAGTATGATATTTTACTTGTTGATGAAGCACATCGCTTAAGACAACGTAAAAATATAACCAATTATAGATCAATGGATCTCCAAAACGAAAAATTTGGTTTATCTAATCAAGGTACTGAACTAGATTGGATTAAATTAGCAGCAAAACACATCATTCTCTTTTATGATGAAAACCAGTCTATTCGACCATCTGATGTGAATGGAGCTGATTTCAACGATCTAAAGCCAACATATAATTTCACTTTAAATTCACAGTTTAGAGTAAAAGCTGGGATGGATTTTATATACTATATACGAAATATTTTCAATGGTCATCAAAAAGAAAGAAAATCATTTGATAGGTATGAATCTAGCATTATAAATGATTTTGATGAATTTACTAAAACAATTTATACAAAGGAAAGCGAACACGGTCTTTCCCTCATTGTAAGTGGTTATGCATTTGAATGGGTTTCAAAAAAAGATAAATCAAAGTATGACATTATTATTGACGACATACATCTTAAATGGAATACTGTGTCACAAAATTTCATTCATTCTCCCAATGCAGCAAAAGAAGTAGGATGCATTCATACAGTACAAGGATATGAACTGAATTATGTAGGTGTTATTATTGGTTCAGAAATTGACTATGATTTTAAAGCAAACGAAATAGTTATTTATCGTGATAAATATTATGATAGAAATGGAAAAAGCAACACGACTTATCAACAATTACTGAAGTATATAAAAAACATATATATCACATTAGCTACAAGAGGTATATATGGTGTCCATTTTTATGTAATGAATGACAATATGAGAAAATATCTAGCACAATATTTTACTATTGCGAACGATGAATAATATAGAAAGAGTGTAAAACGATATATGAAGGATATAATTGATAAACTAATAAAATTTAGAGATGATAGAAATTGGAAACAGTTTCATACACCGGAAAACATAGCTAAATCTATAGTCTTAGAAGCAGCAGAACTTTTAGAAAATTTTCAATGGAAAAATGATTCAGCAGATATAGAAAATATAAAAGACGAGATTGCAGATATAATGACTTATTGCTTATATATGTGTGAAACTTATGAATTAGACATGAAAACTATTATCAATGAAAAAATCATGAAGAATGAAAAAAAATATCCAGTAGATAAAGCTTTTGGAAAAGCAGACAAATATAATAAGTTATAGCAAATAGGGATTAGGGAGATGCTTATTTGGATAAATATCTGCAAGAATGGTTTGATATAATTCAATATATGTCAAATGACAATACATATAAACTCGCATGGGGAAGAGCGATCATAGAGACTATCCTTTTTGAGGATTTTTCTTATTGTGAAAACGACATTGAAATCTCCTTTGATAGCATATCTGAGAAGATATTAAAATATTATTGGAATCAAGTATTTTTCTTTAATTTAAAACAGAGTTCTAATAATACTAAACCACCCATTATTTATTCAATAGTAAGCAAGGTTATTGAAGAATATAAATTAATTGAAAAGAAAACCAATCCTATTTGGTTTGACAAAGCAAAATCGTTTTTTGATAAAAATCAAGAATTATATACCAATACGATTAATAAAATATCTAAAACATTGAAATTAGATGTTTGTTGGAGATATAAATATGCAAATAAAAAAGTATATGAGATATATCAATTAGATGATAAGAAAACTAAAATATGTATACCAATACTTGACGCTAAAATACTAAAAGAATATAGCATTATGCTTATTCATGTTATAAATTATAAGTGGGCACAATTATTAGAAAAATATAATCGATCTCCTAGAATTGTATCAAAAGTTCAAAATTCTATCGATAATAAAATCAGGAGAAAAAATTTAAAGAAATTTAAAGAAGTTCTGGTTCAGCAGTTTAAAGAAAACGCTGTGATTGATTTTTATACTGGTCAGGAATTAGTTAGCAGTGATATAAGCGTTGATCATGTTATACCATGGTCTTTCATGTATAGCGATGATATTTGGAACCTTGTCCTTACAAGTAAATCAAATAACAGTAGAAAATCAAATATTGTGCCATCTATTGATTACATTGAAAAGTTAAAAAATAGAAATAATGCTTTGTTGAGAATAATTGAGGATGAAAAAATGAAAAAAGAGTTAATCTTGTCAATTGAACAAGATTATGTTACAAAGTTTTATTATGATGCAATAATCTAATTAATAAAAGAAACAATAGGTGGGCTTACCTAAATTGAAATATTTATTATAATCGTACAATATATATAATAAAGCTTTTTTAGTAGAAACCATATAATAAAAATAAAACAGTTAAAATTTTTTATGGGGGATTACATGATTACATTTATTGATTTAGAGGTTGACAAAAAAACTAAAAAAATCTATGATTTTGGAGCCGTAAACGATAAACTGAAAGAATTTCATCACAGTGATGCAAAAAAGTTTATAAAGTTTTGTTCAAAGTCGGATTTTTATTGTGGACATAATATCGTTTCTCACGATTTAAAGTTCATTAATGATTTTCAGTTTAGAGGTATGGATTTTCACTCATCTAAAATCATTGATACACTGCTATTGTCTGCACTTCTTTTTCCGAACAAACCTTATCATTCATTAATGAAAGAAGATAAGTTAAAACCAGAAGATTCTAACAATCCACTGAATGACTCTAAAAATGCTATGAAGCTTTTTTACAGTGAAGTGGAAGCATTCCATAAACTAGATGCTGATATGCAAGTTATATTATATAATCTACTTTATGATGCTATAGGGTTTGCTGGTTTTTTTCATTATATGAAGTTCAGTCCTTTGAAAAAACACCCGAAGTATTTAATCAAAAGTTATTTTAGAGATCATATATGTGAGCACGCTGATTTAGATGATTTGATTGCTAATCATAAAACTGAACTCGCATATACTTTAGCTTTAATAAAAACGACAAACATTACTTCACTATTTCCTGAATGGGTGATTCATCAGTTTCCTTTTGTTGAAACTTGCATGATCATTTTAAGAGGAACGCCATGTAATCATGGATGTAGTTATTGCAATGAATCATTAAATGGAACAAATGGATTACAAAGATTTTTCGGATATGAAAAGTTTAGGGATTTTGATGGACAACCTCTCCAGGAACTAGCAGTATCTCATGCGATGAAAAACGATTCATTACTTGCAGTATTTCCTACAGGTGGAGGAAAATCTGTCACCTTTCAAATACCAGCGTTATTACGTGGAGAAATGACAAGAAGTCTTACTGTCGTCATTTCACCGCTACAGTCTTTAATGAAAGATCAGGTGGATAATCTAGAAGATAAAAATATAACAGCTTCAGCGACAATTAATGGATTGTTAGATCCTATTGAAAGACAAAATGAGATAAGAAGAGTAAAAGAAGGAGATGTATCTATTTTATATGTTTCTCCTGAAGCATTAAGATCGACTACAATTGAAAAACTTTTATTAGGAAGAGATATCACAAGATTTGTTATAGATGAAGCTCACTGTTTTTCAGCATGGGGTCAAGACTTTAGAGTTGATTATTTGTATATTGGAGATTTTATTAAAAACATACAAGAAAAAAAACAAAACCAAAAACAAATTCCAGTTTCTTGTTTTACAGCAACAGCCAAAAAACAAGTCATCAGAGATATTAAGGACTATTTTAAGGATAAATTAGGTATTGAAATGGTTGATATTATATCAACATCGCAAAGAAAGAACTTATCTTATAAAGTCTTACAAGTTGAAGATGAGGATGATAAATATAAACAATTGAGAGACTTATTAGAAGTTCATGATGTTCCAACGATTATTTACACATCAAGAAGAAAATATGTAGATAGACTTCATGATAAACTTACTAAAGATGGATATTCGGTCTCGAAATTTCATGCTGGCATGGAAAAAGATGAAAAAATATCCGAGCAAAACTCATTTATGAGTGACCAAACCCAAATTATGGTCGCGACTTCCGCTTTTGGTATGGGTGTTGATAAGAGTAACGTTGGAGCAGTCATTCATTATAATATTTCTGATTCTATTGAAAACTACGTTCAGGAAGCTGGACGAGCTGGTAGAGATCAACACATTAATGCAGTTTGCTATGTTTTATATCATAAAGATGATCTTGAAGAACATTTTGCATTGTTAAACTCAACTAAAATCTATCAAAAAGAAATCTATCAAGTATGGCAGGGTATAAAGAATCTTACTTCTAAAAGAAAAGAAATATCAAAATCTGCACTTGAAATAGCCAGAGCCTCAGGATGGGACGATTCTGGTCAAGATATCGAGACTAGAGTCAAAACATCGATTGCATCACTCGAAGATACAGGATATTTAAAAAGAGGGCAAAATGTTTTTAGAGTATATGCTAATAGTCTGATTGTAAAAAATATGGAAGAAGCGAAGAAAAAACTAGAGTCGTCACATTTATTTAATGAAGGCTTGGATTTTCAAAACGCTGTCAGAATTATATCAAGATTACTTACTGAATATCACACAAAAGGTAAGCTTGAAGATGGATCAGAGACAAGATTAGATTATGTCGCTGATCAACTAGGTATGGAACATCACTATGTGATTTCAATTGTTCAAAAGCTAAAAGAAGCTAATATTTTGGAAGATTTCAAAGATCTTGTTTGCTATATTGAAAAGAAGAGTGAACTCAATGCTGCAAATAAAATTGAAGAGAGATTTTTAAAGTTAATTGATTTTGTTATACCAATCATTAATGAAGATGATAAATTAATCAATTTGAAAATATTGAACGAGCAAGCATTAAATTCTAACTTAAAATCTAATGTAAAAGACATTAAAAGTCTTATTAATTATTTAGCGATTACAAAAATGATTAAAGTATCGAAACAAGGTAATGATGTTTTAAGAATAGTTCCATTAAAAGAAAATATCTTAGCAAGATTGCACTTCTTACATGAAATTGCAGAGCATGTTATTGAGTTTTTAATGAACCATGATGTATATAAGAAAGAAAGTAAGCAAAGTGATTTAATTAGCGTATATTTTTCAATTATTGATGTACATAATTACGTGAATAAGCATAAAAATATGTTTAGAAGTGAAAACTATACAACTGATGATATCGAAGATTCAATCTACTATTTAAAGCGTATTGAAGCTTTGAAAATTGAAGGTGGGTTTTTAGTCACATATGCACCTATGAAAATCACACGTTTAGAAACTGACAATCTAAAACGATATACAAAAGATGATTATGAAAAGTTAGATCGATTTTACAAAACAAAAGTTCA